>NZ_JCANVJ010000007.1:0-147800 GCF_059569355.1 Desulfobotulus sapovorans DSM 2055 | reverse complement strand
CTTCACCTGAACCTTTTTTTTCTTCATGGCCTTTTCCTTTCTTTCTGGTATCCCATGGTAAAAAACCAAAATCACTGCCCGGCACGCACAAGGCGGAGCCGGTTGTAGTCGCCCTTGCCATAAGAGCCGACATGACCGTCATCGAAATTGAAGAACCATGCACAGTGAATATCGTTGACATCGGGCGAGGAAGACCAAACGTAGTAAGAACCAGGGAGAAATTTTTTATAATATGGTGCCAGGTTTTTCAGCTCATCAATGGTTGGAACCCGGAATCCTCCCGAAGCTGTTATCCGCACTGCATCATACCAGCTTCCTTCCCATGCGGCTCCGCTACAGCCTGAACCTGTCCAGCTCTGACCATAGGCACAACGCTGCCATTCAAGACCTGTGGTATTGTCCCGGATAATGGAGCCATTGCTTCCTTCTACCTCCTGAAACCGGGGAGGCGGCTGGGGCGGCTGGGCTGCCTGCACGGCCCCTGCAAAGCAGAAAAGCACCAACAGCCCAAAAAAAACCACCAGATTTTTTCTGACTCTCCCCTTCACCTGAACCTGTGTTTTTTTCATGGCCTTTCCTTTCTTATGGATGCCTCATGACAAAAAACCAAAATCACTGTCCGCCGCGTACAAGGCGGATCTGATAACCATCGTAATCGTTCTTGCCATTATAATTGGAACTGCCGTACCTGAGAGAAAGGTTCCACGCATAATCATCACTTCCCTTATAGGTCGAGGAAGACCAAAAACAGGCATCACCAGGAAAAATAGTTCTGTCATATGGATCCAGAGTTATCAGTTCAGCAATGGTCGGAAGCCGAAATCCATCAGGAGCTCTCACCTCGATGGCATCATGCCAGCTTCCTCCCCAGGCGACTCCGCTACAGCCTGAACCTGTCCAGCTCTGACCATAGGGACAGCGCTGCCATTCAAGACGGTTAACAACGTCCCGGAGAATAGCGCCATTGCTTCCGGCGACCTCCTGAAACCGTAAAGCCGGATTCTGTGATGCCTGTGCAATGTCTGCAACACCCAAAAACATCAGCATCCCCCAAAAAAACAGCAGATTTTTTCTGAAACATATCTTCATCTGAACCCGTTTTTCTTTCATGGCCTTTTCCTTTCTTAAAGTAATTCTGCAAACCTTCCTGCGTTACAAAGCTTTTAAGACTGACCCTTAAGGCACCGTTTCATGGGCCTTGTACACTGACACAGCAACAAGCATACCCAAAAGACCCCTGCCTGTGCACACAGGCAGCAGGTTTAAAAAAGATTCTGATTACCACTCTGACTCAGCCATGCAGTCGCAGATTTTGCACATGCATCATTGAATCTATCGTTCCCACGCTTCAGCGTGGGAATGCATCTTGAGACGCTCCAGCGTCTTGAATCCGGGACACTGCCATGACCCAAAAGCCTGTAGGGAGTCCAGAAAGCGGATACGCTCCATGTTTTGGTCTGGATCGTCCCGGTGCTTCGTCAATATCCAGTTTCCAGAAAAGGGATTCCCGAGGATACTCGCCCTGGGCGCAGGAGCGCCCGGTAGTGCGTTCCCACGCTAGAGCATGGGAACGATAGCTGAAGCAAGATGGTAATCAGTAAAAAGATTGTAAGCGCCACCTTGTTTCCGCCAACAAAACGGTTACATGCCAATAACCTTGTCATGGTAAGGTCTTCGACCCCATCACAGCCTGACAGCAAAGGGGCCAGCAAACCATGGCTGATTCAGGCTGCGCATCGGATATTCCTATGGCTTGATGAGATTGTGGAATACAGCTCTGGAAGAATCAGGTTTTATCTGTACACTGTCTGCCCGCAGGCAGATGAAAACGGATCGGAAGGTAGAGGATGGCGTAAACTGGTACAAAAATCCATTCCCTTTTCCCGAACCCAAAAATCTCCGCCAGAACGGTGGCAAGAACCAGCACAACAAGGGCGGTCCACATGGCCCCCAACCCTCCCATCGGCAGACCGAGCAGGGCAAAAAAGCTGTCCTCTTCCGGATCAGGGACGTCCTTTTCCTCCATGAAACGCAGGCAGATCAGAAGAAAATCCTCCAGCCGGAGAAAAAGCCCCGTCAGAAGAACGGGCCAGTATGCTGTTGCCATGGCTGCAATGGCCTGAAAGGTAAAACGGTTCTGGGGCTTTTCCGTAAAGGCTTCGGCAAGAAGAGCTGCCATATAATGCACCCAGGTGAAACAGATGGCGCAGATAATAAAAAGAATCACAAAGGCCAGAAATTTAGAATTTCCTGTGAGGGGCTTTCCGGCTGGGGTTTCTGCGGTAAAGGCATGGGGAAAGAAGGGATAAAGGGCAAGACAGGAAAGCAGAATCAAAGCCATTGACAAAAAGGATGTCACCCAGAAAGCCCAGAAGACGTCTTCCGCTGTCCAGCCGAAACGCAAGGTCATCCAGAGGGTGAAGGCAAAAAAAAGGCAGGCTGTCACCCAGCGGACGGGCGAGCGCAAAAGCACTAAACGGGGTCTCCCCTTTGCCTGTGGAGGCGGGGAGGATAAAATAATTTTTGGCTGTCTGCTCAAGAAAACCTCCTTTCCGGTCTGGCGGAATCCGTAAAACAACGGGGTATACCGCCAGATTCTTCCGGATCCGAGCTTCCTGTCAAGTCTCCGATCCCCTGCTCCCGCATGGGATCGATGGATTTCATGTTGCAAAGGTAATTTTGCAACTGCTCTCCCATCTCAGGGAAAATGCATGGAGGCCGGTTAAAAAAAATGCCGTATCCACAAATCCCATACCTGAAGCTCATCAGAACTGAATATGAGATCTGTAGGTCTGCCCTGCTGATGTGTTTTTCCCGGTAAACGATCCATGAAACAAAAAGCAGGACAATAAGGAGCAGGACAATGCTGCGTGACAGAGAATCTTTGACCATCATGGTGTTTCTGACACTGGTTCTGGGCTTTGTGGGCTTCCTCTTTTTTCAGATTCAGGGTGGAGGTTCTGAAGCCAGCCCCATCTCCATCAAGGAAACTCCGGCCAAAATGCCGGATCATTTTTCCATCCGAACCCTCACACCGGAAGGCACCCCCCTTGCCGGTGTGCAGATCCTTCTTGCGGATAAGGATGTCCAGCTCCGGAAAACGACGGATGTGGATGGAAGAGCCCATTTTTCAGGTATCCGGGTACAGCGTTTTCTCCTCACCGCAAAGACCGAAGGCTATCAGGAAACGTCCTCCTGGTTCATGACCGGCACATCGGAAAATCTGACCCTTCCCCCTGAAATACCGGTGCGTGAGCTGGTGCTGCGCCTCCACGGTTCCAACACCATCGGAGCAAAATATGCGCCGGATCTGGCCATGGGATATCTTGAAAAACTGGGGGCAAAGGACATCCGCCCGGAAAAGGAAGCCTCGCCTGAAGAACAGGAAGTCTCCGGCATGCTGGAAGGAAAAAGACTTGTGGTGGACATCAAAGCCCATGGTTCTTCCACGGGTTTTGCTTCCTTAAAGGACGGAAGCTGCGACATCGCCATGTCCTCCCGTGAAATCAAAGACAGCGAGATTCTCGATCTTCAGCATCTGGGAGACATGAAGGCCGTGGCTTCGGAACATGTGGTGGGGCTGGACGGCATTGCCATCATCACCCATCCGGCCAACAGCCTGGAAGCCCTTTCCGTGGACACCATTGCCGATATCTTTGAAGGACGGACAGCCCGATGGGAAGAAACGGGAAGCCGCCTGAACGGTGGAATCGAAGTGTATGCCAGGGATGATAAATCCGGCACCTACGACACCTTCAAGGGACTGGTGCTGGGGAAAAGAAAACTTCACGAAGGGGCAAAGCGTTTTGAATCCAACGCCCTTCTTTCCGATTCCGTTGCCAGAGATACAAACGGTATCGGCTTTACGGGCCTGCCCTATGTCAACCATTCCAAAGCCCTTGCCGTAGGTGTGGAGGGCGGGAGCAGTATTTTTCCCACCTTCTTTACCGTGGCCACGGAAGACTATCCCCTGTCCCGCAGGCTGTATCTCTATACGGCTGCGGCCTCGCCCAATCCCCATGTGCTGAACTTTATCCACTACGCCCTTTCCGACGAAGGCCAGCAGAAGGCAGCGGATACGGGCTTTGTGGATCTCAGGATCAAAACCTTTGCAGCGCCTGTTCCGGACACAACAACCCAGGTGCAGGATCAAGCCCTGGTGGAAGCCTATGCCAAAGCTGTTCAGGGAGGCTTACGGCTTTCCCTCAACTTCCGCTTCCGCTCCAATGTCTTTGAACTGGACAGCCGGGGCATGCGGGATCTGCAACGGGTCATCACTTTCATGGGAAAACCGGAAAACCACGGCAGGGAAGTGCTGCTTGCGGGCTTTGCGGACAGCCATGGAGACTACAGCTACAATCAGGAACTTTCCCTGAAACGGGCACAGGTGGTGGCGGATGCCCTGAAAGCCAGGGGCGTGTACCGTGTTGCAACCCTGGGGGTGGGACAGGAACTGCCCGTGGCGTCCAATGAAAGCCCTTCGGGAAGGGGCAGAAACCGTCGGGTGGAAATCTGGCTGCGCTAGGTATTTTTTGCGGCTTTACGGAGCACCGGACAAGGATGTCAATCCGGCCTGTTTATGGAGCATAGGTCTTCAGGATTTCCAGAAGTTCTGTTTTTTTGAAGGGTTTGGTCATGTATGCGGTGCATCCGGCAGCCAGAAGTTCCCCTTCCATGCCCTTCAGGGCATGGGCCGTGAGGGCGATGATGGGGGTTTCATGCTTTCCCTTTTCCCTTTCCCACTGCCGGATATGCCTTGTGGCCTCAAATCCGTCCATGACAGGCATCTCCTTGTCCATGAAAACCAGATCAAAGGCACCTTCCGTGAATTTTTCAAAGCCGATGCGCCCGTTGGCCGCCACCTCAAGTCTGTGGGGGATGTGCTTCAGATTGACGGCAAAGAGGGTCTGATTGATCACATGATCCTCCACCAGCAGAATGGAAAGGGGGCGCAGGTTTTCTTCAACAACACCCTCCCCTTCCCATAAATCCCTGCCTTTTTCTTTTAATGATATTCCTGCCACTGAAAGGGCCTGTTGCAGATCCTTCCTTTTCACAGGTTTTACCAGTTTGACAGGAATCCCCAGCTGACTGGCCCGTGAAATCTGCTCAGAAATTCCATCGGAGGTCAGCAGGATCACCGTATTGCCAAGATCACCATAAAGCTCCAGAATTTTTTCCGCCGTTCTGAACCCGTCCATACCCGGCATTCGGGCATCCAGAAAAATACGGTCAAAGGATCTCGTGGACAGGGCGTCCAGTACCGCTTCTCCGCTTTCAACGCCAAGCACCTCTGCTCCCCATTCCCCAAGCATTCTCCCAAGGATGCTTCTGCTGCCATCATGGTCGTCAGCAAGGAGAACAGAAAGGCCCGTTCCCCGGAAACCTCCGGTGTTCTCACTGTTTGGGACCGGATCAAAAAGGCAGGTAAAGGCAAAGGTGCTGCCCCTGCCGGGTTCACTTTCCACCCAGAGTCTTCCGCCCATGGCCTCCACAAGCTTTTTGCAGATGGCAAGGCCAAGGCCCGTGCCTCCGTATTTACGGGTGGTGGCAGCATCGGCCTGCTGAAAATCCTGAAACAGTCTCCCTTGAGCTTCTTCAGAAATCCCGATTCCTGAATCCCGAACGGCAAAATGAATTTCCAGCCTCTCTCCCCGGCTCTCTTCCCGCACCTCCACCAGAATCTCACCCGAATCAGTGAATTTGAGGGCATTGCCGATCAGATTGGTCAGCACCTGACGCAGACGGGTGGGATCACCAACAACCTGCCGGGGCAGATCCGGGTGGAGATCACAGAGAAACTCTATCTGCTTCTCATGCACCTTGAGGGCCAGCACCTCGCACACCGTCTCAACCATGTCGGCAAGATTAAAGGCGATGCTTTCCAGCTCAAGCTTCCCGGCCTCCACCTTTGAAAGATCAAGGATATCGTTGATGAGATGGATGAGGCTCTCCCCGGCGTTGCGGATGATATCCACAAAACGCATCTGCTCACGATCCAGCGGGGTTTCCCACAGAAGATCGGCCATGCCGAGGATGGCATTCATGGGTGTTCGGATCTCATGGCTCATGTCCGCAAGAAAACGGCTCTTGGCCTGACTGGCCGCTTCTGCGGATTCTTTGGCGATCCTGAAGGCCTCAGCTTCCTTCCTTGCGGTGACATCCTCAAGAATCCCCTGAATATAAAGGGGATTCTGGCTGGCATCATAGATCAGGCCCGCAGACAGGGACACCTGCATGGTGTCCCCGTTTTTTCTGTACATTTCCGTTTCAAAGTTCCGCACCATGCCATGTTTTTCAAGAAGCCCCACAAACTCACTGCGTTTTTCCGGATTCACATACTGTGTTGCCGCATCCCTATGCATTTCAAGGGCTTCTTCCATGGAGGCATAGCCACAGATTGTTGCCATGGCCGGGTTGATGGTCAGGATGCGGCCTCCAAGAGTCGCCTGAAAAATCCCCACGGCCACATGCTCAAAAATCCCCCGGTACTTTTTCTCCGACTCATGGAGTTTTCTGTAAAGTCTTGCATTTTCGATGGAAATGGCTGCCTGGGCACAGAGGATGTTCAGGATCTGCACACGATCCTGTGTAAAAACCCCTTTGGCCCCGTTGTTTTCAAGGTAGAGAAGCCCTGTCAGCTTTCCCTGCTGGAGGATGGGCATACAGAGAAGGGATAAGAGCTTTTTGTACAGCACCTGGGTGTCATGGGCAAAAATCCCCTCGCCCGAGGCATTTTCCAGCACAAGCTCCCTGCCCGTCCGCGCCGTGTAATGCACAATGGAGGGGACAAGGGCATTACAGGCCTCCAGCGCAAGGCCATCGGGAAAAACCAGAGGCTCGGAATCGGCGGCAACAAGAGCTTCCACCATGAGCCTGTCCCCATCTTTCAGGATCAGGGCACCCTGCTGCGCCCCGGCGTTTTCAATGAGATGCCCCATGATTTTTTTCAGAAGCTCTGTATAGTCCACCTCACCTGAAAGGGCCTGGGAGATTTTCACGATGCTCATCAGATCCAGGGCTTCTCCTCCGGTATCCAGGGAACTGGAGGAGATGGATGTGATCCAGCCCAGCCGCCTTTCCGGCACCGCAAGTCCTGCCAGAAGTCCGGGGTGACGGCGTTCCATGGCCTCGATCCGGATGCTGGCCCCCCAGAGGGTATAGGCATAATGGGCCTCTTTCATATACAGGGCCGCAGGCTTTTCATCTCCCTCAGCCATGAGAAATTCCGCATAAAGCTCATTGGCAAGGGCCTCGTCCTGAAGAAACCCATTGGCACGGGCCAGTCCGATGGCCTCCCTGTAATGGCCCATGGCCTGAAGGATCTTCTTACGGATACGGCAGCGTTCGGCCTCCACAAGATGCCAGCGGTGCAGGTGATTCATGGGGGCATGGCCTGCCCATTTTTTCATTTTTTTCTGATTGGCGGCCACCTTCCTTAAAGACCGCCTTTTGTCTGAACCCGACAGAAAAGGCACCCTGCCCAGCCGGATCAGGCAGTCATAAAAATAAAAAAAAGGTACGGCAAAGGTTGATCGTGCGCCCGCAAGGTACTTTTCTGCCGCAGTCACATTGTCCAGCGCACAGACAAGATCTCCGGAAAAATAGGCCCGTACGGAGTGGTTCAGATACGCATGAAAGAGGGTCGTACTGTCACGGCCTTCAGAAAATACCGGCTCTCCTCCCCCACACTCTCCCGGCAACAGCCCGTCCTTCTTCGACTCCTGCCCCATGAGTGTCAGAACGGTCTGATAATAGATCTCAATAATCCCCAGGGACATGGACTGCCGGATTCCCGAAGTTATGGCATGGTACTGCTCCATCTGCTGGGCCACCATTTGCAGGGGCTTTCCCGCTGCATAAAAATGCAGGCAGCAGACCACGGCGGCCAGGGCCGCAAACTCAAAATCCCCCCTGTCAAGGCAGATCCGGGAAGCCTGGGCCAGTTCCTCCAGCGTACCGTCCAAAGGCTCCTTCCAGTGCCGGATAAAGGCATTGCAGACAAAGGTAACACGCCCCTCAACCTCAACGGCATGGAGCTTTTCCACAAGCTTTCGGGCGAGCCTTCCGAAATCATTGCCCTTCTCCATATCCCCCATGACCCCGCACAGGATGAAACCGTAACCGGCAAAAACATAGGGGGCTTCCCGTGACAGGCCATGCTTCAGAAGAAGGGTGATCCGCCTGAAGGACAGCAGGGGAGAAAGCCGGGGCATGACCAGATAGGCGGTAGGCCCCAGCATGGTCATGATCCGGATGGCGGCTTCCTTTGCAGGGTCGTTCATGGCAGGAAGGGCCAGAAGAGCCTCCATGGATCTTCCCGCCAGAAGGTAGCGGGTCTGTAAAAGGCCCACGAACAAATGGGGGGCTGACGGATCTGAAGGGAGCTTCACGCCTAAATCCTTCAGAAAGGAAAGGGCGATTTCTATGGTTTTCAGGGGCTGATTCCCTGCGGTACAGGCATGCATGCGGGTAATCACGACGCCGGTCTGATCCAGCAGGCTGCGGGCATTTTCGGTGACAATCCGGGCCATGGCCTCCATGTCCCCATAGTGGCCTGTCAGGTAAAAGGCCTCTGCGGCTGCCGTATACAGGTCAAGGGCAAGGGCATACTGCTTTTCCCAGGGCGCGTCAGGAAGCCAGAAAATGCCCTGCTGGAAATAGTCCGAGGCCGCATCAAAGGCCGCAGACGCCCTGGCCCTGCGTCCGGCGGCAAGGTTCAAGGCGCTGAGTCCTTCCCCTTCTCCTACAGCATCCGGACAGTCACGCCCGAGATTAAAATGGTTCACAATCTCAAAAAGGCGCTCCTCCTGCCCCTCGGGAGAAAGGGAAGTCCGCAGGAGACGCCCCACCCTTACATGCACCGCTTTTTTATAGATCTCCGGAATCATGGAACCTGCGGCCTGCTGCACCCGGTCGTGGAGAAAACGATAGCGGCTGGAGACACCTTCCCTTTCATGGGAAAGCCCCTCCACCGGAAGCACGGTTCCTGTCAATGGGCCGGGAAGATCCCCTGTTGCCATCACAAGCCCCGCCTTCAGGGCGGGCCACAGCTCCGAAAAGGTTTGGGCCAGGGATTTTTCCCGGACAATGGAGAGAACTTCAAGGTCAAAGGCAGCGCCGATGCAGGCGGCAAGCTGTAGAATTTCCTGGGTTTCTTCGGGAAGCTTCCCAAGCCTTGCCACCATGAGGTCAATGACGTTATCCGTCATCCCAAGGCCTTCTATCCCAAAAAGATCCCAGACCCAGTGCCTGTTTTCCCTGTCAAAGACCAGCAGGTTTTCAAGGTGGAGGGTTTCAAGGAACTGATTAAGGAAAAAGGGATTGCCCCGGGTTTTTTCCAGACAGCGCTCCGCAAGGGGGCGAACCTCCTCCTTTTCGCAATGGAGGGTATCGGCAAGGAGCTGTTCCACAGAGGCAGGGCTCAGGGGACCGAGGGCCACGGCCTCAACACGCACACCAGCCTTCCGGATCTTCTCCAGAACGGCTGACAGGGCATGGGTTTCATCCACATCCTTGTCCCGGTAAGCGACAATGAAAAAAAGATGGCGGATACCGGCACCTGTCATCAGGTATTCCAGGAGGCTTAAGGATGCGGAATCCGCCCACTGCATGTCATCCAGAAAAATGAAAAGGGGCTGGCCTTCCCGGATCAGCGCCCGGAGAAACCCTTGAAACACATGGCAGAAACGGTTTCGGGTTTCAGAAGCAGACAGCTCCGGAGCAGAAGGCTGGGAGCCGATGAGCCATACCAGTTCGGGAAGGACATCGGTCATCACACAGGCATTGTTTCCCAACGCTTCCAGAAGCTTTTTCCGCCAGATCCCCAGCACCTCTTCCTTTTCCGTTAAAAGGGTCAGCATCAGGTTGCGCAGGGCTTCCAGCAGGGGGGCATAGGGCACACTGCGTTTTAAAGGATCAAATTTGCCCTCAATGAAAGCTCCCCCCTTCTCCAGCCCGTGTTTCCGGATTTCACGGACAAGGGAGGATTTTCCCATACCGGCAGGGCCGCTCACAAGCAGGATGCCCGTCCTCTGGTAAGGGTCACTGAACATGTCACGGGCTTTTCCCAGAGCCTCGCTGCGTCCATAGAGTTTCTGGGAAATTTCAAACCTTTCAAAAAGATCTTCTCCACCGGGAAGAAAGGCATCGATACGCTTCTTTGTCTGCCACTGGCTCAGACAATTCTGAAGATCCGCCACAATCCCTGAAACGGACTGGTACCTGTCTTCCGCCATTTTGGCCATGAGCTTCAGAATCACAGCGGAGACGGCCTCCGGAATCTCAGGGTTCAGCGTATGGGGCGGAAGCGGCATTTTTGCGATGTGACTGTGCACAAGCTCTAAGGGATCTTCGGACTCAAAGGGAAAACGGCCCGTGAACATGAAATAGAAGGTCGCCCCAAGGGCGTAGAAATCACTGCGGTAATCCACTGCCCGGCCCATGCGTCCGGTCTGCTCCGGCGCCATACAGACAAGGGTTCCCTCCAGCACATTGGGATTCAGGATGGCCTGATGCTCACGGGAAAGTTCCGTGGAAACACCGTAATCCATAAAACACAAGCTGTCTGTTTCCGGATTGTAGAGGATATTGGAAGGATTGATGTCCTTGTGGATCACCTGCTGACCATGGATGCGGCCCAGGGTTTGTGTGATACGGATGGCAAGGGAAAGACCTTCTTCAAGGCTTACGCTGCGAAAGGTGAGAAAGGCCTCCAGGGTCTTTCCCCCGAAATCCTCCTCAACCATGGCATGGGAATTTCCGAATCTTTCAAAGCCCAGAACCCTTATGCCCCCGTGGCCGGAGAGCTTCAGCCCGATCTCATACTCCCGCCTGAAACGGGTGATCTCACCTGGAGACGGATACTCCCGGTTCAGGCATTTGAGGATGACGGGAAGGGCATCCGCCTCCCTTGTGGCACGGTAAATGACCGAACGGGCGCTCTCAAACAGAAGTTCCCGGATCTGGTACCCTGAAATGTTCTGCCATTTTTCATCCATCGCAGCCCTTTTGTGGTGCAGGCCTTTTGTGACCGCCGGAAAAAAGTAAGAAGAGGAAGTCAAAAAAATAACGGACTTATGATACACAAGATTCCTTCATCTGTGCAATCGGACTTACGGCAGCGGGATTCTGGTGCGGAAATACGCCGTCCTCTGTTCCGTATTATCTTCAACCTGTCACTTCCACAGCAGACAGCGTTCACAGCCCCCATGCCGAATCCTGTAAAAATCTTTTTTTATACCTTTTTCCACTGGAATACTACCCTGTCGGCTGTCCATTCTCCCCATCTCCGGTCTGAATCAGGAGACAGATGAAAAAAATTTAACATTCCCCTCACACGCACCCAATCCTCTCCCCCTAAGGCTTTCTTCACGCCCTGTTTTTTCCGGCTTCCGTTTTCGATGCTTTCCATTTTTATCCAAACATTTCTTCATGGAGGAAAAGATGTTGAGACACCTTCGTATGCAGGCCCTTGCCCTCTGCCTGGCCCTGCTCCTTGCCGCTCCCGTCGCGGCGAAAAACGTGATCCTCATGATCAGCGACGGCATGGGCTTCAACACCGTCATGGCCACGGATTACTACCATGGGGAAAAACCCGTGTATGCGGCCTTTCCCGAAAAGTACATGATGACCACCTACAGTGTTCTCGGTGATTACAGGCCCGAGATCGGGTGGAAGATCTTTGGTGCCCACACCCTCAACCCCACGGACTCCGCAGCCGCTGCCACGGCCATGGGAACAGGGGTGAAAACCATCCCCGGCATGGTGGGCATGAATCCCGGAAGCCTTCCCATGAAAAACATGGTGGAAACGGCCGCCGGACAGGGCATGGCCACGGGTCTTGTCACCTCGGTTCCCATCAGCCACGCCACCCCCGCTGGCATGGTGGCCCATGAGCTTTCGCGAAACAGCTACGAAAAGATCGCCCGGGAGATGCTGTACGCCAGTGACCTGGATGTGCTCATGGGCGCAGGCCATCCCCTCTACGACAACGACGGCAGGCTGAAGACAGATGATCAGGAATACAAATATGTGGGCGGCGAAGGGGTCTTTCAGCAGCTGACAAGCGAAGAGGGACTTTCCGGCAAGGATGGCCGCACCTGGCATTTCATGGATGCCAAAGCAGATTTTGAGGCTCTGGCCAGGGGCGACCAGATCCATACCAAAGTGCTGGGGCTTGCAAGGGCCGCCACCACCCTCCAGCAGGCGCGATCCGGAGACCGGCAGCTTGTGGACAGATCCACCGCCAATCCTGAAACCCCAGGCCTTGCCGTGATGAGCAGGGGTGCCCTGAACGCCCTTTCCGCAACCGGGAAGGATTTTTTCCTCATGGTGGAAGGCGGAGCCGTGGACTGGGCGGCCCACAGCAACGAAAAGGGACGGCTGATAGAAGAACAGCGGGATTTCAACGAGGCCGTTGCCGCCGTGACGGACTGGGTGGAAACCCACAGCAGCTGGGAGGAGACCCTTCTCATCGTGACCGCCGACCACGAGTGCGGTTACCTCTGGGGCTCGGAAAGCCGAACCTTCACGCCGGTGCAGGACCGCGGGGCCGGGAACATGCCGGAGATGGTCTTTCACGCCGATGGTCACAGCAATCTGCCCGTTCCCCTGTACGTGAAAGGAGAAGGGGTTTCCGGCCTGCTTGAAAGCCTTGTGGACGGCAGGGACAGTTATTTTGCAGGGCTGATCGCAGGCTTTGATCCGGATTTCACGGGAGAGTACATCGACAATACGGATCTCTTTCTTCTCATGAACCAGTGGATTTCAGAAGAGAAGGGCAGCCATGGAAAAGGGCTGTGGCTGAAAGGGGATCTCCATGCCCATTCCCTTTACAGCGACGGCAACGCCCCGGTGGCTGCGGTGATCCGGGAAGCCGAGGCCAGAGGGTTTGATTTTTTCAGCCTCACGGATCACGACAGCCACCTTTTTGAAAGGGGCCGTTATGAAGGCCTCATGCCCCCCCACTGGGAAGACCGGGACCATGTGTCCGGCAGCATGCAGCTCCTTTACGGCGTGGAATGGACATCTTCAAAGGGGCACGCCAATGTCTGGGCCGCAGAACCCTTTGACTATGGCCCCCTGTGGCAGGCCAATGACGAGCTGAATGCCACGGCGGCCCTTTACGGAGCGCACCGGGGACAGGCCCTTTTTTCCATCAACCATCCTGCGGCGGTGTTCTGCTGCCCCTGGAAATATGGTGTGGATCACCTGGTGGATGCGGTGGAGGTATGGAACAGCATGTACCGCCTTCCCAATTTCAACGCCTGGGCCAGCCATCCCTTCTGGGATGCCCAGCTGATTCAGGGCCGCCGTCCCACCGCTGTGGGCGGATCGGACACCCACAAGCTTTCTGCATACGCATCCGGCCTTGTGGCCAAGGTGGAAGCCTCCCTCTTTGGTCTCGGCAATCCCACCACCTGGGTCTATGCGGAGGAAAAATCGTCGGAAGCCATTCTGGCGGCCATCCGCAAGGGGCATGTGTCCATCAGCCACGCACCGGACAAGGAAAGGCTTGACTTTGTGGCGGATCGCGACGGAGACGGCCTCTTTGAAACCCTTGTGGGCGACAATCTCATACAGACCGGCGACAACTCCCTCACCTTCCGGCTGGAGATCCACAATCCGGAACCTTCCGGATGGCTGGCCCGTCCCCGTGTGGAGGCCCTTGACGTGAAAAACCTGCTGGCCCTTGCTTCAGGCGAAGTGGATCTCAAGGCCCTCGCCACCCTTCTTTCCAGAAAGGACAGCTATCTGGTTTCCGTTTTCAGAAACGGTCTGCTCCACAGGGCCTGGCTCTTAAGCGGCGGCGCAGCATCGGTCTCCTTCACCGAAACCCCGGATCCAAAGGGCCGCACCCACTACCGGGCGGAACTGCTCGGAAGACCTGAGAACCTGCTTTCAAACCGGCTGCTGCATGGCCGGGTGAAGGCCGTCACCAACCCCATTTACGTCAATTTCCCTGCGCGCTGACCCATAAAGGAAAGCAGAAGTTTCAGAACACGAAAAAGATCCACGAAAAGAGCGCATCACTCGCCTACAGATTTTCATACAGAACCGGCGCAACGGGAAAAAACTTCCCTGCGCCGGTTCTGTAGCGACATTGGTCACCTTGATCCAGTGAGTCTCGTGCCCCAATCCAAGCTGAAACTGAACTGTCACAACAAACGCTTTTATCAGATCCCCCCGGATCTCAACCCCCGGCATGGTCGCCAGATGAGGGGTTGAAGGAAATTTGAAAAAGTCCTCTTTCATGTCCCCATCTTCTCGGCATATTTGGCTTCGACATATTCCGGGCAAAGGAACTGGACGGCAATTCCAACCTCAGCCAGATCATCCTTCCATCCCCACCACTTGCTGTCTGTAGCCTGCAATATCTGTGGCTTCTCCACGTGGACGTTGGGGTTGACTGCTTTCAGGTCGAAAACAACGGCGTCGATGTTGGCGGCCTTGGGCTGTTTTTCCGGGAGGGCTTTCTTGTCATGTGGTTTTTTCCAGTTCTTTCTCAATCTCTTCAATGGTGGGCAAGCTCGTCTGCAAAGGCTCTGGCAAAGAATCCATCAGTTTGTATTCCGCGATGCCCATGGGTTGACTCTTGTCGCCCAGCGCATATTCGGCCACTACCTTGTTTTTGCTCTTGCACAGCAACAGGCCGATGCTGGGGTTGTCCTGTTCGGCCTTAACCTGACGGTCAACAGCAGTGAGGTAAAAGCCCAACTGGCCAAGATGTTCTGGCTTGAATTTGTCCGCCTTGAGTTCAATCACCACATAGCAGCGCAGTTTGAGGTGGTAGAAGAGCAGATCGATGAAAAAATCATCGCCTCCGACTTCTATATGCACCTGCCGCCCCACAAAGGCGAATCCCGCTCCCAGCTCCAGTAAAAACTGGGTGATGTGTTTGACCAGCGCCGATTCAATTTCACGCTCATCGGCCTCTTTACCGACATCCAGAAAATCGAACAGGTAGGGATCTTTGAGCGATTCCCGGGCCAGATCACTACCCGGCGCAGGCAGGCATTCGGTAAAGTTGGTAACAGCCTTGCCGGTGCGTTCGAGAAGACGGGTCTCGATGTGGATATTCAGTACATTACGCGACCATCCATGTTCGATGGCGGCCCGGGCATAGCAAAGACGCTGTTCCGGTTGCTTCAGCCGGGTCAGCAGCACCAGGTTATGGCCCCAGGGCAATTGTCCAACAGCCTGTTGGACAATTTGCTCGTCCGGCCAGGCCTCGACAAAGGCACGCATATACATGAGGTTGGCGCGGGAGAAGCCTTTCATGCTCGGAAAGGCATTGCGCAGGTCGTGGGCCAGCCGGTCGATGACCTTGGCACCCCATCCCTGGCTTGCCTGCCGGGCAAGGATATCACGGCCGATCTGCCAGTAGAGCAGCACCAGTTCGCGGTTAACGGCCAGTGCCGCCCGCTGCTGGGCGTTATGGATACGGTTTTTCAACGCGACCAGCCATTCGGCATACCCTGCCGGCGGTTGCGTCAGGGAGATCGGTTGATCCTTCACTTCGGTGGTCTTCCTGGCCATGGTTACATCTCAAAGGCCTGCGCCAGAATTTTCTGGGGCAGGAGGTTAATGCCGTTGATTTTGGATTCCATGACTTGGCGCATCGGCTTGAATACGGCCAATGCTGAAGATGCCTTTTGCTGGATGGTGAAATCGGGCAGTTCTATTTCACCATCAGCCAGGCGGTTGAACAGCATACGCTCACTCACCGCACCACGGGCAAGGGAAAGAATGCACTGTTCGCCAAGCGGCGAGCTCGGCCAGTTGGGCCTTGTGAAAAAAACATATTTCACATCAAAGCGTTTGCAATCTGCATACCCCTTGGCCTGCTGCATTCCCTTCAGCGGATCGTCACTTTCCTTTTTGGCTTCCAGAACACCCACGGGCAAGGCTTTCGGCATATCCCCCACCTGCACGCAGAGGAGATAATCAGTACGGCCTGCCCCCTTGCGGCGACGGCCTTTGGGGCCGGTCGGTTCCACGGGTGCGGGAGTTTCCATCTTGATCCACTGGTGATCGTTATAGCCCTTGCCCCGCAAGACGGGGTCGATCAAATGGAAACGCGTTTCTGCTTCGTTCATACTCATGATTTCTCAGCCCCCGATCCGGGTTCCGCCGCAGCGCCGGATTCAACCCAGGCATCCACCTGACTTTTCTTGAACTTCCAGAGGCGGCCCATGCGGTGCGCAGGCATGTTATGCCTGTCGATCCACTTGTACACGGTGTCATTGCTGACCCCGAGGTGTTTGCAGATTTCATTTATGGACAACCAGCGGTCTTCCATTTCGTTCATGTTCAAAACTCCACGGGCATCTTGGGTTTTCAGCCTCGTCCGCCAGAGACGAAACGGGAGGACGCTGAACGCACCCCTCACAGATTAAAAAAACTTACGCGATATACGAGGAATATTCGTTCTGAGTCAAACGATATCTGCCGATTTCGACCGAATTGATCCATATGCAATCGACACCATGGGTTCTGTACCAGCCTGACCGGTTCGTCGGTATGGGATCGCCAGGAGTTTTGGGGATCTCCCCTCCCTTAACCAAAAAGCCACAAAGCCCATATCTGCTCCTAATGCCAGCCTGCTACCCGTTCAGGGTTTCCGGTTTCCTTGTGCATGACGCAGAGGGGAAACAGCCGGAACCTCGTCTGAATTCATTCAACGCAAGGAGTGGGCTGTGAAAGGTATGAAAAAATATGCCGCCGTCGCCATGGCAGGACTGATGATGCTGGCAGGAACCACAGGCTGTGTATCCGATGGCAAGGATGGAAAAAACGGTCAGAACGGTGCGGCGGGTGTCGAAGGCTCCAAGGGCAGCGATGGGGCAAAGGGCCAGGACGGCAGGGACGGTGCAGGTCAGGTGCTTGCCCTGGAGCGCATTGGCCGTACCCAGTCCCAGGGATTTGATGTCAGCGCTGCGGAAATCGTGGCCTTTGACGCCGTTCACAAGCGGATTTTTTCCGTGAATGCCCGGACAGGCCGGGTGGATGTCTTCAATGCCGGAACCCCCACCGATACGGCCATTCCCCTGCTCGCCAGCCTGGATCTCGGAGACATGCTGGTGACTGCCGGAAAGGCTGCCGGTAAAAACCTTGTGGGTGCCGCCAATTCCATCGCCATCCATGGCGATCTTGCCGCTGTGGCGGTGGAGGCCAGCCCCAAAACCAGTCCCGGCTGGGTGGTTTTTCTCAGTGTGGTGAATATGGGCTATCTGGAAGCCGTATCCGTGGGGGCCCAGCCCGACATGGTGGCCTTCACGCCCGATGGCAGCAGGGTGCTTTCGGCAAATGAAGGAGAACCCGATGCGGGCTATACGGTGGATCCGGAAGGCTCCGTCAGCATCATCCGCGTGGCGGATTATTCCGTGACCACCATTGGATTTGGAGATTTCAATGAAGGCGGCCCCCGCCATGGGGGAGCTGCCCCTCACGAAAATGGTACTGGACGGGTACAGCGCAACCAGCCCCGGCAACAGGGCCAGTGTCGCCCAAAGCCTTGAGCCGGAATACATTGCCTTCAATGAAGATGGCAGCCGGGCCTATGTGGCCCTGCAGGAAAACAATGCCATTGCCGTACTGAACCTCACCGACAAGCGGGTGGAAAAAATCTGGGGCCTTGGCTTTAAAGATCACAGCATTCCCGGCAATGAGCTGGACGCAGGGGATGAGGATGGCGGGGTCAGAATCAAAAACTGGCCGGTGAAGGGCATCTACATGCCGGACGCCATCGCCACCATGACCTTCAACGGAAAAACCTATCTTTTAACGGCTAATGAAGGGGACAGCCGGGAAGATTTTCTCACGGGGATCTCGGATCAGACCTCCTGCGAGGCTTCCGGTTATTATTTCCGCAGCGGTGAATGTCTGGATGAGGTGCGGGTCAAGCACCTTGTCTCCCGTGCAGGTCTGACCCTGGGAGCAGGCCTTGCCGGTCTGGATACGGATGCGAATCTTGGCCGTCTCAAGGCTTCCTACCACACTACCCGCATCCTGAACGGCAACAGCCGGACAGACGGAAGAGACAAAACAAAGCCCATCGAAACCGTATATGCCTATGGCGGACGTTCCTTTTCCATCTGGGATGCGGAAACCGGAGAACAGATCTTTGATTCCGGCAACCAGTTTGAGGTGCTGACGGCCCTGCGCTACGGAGAAAAGTTCAACAACAATCACAGTGAGAACAAAGGCGACAGCCGCTCCGACGACAAGGGCCCGGAACCCGAAGCCGTTACCGTTGCCACCATTAAGGGCCATACCTATGCCTTTATCGGGCTGGAACGCATGGGCGGCATCATGGTCTATGATGTCAGCAATCCCTATGCCCCGAGCTTTGCCCATTACATCAACAACCGGGATCTTGACGTAATGCCTGCGGGAAATGCCACAGGCTACACATCCGATGCCGGAGATCTCGGGCCGGAGGGTTTCCGCTTTGTGGATGCGGCCTCAAGCCCCAGCGGCAGCCCCCTTCTCATCGAGGGCAATGAGGTCAGTGGCACGGTGGGGATCTATGAGATCAGAACCACCCTCCTCAACGCTCCGTAAACGGAAACACAGAATTCTTTTTTCAAGACACCCCGCCCTGAAGCCCGCCCCTGCGGGAGGGAAAGCCCTTTTCCTTCCCGCAGACCTCATCCCCCTGCCTACCGGCCCCATCCTGCCTAACGCAAAACTCATATCCCCATGATCACGGCCTAATCTTTACCCTGTACAAGCTTCAGGACACTCCGCCTGACCCCGGTTCGGGGCAAGGGTTTTTTCGGCCTTGTCCCGGACTTTTTTTATCTGTGCGGAAAAAGACCAACAGCACGGATTCCGGTGTTTCTTACCGAAAGGAGACAGGATGCAGGCCGTTCTCAAGTTTCAGACAAAACCCGTTTCAGAACCGGTGATCCGGGTGCGGGGCCTCGGCAAGGTCTATCCCGGTGGTGTCCGGGCGCTGGATGCCATGGATCTGGATGTGGGTGCTGAAGAATTTATCGCCGTCATCGGATGTTCCGGTGCGGGAAAATCCACCTTCCTGCGCTGCCTGAACCAGCTTGTTACGCCCACAGAAGGGGAAATCGCCCTCATGGGCGAGCCCGTATCCGCCTGCTGCGGCAGATCCCTGCGTCAGGTACGGCGGCGCATGGGCATGATCTTCCAGCAGTTTCATCTGGTGCGCCGCCTTACGGTTCTGGAAAACGTGCTGGTGGGCCGACTGCGCTTTAACGGCACGCCCCTTCGCCATCTCATGACCGCTGTCCGGAAATTCCCCGCTTCGGAGCGGGAAATCGCCTTTGACTGCCTGCGTCAGGTGGGCATTGCGGAACTGGCCTTTCAGCGGGCAGACACCCTTTCCGGCGGACAGCAGCAGCGGGTGGCCATTGCCCGTGTTCTGGCCCAGGAGCCGGAAGTTTTCCTTGCGGATGAGCCCATCGCCAGCCTTGACCCCAGAAGCGCCCGCATTGTCATGGACACCCTGCGCCGCATCCAGGAAGAAAAAAAGATCCCCGTTATCGTGAACCTGCACCAGATTTCCGTGGCCAGAGAGTATGCGCACAGAATCGTTGGGATGCGCCATGGGAAAAAGGTCTTTGACGGTACCGCAGAATCCCTGAACGAGGACATGATTTCAAATATTTACGGCCATCTGCCCCAGGAGCCTTCGCCGGAAACGGATCCCGAATGCGCCTATGCCTGACGGGGTTTTCCATAGAGAACCGGCTCTTCCGGCAGATCCTTACCCGAACATAAAAAAACATTTTCACAACATCAGGAGGAGTACCATGAAATCCATGCTGCGCGTTCTTCTGGCCCTTATGCTTCTTGGGGGGCTTTGTGTTTCCACCGTTTCCGCCGATCCCGGCACCTGGCCCAAAAAAATCCGGGTGGGTCTCATCCCCACCGAAGGTGGTGCGGACATCGTGGCCCGTTTTGCGCCCCTCATGCAGCATCTCCAGACCACACTGGGCATTGAGGTGCAGGGGGTCAGCGCTTCGGATTATGCGGGACTCATCACAGCCATGTCCCACAAAAATCTGGATTTCGCCTATTTTGGCCCCAAATCCTATGTGGAAGCCGCAGACCGGTCCGGAGCCGAAGCCCTGGCCCTGGAGCTGAACATGGAAAAGGAAGCCGGATACTACGGCATTGTCATCGTCCGCAAGGAGTCTCCATATAAGAACATGGAAGACTGCAAGGGTAAGGTTTTTGCCTTCACGGATCCCAACTCCACCTCGGGCTGCCTTGTCCCCAACATTCTGTTTGCGCGGGACATGAAGGTGAAGCCTGAGAGATATTTCAGGGAAATCAAGTTCTCCGGCTCCCACGGGGCGTCCATTCTGGCCGTCAAAAACGGTGCCATTGACGTGGCCGCCACCAACAACATCGACCTCGACCGCATGATCGAAAAGGGTCAGGTCTCCAGGGACGATTTCCGGATTCTCTGGACCTCGGAGCTGATCCCCGGCGCACCCATGGCGGCAAGAAAAGACCTGCCCGAAAGCCTCAAGGCCGCCTTCACCGGTGCTCTGCTCAAATTCAACGCCAACAAGGAAGGCCTGCACAAACTCCAGAACGGCGGGTATATCTACACCGACGACAGCACCTACGACGTGATCCGCTACATGGATCGTCTGAAAAAAGAACTGGCCAAGGGGTAAAGCATAAAATGGCCGGTGCTTTTGGCACCGGCCCTGCCTTACTGCCTGTTTTTTCCATGAAAGGAGATCGTTTTGGCCCAGCCCCTCACCCTGGAACAACTCACCCCCCGCGTCCCTCTGTCGCAGAAAGCCCTTTCCTCAAGTATCTGGACCCTGCTTGCCGTGGTGCTGGTGGCCTCCTGGATCTGGACAGGCATCCAGCCCGGCCTTCTCATCGAAAAACGGGAAAACGCCTACAGTTATCTTTTTGGCCGGGATCTCACCGCCTCTGAAATGGAAGATGCGCAGCAGCGTGCGGAACGCTTTCCCGCCCTCATGGCCTATGAGGAGGCCATGAACGAGATGCGGCAGAAGGCGGCTTCAGGCCATACCTTCCGCTCTTCCCTGGAGATGCAGCAGGAGGCCCGGAAGCTTTCCGAAGACCGCCTTGCCCGGATGCCGCAGGCGGAAAAAGAGCGCATTGTGGAAGAGGAATTTTCCCGCCTCACCTCGGGCAAGCGGGGAGGCTTCTTTCCGCCGGAAACCTCACCCGTGGCGGTGAAGGGCTATCTGAAGGCCCTCATCGAAACCGTGGCCATCGCCATCTGGGGCAGTCTCTTTGCCGTGCTGATCTCCATTCCGGCCAGCATTCTCGCCGCCGCCAACACCCTGGAAATCCTCATTCCCGGAGAATCCGTCTTCCGAAGGAGCCTGCGCCACAGCCTGCGCTTTTCCGTGCGCCGCCTGCTGGATTTCTGCCGGGGGTTTAACGAATTCGTCATGGCCCTCATCTTTGTGGCCGTGATCGGTCTCGGGCCCTTTGCCGGGGTCATGGCACTTGCCATCCACACCTTCGGCATCCTCGGCAAGGTCATCAGTGAAGGCATCGAGGCCATCGAGCCGGGACAGGTGGAAGCGGTGAACGCCTGCGGGGCCAGCCCCCTTCAGGTGGTGAGCTTCGGCGTCCTGCCCCAGGTCATGCCCCTCATTGTGAGCTACAGCCTGCTCCGTTTTGAGTCCAACGTACGCAGCGCCACCATCCTTGGTTTTGTGGGGGCAGGCGGCATCGGTTTTCTCATGTACGACAAGATCAACGGCTACCTCTACAGGGAAGTCTGCACCATGATGATCCTTGTCATCCTCAGCGTTATCCTCATCGACACCCTCTGCACCCGGCTGCGGCGGCGCTTCATCTGAAAGGGGATCCTTGATCCATGCAGAATCTGCAAACCGTCCGACAGCACAGCCACGGCATTCTGGCCAGAGCGGAAGAGGCCCAGGCCCGGCCCCTCTGGGAAGCCCTTGCCCCGGAACTCCCCGCCTACACCCGGCTCCGGGGGCCTGAGCCGGGCATGGTCATGGTACAGGGCCGCATCGCAGGGGATGGCAGTCCCTTTGCCCTTGGAGAAGCCACCGTCACCCGCTGCACCATTCAGCTCTCCTCCGGTGTCCGGGGAACGGGCCATGTGCTGGGACGAAACGCCTTTCTTGCGGAAGTCACCGCCGTGGCCGATGCCCTGGTACAGGAGGAAAGCACCCGGCATCTGGTGGAAAAAGGGCTGCTCCAGCCCCTTAGCGCCCTGCAAAAAAAGAAAGCCCGGCTGCGGGATGCCGAAACAGCGGCCACCCGCGTGGATTTTTTCACTCTGGTCAGGGGAGACTGACATGCCCGCTCTGTCCGAATTTTTTCTTAGCCTTCTTCCGGGATTTGAAGATCCCGTCCATGACGCCCAGGCCGTGTTCCGCAAAACCCTTGAGGCCATGAGCCGCCCGGGCCGCATCGTGGATCTGAACCTGCCCCTCAGAAGCCCCGATGCCGTGCATCCGGCCCTGGCCTGCCTCTGCCTCACCCTTCTGGATGCAGACACCCCGGTCTGGCTGGACCGGGATCTGCCCCATTTCAGGGAGTGGCTCTCCTTTCATACGGGCTGCCCCCTGACCCCCCATCCGGAAGAGGCGGGCTTTGCCCTGATCACGGACGGCCGGGCCGAACTGCCCTGGGAGGCCCTTTCCTGCGGAAGCCACGAACAGCCCGAAACCTCCGCCACCCTGCTCATTCAGGTGGAAAGCTTTGACAAAGGGACGGAGCTGAAACTTTCCGGGCCCGGCATCCGGAATGTGGAAAGGGTGCAGATGGCAGGACTTTCCCCTTCCTTTTTTCAGCACAGAAACGCCCGGTCCCTCCTCTTTCCCATGGGGATGGACTGCCTTTTCATCTGCGGCTCCCGGCTTCTGGGCCTGCCCCGCACCACAGGGATGGAGGTGGGTTCATGTATGTCGCGGTAAAGGGCGGAGAACGGGCCATTGACAACAGCCATGCCCTTCTGGGGAAAAAAAGACGGGGCAGACGGGATGTGCCCGAGCTGGAGGTGGATCAGATCCGGGAACAGCTGGGCCTGTCTGTGGACCGGGTCATGGCCGAAGGCGGACTCTATGATCCGGAGCTGGCGGCCATCGCCATCAAACAGGCCAGGGGCGATCTGGTGGAGGCGGCCTTTCTCATCCGCGCCTTCCGCACCACCCTGAGGCGCTTTGGCCTGAGCCTTCCCGCAGAAACCGGCACCATGGCTGTGGAAAGGCGGATTTCCGCCATCTACAAGGACATTCCCGGCGGTCAGGTGCTGGGCTCCACCTGTGACTACACCCACAGGCTTCTGGATTTTTCCCTTCTGGAAAAGGCCCGCTCCGATACCGGGCGCTCCATTTCCGGAGAGGCGTCTCGCGAGGATTCTTCCGGAGATCTTTCCGCCATGACACGGGTGGCGGATCTGCTGCGGGCCGAAGGGCTTTTGCGGGAAGAGGCACTCCCCCCTGCCCCTTCCGGCCCCAGAGTCTCCGCTGACCTCACCCGCGACCCCCTGCGCCTTCCCGCAGACCGGAATCTGAGGCTTCAGGCTCTGGCCCGTTCCGATGAGGGCTTTCTTCTCTCCATGGGCTATTCCTTTCAGCGGGGCTATGGGGGCGACCGCCATCCCTTTGCTGCGGAAATCCGCACAGGCGGGGTCGCCGTGGAATTTCTTCCCGAAGAAATGGGCTTTCCCGTGGTGATCGGAGAACTTCCCCTCACCGAGTGCCTGATGACGGCGGCGGAAAACGGCGGAGAAGAAAGACCCGGCCTTGTGCCCGGATACGGCCTTTCCTTCGGAGGCAACGAGCGCAAGGCCATGAGCATGGCCCTTGTGGATCTGGCCCTCTGCGACGCGGAACGCAAAGGCCGGGTGGAAGCCCCTGTGCAGGATCAGGAATTTGTTCTGCTCCACGGAGACAATGTGGAGGCCTCCGGGTTCACCTCCCACCTCAAACTCCCCCATTACGTGGATTTTCAGAGCGAGGTGCTGGAGCTGAAAAAACGGCAGCAGCACTGGGACGGAATGCGGGAAGAAAAAGAAATCCGGAGCAGAAAGGAAAGCGCATGATACCGGGCTACAATTTCGCCTATCTGGATGAGGAAACCAAACGCATGATCCGCCGCGCCCTTCTCAAGGCCGTGGCCATTCCGGGCTATCAGGTTCCCTTTGCCAGCCGGGAGATGCCCCTTCCCTACGGCTGGGGTACGGGGGGCATCCAGCTGACGGCAAGCCTTCTCGGCAAAGAAGATGTGCTGAAGGTCATGGATCAGGGAGCGGACGACACCACCAACGCCGTGAGCATCCGCCGCTTCTTTGAAAAAACCGCAGGTGTGGCCACCACAACGGAGACGGAAAGGGCCAGCCTCATCCAGACCCGGCACCGCATTCCCGAAACCCCGCTCCGGGAAGACCAGATTCTCGTTTATCAGGTGCCCATTCCCGAACCCCTGCGCTTCATCGAGGCCAGCGAGCTGAAAACACGCAAGCTCCACGCCCTGAAAAGCTACGGGATTCTCTATGTGAAGCTTTACGAGGACATCGCCCGTCATGGCCGCATTGCCACCACCTTCGACTATCCCGTGGAGGTGAATGGCCGCTACATGATGAGCCCTTCGCCCATCCCCAAATACGACAACCCAAAGTGTGACCTCATGCCCGCCCTTCAGCTTTTCGGAGCCGGAAGGGAAAAACGCATCTACGCCGTGCCACCCTATACCCGGGTTATCAGCCTTGATTTCGAGGATCATCCCTTTTCCGTGGAAAAAACGGGGCGGGCCTGCGCCCTCTGCGGCTCACAAGACAGCTATCTGGATGAGATTGTGGTGGATGATGCAGGGGGAAGGCTTTTCACCTGCTCGGATACGGATTTTTGTGAAAAACGGCGCAGGGCGCGGGAGGCGGCATGATGTTTCCGGGTGATGAACAGGCCTTTCCGGAGAGTCCGGCGATTTTAAAGGATCAGCCCATCCTGAGGGTTTTGGGCCTCAGCCGCTTTTACGGGCCCTTTACGGGCTGTGCGGACATTGATTTTTCCCTCTGGCCCGGTGAGGTGCTGGGGGTGGTGGGCGAATCCGGTTCCGGAAAATCCACCCTCCTCGCCTGCCTTGCGGGCTTTTCGCCCTTAAGCCGGGGAGAAATCCATTATACGGGCCGAAACGGCACCATCCGTCTCGACAGGGCGGACGAGGCCCTCAGGGAAAAACTCATCACCACGGAAATGGGCATGGTTTTCCAGAATCCCGCAGACGGCCTGCGCATGGGCATTTCCGCAGGGGGCAACATCGGAGAAAGGCTCATGGCATCGGGCTGGCGCCATTACGGCAGGATCCGGAGCCTTGCCGAAGAATGGCTGGACAGGATGGAAATCGGCGCAGACCGCATCGACCATCTGCCCGCCCATTTTTCCGGAGGGATGCGCCAGAGGCTTCAGATTGCAAGAAACCTCGTTTCCCGGCCCCGCCTCCTGTTCATGGATGAGCCCACGGCCGGGCTGGATGTTTCCGTGCAGGCAAGGCTTCTCGACATCCTGCGCAGCCTTGTGGCCGAGCTGGGCCTTTCCGTGGTCATGGTCACCCATGATCTGGCCGTGGCCCGTCTCCTCTGCCACAGGCTCATGGTGATGAAGGAAGGCCGGGTGGTGGAAGAGGGACTGACGGATCAACTTCTCGATGATCCCCATCATCCCTATACCCAGCTCCTCGTGTCTTCGGTGCTGCAAAACTGATGAAAGGAAAGATCATGAAGCCAGAGTGGCAGGTACGTCTTTGCGATGTGTCCAAATCCTTTGTGCTGCACACCCAGGGCGGAGTACGCATTCCCGTGCTGGACGATTTTTGCATGGATCTTTTTCCCGGAGAATGTCTGGCCCTCACTGGCCGCTCCGGTGCGGGCAAAAGCACGGTGCTGCGGCTTCTTTACGGCAACTACCGCTGTGAGGCCGGTCAGATCCTTATCCGGCACCGGGGAGAAGAGGTGGATATGGCCCGGATTTCTGAACACGAGATCATGGCTGTGCGCAGGGAAACCATCGGGTATGTGAGCCAGTTTCTCCGGGTGATTCCCAGAATCCCGGCCCTGGATCTGATCATGGAACCCATGCGGCAGCGGGGAACGGATGAAAAAAAGGCGCGGGAGAAGGCTGCAACGCTTCTGGAACGTTTAAGAATACCCGAGCGGCTCTGGGGCCTTTCACCCACCACCTTTTCCGGGGGCGAACAGCAGCGCGTCAATCTGGCCCGAAGCTTTGCCGTGCCCTGGCCCGTGATGATTCTCGATGAACCCACGGCTTCTCTGGATGCCAGAAACCGTGTCACCGTCCGGGAACTCATTGACGAAGCAAAAGCTTCGGGCACGGCCATCATCGGCATCTTCCATGACGAGGCCGACCGCCAGAGTGTGGCCACCCGCACCCTGGAAATGGCCCAGCCCGTGGAGCCGGGTTATGCGGCATAGACCAGGGCCGCATACGGATCATCCGTATCCGGAAACGCCACAGGAGAAGGGCCGCCTCATCCTCATGACGGGCAATGCGGGCAGCGGCAAGGATACGGTGATACAGACCCTGAAAGAGATCTGGCCCGCATCCCTGGGCAGGCTCTCTACGGTGAGGCGCTGGATCACCCGGCCCTCCCATCCGTCTGAACCCTTCATTCCCGTGGCGGAATCCCGCTTTTTTCATCTGGAGGCCAGGGGGGCTTTCTGGATCTTCTGGCAGTCCCACGGCCTGTATTACGGGATTCCCCACAAGGTAAAAACCTGGCTGGACAGGGGCGATACCGTGATCCTCAACGTCAGCCGGGATGTGGTGGAAACCCTGCGCCTGCGCTGGCAGCCCACCCTGGTGGTCTTTCTCTGGACGCCCCTTGAGGTGAGCCTTGAACGCATGGCCCGCCGGGGCCGCGAAAAACCGGATACGGAAGCCTATCGCAACCGCATCCTCCGGGCGGAGAGCCTGCCCGTGTTCGCAGAAGCGGATCTTTTTCTGGACAATACGGGGCCGGTACGCGAAACGGCGGCCCTTCTGCTGCGCCATATCGCAGAGAGAAACGATGAATGGGAAAGGAAAGAAGGGGCATGAGCAAGACCGTCTGTCTGTATGGAGGCCCGCTCTTTGACGGGCAGGTGCTGCATTCCGATGCGGCCATTGTCTTTGACAGGGAAAGCATCCTTGAAATTGTGAGCGGCAGGAAAAAACCCGCTGCGGATCTGCATGTGGATGTGGAAGGCGCCTTCATCCTTCCGGGCCTTGTGGATCTGCATTCCGATGCCGTTGAAAAGTGTGTGGAAATGCGGCCCGGTGTTTTTTTTGATACGGATTTTGCCATCCTGAATCTGGATCGCAGGCTTGCGGCCTGCGGTATCACCACCTTCTGCCATGCCCTGAGTTTCGGGCAGGAGGAGGCCGGACTCCGGGCCAGTGAGGCGGCCCTGGAACTGGTAGACCGCATCCGCCATTTCGCCGCATCGGAAGAGGCCTCCCTGCGGCACAAAATCCATGGTCGCTACGAAGTGGGCACACCCGATGCCGGAAAAACCCTCAGCCACCTTCTGGAAGCAGGATTTCTCGACATGGTCTCCGTCATGGATCACACGCCGGGGCAGGGACAGTTCCGTACCTTTGAATCCTACAGGGATTATTACACCCGCAGCCACGGGGTGAGTGAAGAGGAGCTTTTTGAGGTGGCCCGCCGGAAAAACGACCTGCGGGATGCGGGATGGGAGACCATGGGACGGATGGCACAGCAGATCCGTTCCTCAGGCCTTCCCTTCATGAGCCATGATGACGATACAAAAGAAAAAATCCGGCTTATTGCCGAACTCGGGGTCAGCGCCAGCGAATTTCCCGTTTCCATGGAAGCGGCCATGGCCGCACGGGAAGAAGGCATGAAGGTTTTCATGGGTGCCCCCAACCTCTTCCGGGGCAAATCCAGCAGCGGACAGCTGGCGGCGGCGGACACCGTGGCCGCAGGACTCTGCGATGGTCTCATCAGCGACTATTATCCCGAATGTCTGCTCCAGACCCCCTTTGCGGCCCACAAAAAGCTGGGCATTCCTCTGGAAAAGGCCTTCGGTCTGGTCACTTCCGGGCCAGGCTCCTTTCTCGATCCGGAAGGAAGAACGGGACAGCTCAGGCCGGACGGGCCTGCGGATCTCGTGGTGGTCAAAACGGGCTGCCTTGCCCGTGTGCGGGAGACCTGGGTGGCGGGACGGCGGGTGTACCGGGCGGGGTGAGGGACAGCGCATCCGATCCTTTTTTGAATCCTCCCTGCATTCCGAACACAATATCCATCCACTCCCAACACAATCCGAACAGGGCCATGGCATGAAGGCGGAATCGTTATTTCGCAACACAGGGGAGCCATGGCATGACGGATCTTGTTCTGAAGAATGTGGAAAAGAAGCTGGGAGGCCTTCCCGTGCTTTCCGGAGTGAACCTTGAAATCGCCGCAGGAGAGCTTCTCGTCTGCGGCGGGCCTTCGGGAAGCGGCAAGAGCACGCTGCTGCGCCTCATCGCAGGCCTCGACAGTCCGGACGCAGGCTCGCTCCGGCTTGGGGGAGAAGACATCACCCGCAGGTCTCCGGAAAAACGCAACGTGGCCATGGTGTTTCAGAGCTATGCCCTCTATCCCCACATGAGTGTGGAGGAAAACATGGCCTTTCCCCTGAGGGCACGGGGCATCCCCAAAGCCGAGCGCAAGCGCCTTGTGGCCACAACCGCCGCCATGCTGGGACTTTCCGATCTTCTCAGGAGAAAGCCTGCGGCCCTGTCCGGAGGCCAGCGCCAGCGGGTGGCCATGGGCCGCTGCCTTGTGCGGAGCCCGAGACTTTTTCTCCTCGATGAACCCCTCTCCAACCTCGACGCCGCCCTTCGCATGCAGATGCGCATTGAGATCAGGGAACTCCAGCGCCGCCTGGGCACCACCATGGTCTATGTCACCCACGACCAGTCCGAGGCCATGACCATCGCAGACCGCATCGCCGTGATGGAGGCGGGAAAAATCGTGCAGATCGCCTGCCCGAAGGATCTGTACACTTCCCCGGTCAACCGTTTTGTGGCGGGCTTCATCGGTACCCCTTCCATGAATTTCTTTTCCGGCCTGCGGGAAGCCCACGACTCTGTCCTTCTTGAAAACGGGGGGCGCATCCTGCTTTCAGGCGCGCGTCAGCGGATTCTCAACGGCGAAAAGGAACTTACCGTGGGTGTGCGGCCGGAGCATCTGCGGCCCGCAGCCCCCGAAAACAAGAAATCCGCCATGGTTGCGGATGTCCGCCTTCTGGAACCTCTGGGCGGTGATCTTCTGGTGCATGGGGAAAGTGCGGGCATTCCCGTGCGCTTCAGGGCTTCCGGCCACAGGGTGCGGGAGGGAGAGACCCTCCATCTCCATGCGCGGGAAGAGGATTTCTATTTTTTTGATGCGGCAAGCGGCAGATGCTTAAGTCCGGCACGGACAGCCTCGGCCGCATGAAATAAACGTAACAGTCACAGGGAGACAGACGGATGGGAAAGTGGAGTCGTGCTGCATGCAGTGTTGTTCTGGGTCTGGTCATGGCGGGAAGCGCTCTCGCCGCCGCACCCAAAAAGGTGGAAGTCACCTTCTGGCACGCCATGGGAGGCGGAAACACCGCCTTTATTGAGCGTATGGTGGCGGATTTCAACTTCACCCATCCCCGGATCGAGGTGAAGGCCGAGTACAAGGGCTCCTACAGGGACACCCTCAACGCCGCCATTCTGGCCCACCGCCAGAAAAAATCCCCGCACATGGTGCATATCTTTGAAGTGGGCACCCAGATGGCCCTGGATTCCGGGATTTTCACCCCCTTCGCCCAGGGACTGGGGGCCTCAGACCTTCGGGATCTTAAAGACTATATCCCGCCTGTGGCCAACTATTACACCATCGACGGACAGTTCAACTCCATTCCCTGGAACTCCTCCAACCCTATCCTCTATTACAACAAGGACATCTTCCGCAAGGCGGGCCTGGATCCGGAAAATCCGCCGAAAACCTACGGAGAGATCATGAAGGCTGCGGAGCAGATCGTACGCTCCAAAGCAGCGGTTAAAGGCATCACCTGGCCCCTGCATTCCTGGTTTGTGGAACAGTGGATGAGCATGCAGGGAGCCGCCCTCCTGGCCAACAATGAAAACGGCAGGGCCAAACGGGCCACCCAAACCCATCTCGACTCCCCCGCCATGATCCGTACCGCCACCTGGTGGAAAGAACTTTACGACAAGGGACTGTACGCCTATTCCGGCAAGCCCGAAGACTGGGACGGGGCCAACAAGCTTTTTGTTTCCGGCCAGACCGGTATGCTCATCACCTCCACCTCGGATGTGACCTTCCATCAGGCTGCCGCCTTTGAAAACGGCTATACCCTGGGAACCGGGCCCATCCCTGCGCCTGACGGCATGGAGCGCAACGGTGTCGTGGTGGGCGGTGCCTCCATCTGGATGACGCGGGACAAAAACCCCGAAGAAATGGAGGCCGCAAGAACCTTCCTTCTCTGGCTCACCAACACGGAAAACGGGGTACGCTGGCACAAGGGAACGGGCTATTTCCCCGTGCGCACCAGCTCCTGCGATGTGGTGAAACATCAGGGCTGGTTTGAAAAAAATCCCGCCTACACCGCAGCCTTTGAGCAGCTCCTTTCCACACGGGTGAACCGGGCCTCCCAGGGCGCCCTGCTGGGACCCTTCCCGGAGATCCGCACCATCATCACCGACGCCATGCAGCAGATTCTGAGCGGCACTCCCGTGGAAAAGGCCCTGAAGGAAGCGGACACGCGGGCGGATAAGGCCCTTCAGGATTACAACCGGTCCGTGAAATAGGAAGCCCGTCCGGAATCGGGTTTTCTGCACGAAAAAGAGACTGTGGGGCGGCTGGAGTCAGCCGCCCCTTTGCATGGAGCGCGCATGAACATTTCCACACCCTTTTCCTCAAACCGATGGCTGGGGCTTCTGTTTCTGCTGCCCACCCTGCTCATCCTCGTGGTGTTTTTATATGGCCCCATTCTGGAGACCCTGCGCCTTTCCTTTCATCAGGTGGCCTTTCTGGGGCTTCGGGAGGAGTTCTGCGGCCTTGCCAATTACCGGGATCTTTTTTTTGAGCCGGGATACCGGAGAATGTTTCAGGCCACCCTGATCTTCACCTTTTTCACCGTCACGGGGGGCATGGGACTGGGGCTTCTCCTTGCCCTTCTTGTGCATGGGGTGAAAGGGGGCAGGGGCTTTTACCGTCTCTTTCTCATCTGGCCCTATGCCCTGTCTCCCGCTGTGGCGGGGGTGATCTTTCTTTTTCTTTTCAGCAACCAGGTGGGGCTTGTGAACGCAGGCCTTGACGCCCTCTTCGGCCGTCATCCGGACTGGCTGGCCAGCCCGGCTCTGGCCATGACCGTGGTGGTGGGAGCCGCCATCTGGAAGAACATCGGCTACAACCTCATCTTTTACCTCGCAGCCCTCTCCAGCCTGCCCAGAGACGTGCTGGAAGCCGCACGCATGGACGGTGCCAGCCCTGTGATGCGGCTTCTGCGGGTTTTCCTGCCCCTCCTTGCGCCCATGACCCTTTTTCTTCTGGTGGTGAACCTCATGTATGCGGTCTTTGATGTCTTTCCCGTGGTGGATCTCATCACAAAGGGCGGGCCTTCCGATGCCACCCTCCTCATGATCTACAGTCTGTACCGGGATGGTTTCGAATTTCTGAAAACGGGAAGTGCCGCCGCCCAGTCCGTGCTTCTCCTCGGGGCCGTGGCCTTTCTCACCCTGGTGAAGTTCAGAACCTATGGAAGGGGCATTCATTACGGAGGAAGGCAATGAGAAAGTTTTTTTCGCGTTTCAGGCAGAAGGAGGGCTGGGGGAAAGGCATGTTCTCCCATCTCACGCTCCTTTTTGCGGTGGCGGTGGTGGGGGCTCCGGTTCTGCTGGCCCTTCTTTTTTCCACCCAGACGCCGGCCCAGATCTTCTCCTTTCCCCCAAAGCTTGCCTTTGGCGCTGCGGCTTCTGAAAACTACAGCCTGGCCTGGGAAACCTACAGGCTGGGGCTTTACATGAAAAACTCCCTTTTCATCGCCTTTACGGTGACCCTCGGAAAAACCCTGACCGCCTTTCTTGCGGCAACGGCCTTTGTCTATTTCCGTCTGCCCTTCCGGGGATTTTTTTTCGCCTTTGTGCTCACCACCCTCATGATGCCCACGGAAATCATGATCGTGGCCCTCTTTGACCGGGTGACGGCTCTGGGATGGGCGGACAGTGCCTTTGCCCTCACCGTGCCCTTCATGGCTTCCGCCACCAGCGTCTTTCTGTTCCGCCAGCATTTTCTCCAGATTCCCCTGGAGCTGGTGGACGCGGCCCGGGTGGACGGGGTGGGGCTTGCAGCCTTCATGCTGCGGATTCTGCTGCCCATGAGCCGCAACGTCATCGCCGCCATGGCCCTCATCGATTTCGTTTATGTCTGGAACCAGTACCTCTGGCCCCTTGTGATCATCCGGGACGGCTCCAGGCAGATGGTGCAGGTGGGCCTCCGCATGATGACCTCAGGTCAGGATGCCACCCACTGGGGCGTGGTCATGGCGGGAGCGGTTCTGACCCTGCTGCCGCCCCTCTGCGTCTTTCTGCTCCTTCAGCGCTCTCTGGCCTTAAGTGTTTCTCTGGGCCGGGAAAAATAAGGGCATACCCTGCTTCCGGGCATGAAAAAAAACTTTTCCCATGTCCGGGGCTTTTTATTTTCATATCCAAATTCATATCCAATTCATCAAAGGAGAAAAACGTGAAGCGTCAGATCAGAGCCTTCTGTGCAGGTCTCAGCACCCTGGCCCTTATGGGGATGGGGAGTGCCAGCGCAGCTGTACTGCTCAACGAAATCGGCATCAACCCGCCGGACAACAACGACAATCTGGAATTCATGGAACTTCTGGCCGCACCCGGAGTTTCTCTGGACGGTTACACCTTTCTTGCCGTGGATGGCAGCGATAATCCCGGAAAGGTGATTTACGCCAAAAAACTTGACGGCTATCAGGCAGGGGCCAATGGCCTTGTGCTGCTTCACCATCCGGATGCCTACGCCGACCGCCATCCGGACACCACCTCCATCCCCGCTCCGGAGTTCCGGGTGATGAAAGACGGCAAGGTGGATGAGGACGGTCTCTTTCCCCACGATGCCATCACGTTCATGGTGCTGCATCAGGCCGAAGGCATCGCCACGGGCGTGGATCTGGATCCGGATGACCAGGGCGTGCTCAGCCTCGGTAACGCCCGTATCACCGACAGCCTCAGCTGGCAGGACAAGGGCAGCGGGAAGGTCTATTCTCCTGCGGTTCTGACCCAGAGTTCCTCCAACCCGGATTTCGCCACCCGCTTTCTGGGAAAAAACGGCATCAGTACAGCAGAAGCCTGGTGCAACGGGGATCTCATCGACATGGGGGATAACACGGAACGCCGCTATGATCCGGCCAAGGCTTCGGCCAATCTGCCGCCCAACGCCCGCGTTACTCCGGGCAGGGAAAACTTTGTGGAAGCGCCCTTTGTCCTCTTGAACGAGATGCTTGTCACGCCCCCTTCAGGAAGTGGTCTTCTGCCCTGGGTGGAACTGACGGGCAATCCCATGACCGCCGTTTCCGGTCTCCACCTGCTTGCCGTGTCCGGCAAGGCGGCGAATGCGGGAGAAATTCTTCAGGTGCTTTCCCTCGGTTCCTTTACCCTGGGCGGCAACGGACTGGCCCTCATCAAGGCCCAGGGTGCGGAAATGGCGGAGGTGCCGCCTGCCACCACAATGATCTCCCGCATGCCGGAAAGCGGTTTTTTCTCTACGGAAAGTTTTTCCGTACTCCTTGTGTACAGTCAGACCCCGCCCGCAACCGGCACGAAACTTGACATGGATGCCACAGGGTCCATCTCCGGCCTGCCCCAGGGAGCCAGCGTGCTGGATGCCGCAGGCTGGACGGGCAGCACAGGTGACCGGCTTTTCGGAGGTGCGGACATGGGTATCCAGGGTCGGGCTCCGGATGGGGCTTCCCGTTTCAGAAGCGCCCGTCAGTCCATGGACGGCAGTGTATGGGCCTGGGGTTTTCTTACGGGAGAGGGGGTTTACGACGCGAATCAGGCTTCGGCCAGCATGGTGGCCCGTGCGCGGATGACGGCGGGTGATATCAATTTTGCACCCAACACCGCCGTTCTTGTACGGCCCGTTCTGGAAACCGCGGTTCCGGAGTCCGGCGGCAGCGATGCCGATGACCCGGCCTTCTGGGTGCATCCCAAGGATCCGGAAAAAAGCCTTGTGATCTGTTCCCAGAAAAAGGCGGGCTACTCCATCTATACGGTGAAGGGCGAAACCCTTGCGAACGTGAACCCCGGCAATGTGCGCTACAACAATGTGGATGTGGCCTACGCCATCGGTGTCGGGCAGGAAACCCTGGATCTTGCCGTTTTCTCGGACAGAACCGGCGACAGACTGGCCATCTACGCCATCTCGGAATCCGCGCCCTATCTGAGAAACATCACGGATCCGGGGGCAGATGTTATTTTTGGGGGAGAGCCCTCCGAGGACACGCCCTACGGTCTGGCCCTGTACAAGAGTCGTGCAAGTGGAAAACTCTACGCCTTTGTCACCCAGGCGGCCACCTGGAAAGTCCGTCAGCTGGAGCTGATCCCCACGGCATCGGGCACCATCACCTGGAAGGCCGTTCGGGACATCGATCTCACCGGCGGCAAGGATGACGAGCAGGCCGAAGGTCTGACCGTGGATCAGGAGGCGGGTATTCTCTACATCTGCCAGGAAGAGGTGGGCGTATTCAAAACCGGTGCGGAACCCGACACCACCCTGCCCCTTACCCCTGTGGGGCTTGGCGGAAAGGACGGCCATCTCGTTCCGGACATCGAGGGGGTCGCCCTTTACTACGGTGCCAGCGGGGAAGGCTATCTGCTGGTTTCCAGCCAGGGTTCCAATTCCTTTGCCGTGTATGAGCGCAAGGAAAACAATGCCTTCATCGGCAGCTTTGTGGTGGTGGACAACGGAAGGGGGATTGACGGCAGTGAGGAGTGTGACGGCATGGAAGTGGTGAATGTTCCCATGGGGGAACGCTTTCCCAAGGGCCTTCTTGTGATTCAGGACGGCAGGAACACAAATCCGGACGGCAGTTTTTCCAACCCCAACTTCAAGTTCATTCCCTGGGAATCCATCGCTGAAGGCATGGGTCTTGTGGTGGATACAAAAAGCTACCTTCCCAATCCAGGGGCTGTAAAAAACGATGGAGGGAATGATGTGAAGCCGGATACTGAAAACGATTCCTGCTTTATCCGGACTCTTTTTTGATCCCTTTCTGATTCAGGAGGCTCCCGCCTGATCGTTCTTCGGAAAATCAGGCGGTTAATCTCACTTTTCCAAGGCCTTTTACTTTTTTTGCCCTGTTTTCCCATGGATTCACGGTGCCAGGGGCGAAATCTGGTAAAACTCTGGACTCACACAAAAATCATCGCGTTCAAATATTGTCGTAACATGGGCGTTGTCTGATGCCTCAGTTTTTTCATCCTGACATTCTTATATAGGGAGAACCATCATGTCTGTTTTTCGTTCCGGAAATGGAAGCGGCAAGGGATTTTTCTTGCTGTTTTCCGCCCTGATCTGCGGCCTCGTATCCCTCGGTCTGCCCGCATGGGCAGACACAGCCCTGCACAAGGGAAAACCCGCCAGATACGTTTTTGTGTTTGTGGGAGACGGCCTCGGCATTCCCCACCGTCAGGCACCGGAAGCCTTCCTTGCCGCCATGGAGGGAAAAGCCTATGGCGATGTAAAAATGACCATGAACACCTTTCCGGCCCAGGGCGTCACCACCACCTACGCCAACGACCGCTTCATCATCGGTTCCGCCGCCTCGGCCACAGCCCTTGCTTCGGGCTTCACCACCAACATCGGTTTCATCGGCATGGGGCCGGATCTCAGGCCCGTCCGCAGCATCGCGCAGATGGCAAAGGAAAAGGGCATGAAGGTGGGCATTGTGTCCAGCGTTTCCATTGATCACGCAACACCTGCGGCCTTTTACGCCAACCAGTCCCATCGCAGCATGTACCACGAAATCGCCCACGATCTTGCGGACAGCGGATTTGATTATTTCGGCGGTGGCGGACTGAAGGATCCCGAAGGAAAAAAATCCAAGGCACCCAAGGGCGATGCCCTGGAAAAGGCCCGCAGCAAGGGGTACACCATCGCCACGGATCGGAAGTCCTTTGAAAAGGTAAAACCGGGCCAGAAACTCATCGCCTGGAATGCGAAGCTGCCCGATGGCAAAGCCCTTCCCTACGCCATGGATGCCTCAGGAGAGGACATCTCCCTTGCGGAATTCACCCGCAAAGGAATTGAGCTTCTCAACAATTCCAAAGGCTTTTTCATGATGGTGGAAGGCGGCAAGATCGACTGGGCCAGTCATGCCAACGATGCCGCAGCCACCATCCACGACACCCTGGCCTTTGATGCGGCCATTGACGAAGCCCTTGCCTTTGCCAAAAAACATCCCAAAGACACCCTCATTGTGGTGACAGGCGACCATGAATGCGGCGGCATGAGCATCGGTTTTGCCGGAACCCAGTACGAATCTGCCCATGAAATCCTGAAAAATCAGAAAATTTCCTTCCAGCGTTTTGAGGACATGCTTGCGGACTACAGAAAAAGTCATCAGGGCAATGTCTCCTTTGAAGACATGATTCCCCTGGTGGAGGCCAATTTCGGCCTGATGTTTGACGGAACCGGCCCCATGGGGCTCAAGGATTACGAAATCCGCAGCCTCAAAGAAGCCTTTCTGCACAGCATGGCCGGACTCCGGGAAAAGGGGCAGGGCGAATCCTACCTTCTGTACGGCGATTATGATCCCTTCAGCATCAAGGTCACCCACATCCTGAATCAGAAGGCGGGCATTGCCTGGACCTCCTATTCCCATACGGGATCACCGGTCATCACCTCGGCCATGGGTGTTGGGGAAGAGGTCTTCAACGGCTACTACCACCAGTCCGATCTCGGGAAGAAACTGCTTTCCACCATGGGCTTCAGCCCCCGCTATGCCGATGCGGCCCCCGAAGCAGGGGAAATCCGTCAGGCTGCGGCCGGATTCTGATCCCCCAAAGTCCTTGTTGAGCAAAAAGAGATGGCAGGGGATGCGTCGTGCATTCCCTGCCTTTGCTGTCCTGAATACGCAGCACCGGAGACCGACCATGCAGAAACGCCAGACCCGCTCCGAAATCCTTCTTGTGGGCTTCTTTTTTTTTCTGACCCTCCTGCTCTTTTTTCTGCCGACGGGTTTTGAAGAACGCATTGATCCCAACTCCCTGCGCTGCCGGGGCGAGGTGGTGGAGGTGGACAACGCCTTTCTCCATCAGTACGGCATGGTGCGTACGGGCAGCCAGAATCTTGTCATACGCATGATGTCGGGAGATTTCAGGGGACAGCTTGCCCCTTCAGGCAACCATCTTCTTGGCAAACTGGATCTCGATCGCCTGTATCAGGCTGGCGACCGGGTGCTGGTGGTGCTGACTCTGGAGGGAGACCGTATCCGCCATGCCCAGGTGATGGACCATTACCGTCTGGACATGCAGGCCTGCCTTGCGGGGAGCTTTGCCCTGCTGCTGGTGGCCTTTGCCGGATGGACGGGAATGCGGGCCCTGCTTTCCTTTGTCTTTACGGGGCTGATGGTCTGGAAAGTTCTCATTCCCGGCTTTTTAAAGGGCTGGGATCCCATGGTCACGGCCTTTCTGGTGGTCATGCTGCTCAGTGCCGCCATCCTGTTTCTTGTGGCCGGATGGAACCGGAAGGGGGTTACGGCCTTTGCGGGCTGCCTTCTGGGCCTTGCCTGCACAGCCCTCCTTGCCCTGTTTGTGGCCCCTGCCTTCAAGCTCCACGGCGCCATCAAGCCCTTTTCCGAAACCCTGATGTACACGGGCTATGCCCATCTGGATCTCACCCGCATCTTCCTTGCCACCATCATCATGGCCGCTTCCGGTGCGGTGATGGATCTCGCCATGGACATTGCCGCCAGCATGGAGGAGGTGGTATCCCAGAATCCCCGGATCACCCGCAGCGAAGCCATGTTCTCCGGCTTCCGGGTGGGAAGGGCCGTCATGGGTACCATGAGCACCACCCTGCTTCTGGCCTACTCCAGCAGCTACATTTCCCTGCTCATGGTCTTTATGGCCCAGGGGATTCCCATGGCCAACATGCTCAACCTCAATTACGTGACAGCGGAGTTTCTCAACACCATGCTGGGAAGTTTCGGACTTCTGGCCGTGGCCCCCTTCACCGCCCTGGCCGGAGCTTTTTTTCTGGTTCCAGGAAAGCAGTCCGAAAGGGGGAAAGTGGCCATGCCCGAGGCTGAGGGGCCGGAAGAAAAAAAACTTCCCGACCCGTCTTTCCTGCCGGATACGGTTCAGGTCTGATGTCTTATCCGCATCGGCCTGTATCACCGCTGTCCGGGCTTAAAGACAAGGGATCCGGCCGGAATTCTTAAGCCACCTCTCTGCCCGATACTTCAGGGGAAAGGCCGCTGTTCTGAGTCGGACAGGGGAAAAAGGCCCGGCACGGTTCCGGCTCCAAAACCGATTTCAATCCATTTTCAGCTTTTCCCATATATGGTATAGCTTTTCCGGCTCCGGAACCGCTGCATTTCGGAAGGTGGATGGGGCCGGGCAAGCCGGAGCATACAGCGTTTTTTCCGGATCCTGTGCCCCTGACATCCCCCCTTTGAGAAGCAGGCCGTCACCATGGAAGAAAACCTTGAACACACCATCATCACCCCCTCCTGGCTGCCCGTCTGGCTGGAAGGGTTCTGGGATCTCCTCGCCACCTATCCCCTCCTTCTCGCCCTCGTCATCCTCGTGACCGGCTTCAGTCTTGCCTTTGTGATCCGTCATTTCATCCTGTTCTGGGGGCTGAAACTGACACGGCAGGCCAACGCCGACCTTTTCGGACAACTGGTGCGCATGGGGGCAGGGGTCGCAGGGCTTCTTGTGGGCTACATCAGCCTTGTCACGGCACTGCATACCCTCCCTCTGGGACAGTTTGCCACCACCCTTACGGTGCGCATTCTCATCAGCCTCCTGATTCTTCAGCTGATGCGCACGGCTTTAAAGGCCAGCCATGTTTTTCTGGAGATTCTCGGCAAGGTGCGGGATCGTTTTGCCATTGTGGAAGAACGCACCCTGCCGCTTTTTGATCTCATCATGACGGTCATCATCATCGCCATCGGCTCCTATGCCCTGCTTCAGGTCTGGAACATCGACGCCACGGCCTGGCTGGCCTCCGCAGGGGTGATCGGTATTGCCGTGGGTTTTGCGGCAAGGGATACCCTGGCCAACCTGTTTTCCGGATTTTTCATCATCGCCGATGCCCCTTACACGCTGGGGGATTATGTGGTGCTCGCTTCCGGAGAACGGGGGGAGATCACCAGGGTGGGCATCCGCTCCACCCGCATGCTGACCCGCGATGATGTGGAAATCATCGTTCCCAATGCGGTCATGGCCAACTCCAAGATCGTGAACGAATCCGGCGGGCGCTGGGTGAAATCACGTATCCGCATCAAGGTGGGGGTGGCCTATGGCTCGGATGCCCGGCAGGTGGTGAAGGTGCTGGATGGGGTGGCAAGGGAAAACGCCAGGGTATGCAAAGCCCCCGAACCCAGGGTGCGGCTGCGGGGATTCGGGGATTCCAGCCTCAATTTTGAACTGCTCTGCTGGATTGAAAAACCGGAACAGCGGGGCCTGGTCTGCCATGAACTGTACATGGCCCTCTATGAAACCCTGGGGGAAAAGGGCATTGAAATCCCCTTTCCCCAGCAGGATGTCTGGGTTCGGAAAGTCCCGGAATCCATGCCGCCTTCAGATCCTCCGGACAAAGCTTTCTGATGGAATGGGTCTCTTCTGACGGGATTCTGGTCATCGGGGACAATCCAGACAAATGGGCCAGACCGGCCTTCTCATGGGGTCTGGCGGAAAAAAACTTTGCTTATTTCCACCGTTGCTTCAGCTATCGTTCCCGGACTCCAGCATGAAAACGATGGGATCACTGCTGTACGGGTAAATGTACGCCTGTTCTCCCCCTCAGGATAATGGCATAGGCAAGGATAAGCCCCGGAACGGCAAGGCCTCCCCACCTGGACTCTCCCCAAACGGCATATCCGCCTCCATCCTTCTTTTTTGCACATCCTTCTACTGAATATCCTCAAAACCCCACCCCATGATAGCGGACAGGGGGAAGGAGGAGGCATACACCACCTCAATCCTGATCCTTCCATCCATGCGCCGGGGAATTCCCAGACGGATAACGCCCGCCGGGGTATGCCAGTCACTGATTCTCAGGAAACGTCCCGCCCTCAGTTCATCCGCCATACCCGGTTCAAAAACCCCTTTCTCCTGACTGATGGGAGCCCCGTATCTCCGGATCAGAACAGAACGCAGGCGTTCATAAAGGTGCTCAAAACTTTCCGGCTCACCGACAGCATCCAGATCAATGAGGATTCCGGCACGGGTCAGGCGGGAGCCTGTACGCTCCAGAACAAGACGCTGACGCTGGCTGATTTCCTCAAACCAGAGGGTCTCAAAGATGCGAAACCGTCCTTCCTGAACCCCTCCAAGGATCCCCCGACCTGCAAGGGCCTCCAGAACCCTGTCAAAATCACTTCCCGGAAAAAGCCCTTCCAGGCTGTTCCCATCCAGAAGCTGAACCTGTTCTGTTTTTTTCTCTGGTGCGGAAACCGGCAGCTCCTCGAACCTGCGGGAGATACCGGAGGCAGGACGATCCAGGGTAAAATTCCATACCAGCATAAAACGGGTGTCCCGGCTGCTGGGGCTGTTCTCCGGATGACGCTGGGAATTTTCCATTTCAAGCCGGAACTGATGCTGATGGTAAACATATTCATAGGCAGCGCTGAAAACATTGGAGGTATTGTCAACCAGTCCCGTATCCCGGTTCTGGGCCAGATGGCGATAACTGCAACGAAAACGGTGGGCCTCCCTGCTCAGGCTGGCGGCAAGGTTCACCCCACTATCCCGCGATCCCTGTCCCTGCTGGCGCAGGTTGACAAACTGATAGCCCAGAGAAAGGGAGGCCGCTATTTCAGCAAATGCAAGGGAGCGGCTCACATCCAGTCCGTACTGAAAAAGCTCCCGATCCCCAGCCCCCCCCTGCCTGACGTTCAGATCCTGAAAACCACCGTTGAGCCGGAGCGTCATGGCTGCGGGAAGGGGTGTGGAAAACGTGCTGCTCAGGGCATGGGTTTCACTTTCAGCGGCAGGTGCATCATAGGTCTGACGGAACATGTCCAGGGCCAGATTCATTCTTTTCCCCTGAAACCCTGAAAAAGAGGTACTGACATTGACACCGCTGACAAGGGTATCCGCCTCTTCAGGCTTTCCTGCGGCATCCTGAAAAAACTGCTGACGCAGGGCAATACTGGTGGCCTGTCCCGCCCTTAAAGTACCCCGAAGCTCATGGCTTCGTCTGCCCGATGCAATGGAAGCCCCCCGGGGAAGATAACTTTGCTCATAGTCTTCAAAACGATAGCTGTAGCTCAGAGGGCTTGCTGCACTCCGTCCCCGAAGATAGAAAAAATAGCCCATGCCTTCTGTGCGGTCTTTTTCCGTTTTTTCCAGACGATCTCCCTCAAAACGGTTGATTTCCACATCCATCTCCAGATTCTGTCCCCCAATCTGTCCTTTTCTGTGGAACGCAGCCCCATAGACATGCTGATGCATGGCAGGCCTTGAGGTGCCGAACCCTGATCCAGGTTCCTGACTGTTATGGGTATAATTCAAGGAAAGACGGCTTTCGGGCCATGCCATCAGGAAAGAGGCTCCCTGATACAGATCCTCATTGTACTGAATATTGGTATAATCCTGGGCCACCCCTCCGCTGAAGAAAAGCAGGGAGGTATCGGCGGATCTGAGCTTTCCCGGCTGAAGTTCCACCTGTGCGCCCTTTACCGGCCGCTGCATGGTACGGGCCGTGGTAAAGGCATGGTAGTCTCCGAGATCCAGTCGCCAGGGCAGGCCATACTCCCCATTTTCCTGATGCAGGTTCATACGCTCCACCAGCAGTCCGTTGCGGTCGGCACGGTAGGGAGAGTCATTGAACACCCCGCTCACGTATCCCCTGGATAGGTTGTAGGGATTATGATTGTTTTCAAAGGTAAAATTAAAATTGCTGTAATACTGATCATGCTGGTGACGGTAGGAACCCGCAGGCCCTTTGGAACGGTAATAAGCGGCATTGGCGCCCACCTGCATGGAAAGATCATAAGCCTCCCACCAGGAAGACCCTCCATCAATGGCTCCGGAAACGGCAGAAACATGACAAAGGAGGAAGACGCCGATCATCAGTGCCGCCCGCAGCGGCGAGAGTGTTTTTTTCACGGTGCGCCCCTTTTTCGCTTAATCCATCTTTTCAATGATATCCATCACCAGCTCATTGGTCCCGGGAGCAGAAATAAAGCCATGCCTGGGATCGTTGTATTCGGTAAGGCTCTCAACGATCACGGAAATCGTCGAGACCCGAAGCCTTCCGCCTTCAGCATCTTCCTTTACCACCTGCTGCAAAATTGCGGGATTACGGACGCCCACAATCTGAAGACGGGCATCCTTGGCTGTGGACGTGTTCATGTTGTCGCCAAGGCGAGCGGCTCCATAAAATTTTTCGGAAACAAACTTCATGAACTCCGGTGTGTTCCAGCTTTCAGAAAGGGCTTCCAGGGTTTGCGCCAGGGTACCTGCGGGCAAAGGCTGTGCCGGCTGGATCTCACGAACCCCCTCAGGCAGAGAAGACTGTGCGGTTCGGCTCCGGATGGGCGTGAAAGTCCGCATTTCCTGGGCTGTGGCGGGCAGAAAAAAGCAAAAAACAAGCACAAGGACACGACATGCCGAAAGACAGGATGATGCTTTGTTCATGGCAGCCTCACTCCGGTGTCAGGGAAACATCATAAACGGTGATGTTCAGGTAGGTCAGAGAATGCGGTACGGGAGTCATTCCCTGAACAAGGCCTCCGTGTGCGGTGGAAAAACGCAGGCGGTAATTTTTCCCGTCGATACGGAGCAGTGCCTCATGGTTGATCCCCATGGCCTCCACCGCATTGAGATCGCCACAGGGGCCGTTGTAGCGGCTCATGCCCGCTCCTGGAGAAAGAATACGGACATCAGAACCGGCAAGACTGTCGGAAAAAAAGAGGCGCCCTCCGGTGGCGCAGTTTGCCATGGGGTTCTGGATGTAGAGTTCCCGGATCGCCCCCGTGGCATTGCCAAGGTTACAGGAAACCGCCCCTGCCCCCTGCACGAGAATTCCAACGGGAACCTGAAAAAAGTCCGAAGCGGATGTGAGGGTATGGGGAGTACAGACGACGGGAGGAAGCGGATCAGGGCCGGGTTCCGGGGAAGGAGAGGGGCCGGGAGCCGGAGACGGGCCGGGCTTGGGAACAGGATTGATGGAAATACTGCCCTTGCTGATCTGTTCAAGCTGTGCCACAGCCTTTTTCGTTTCCGGGTTGTTCAGGTCAAGCCCCGCCGCCCCCTGACTGTCAATGGCAATGGCCACCTTGAGAATGAGTCCCGGATCTTCCACCACATGGTGATTGAAGCTGTAGTTCACACCGTTCAGGGTAAAATTATAGAGGGGTTCCTCGCTGTTTACCGGGTTATGCCCCCGGATAACCTTGCTGTCGAGGATTTCAACAGTCCAGGTACCGGGAGTAAGATGGCCCTCACGAATCCTTTCCGGCGTTGGCCGTTCACGGTTTTTCAACTGTTCTTTCCAGTCTTCGCTGAAAACCGGCTGTCTGCTTTCATCCAGAACCGAGGGGCTGACAGCCCTGACAGGACAGGGCAGCAGCATGGACAGGAGGACGAAAAAGAAGAGTCCGCTATGGATTGTCTGTGTAATCCTCATTGTTTCACCCATGTTTCCAGAGCGTTACGATCCATGACCGTGGAGGAGAACTGACTTGCTCCGCCACTGAACTGGCCGGGCATACTTTCCGGCTGCACATAGATCAGTTCAACCACAGCAAGCGCTTCAATATCGAAATCCCCCTCAAAACCCGCCAGCGTGGTCTGGCAGACCCCATCCTGCCCCACCCTCCGAATCAGGGTCTCCTTTTCACGCACATCAAGGGATCCCCCCTTTTCCACCCGCCACCGGCAAAGCATCCGTTCCGGATCGAAAAAACCGTTGATCACGGCGGAAAGTTCAGCGGTATCGTTGAAAACCACAAGCTGACGCCCCTGCCGGACCAGCTCCCGGACAATCTTCTGCTGATCCTTCTGCAAAGCCCTTTCTTCCCGGATTCTTTCCCTGTCCGCCTCCCTCTGGGGACGGCACACCGCATTCAGGGTATCATTGCCTGCTGTGGCATACACCCCGGGGTAATTGAGACGCAGCTGATCCCGGCACTCGCTTAAGCTCATCAGGCTGCCCATATCCACAGGGGTAACCGTATCCACAAGGGTGCCCGGAACACGGATCGGCAACATGCGGATGGAGGCCTGGGGCGGAATGAACCCACGCCTCCCTTCGTTTTCCACAGGAAGACGGGCCAGCACAAAGCCCTTGCGCAGAATCTCCACCCCCGTGACAGACTCCGATGTCTCAAGGGAACTGATCCAGTGCCCGTCTCCTCCCCGGACAAAAGGTTTTAACATCCTGCCGCCTCCGGTATGCCACACCGCCTGGCTCTCCCCCATGTCCGCTGAGCCGACGACCTGCAAGCGCCAGGGGACTTTTCTGCCCTCAGGGGCATTGCGGTAAAGCAAAAGCTGATTGACATTCACCTGAACCTTTCGGGAGCGCAGATCCTTCCTGGCAAGGGGCAGAACCATACCGGACTGAATTGCATCCTGCTCTGTGATCTCCGCCACAAGTCCGGCACTGCCGACCTGGCCTGTCACCTGCCCCGTCAGGCCATTCACCATTCTTAAAACCATGGGAGCATCACTGTGCAGACGGACAGGAACTTTTTTAAGGCCTTCCTGAACATCCGGAGGCAGGGAACGCCCCCCGGCATCACGAAATACGGGAAGTGCCCATACGCTCATGCCCTGCTCCAGATGGTTTGGAAAAAAAAGATCCACCCCCCTGTCCGTGGGCATCTGGCCCTTGGCCGCCAGCTCCAGCCCCAGATCGCCAATACCGGGAACCACCTGAAAACGGGCCTCCCATACCAGCTGGTTCAGCCCCCGCAAGTCACGTCCTGAAGGTCGGGGTTCCTGGCTTCTGCTGGCCTGCACACCCAGCGTCACGACCTTCCCCATAAGGTTGTCATCCTGAATCCGGATTTCATTTTCAGCGATCCAGAACTCTCCCTGACGCACAAAAGCCGTACTGGCTTTAAGCCATCCCTTTCCCTGCCATTGAATTCTGTAGGTCTCCAGATTGGCCGGCCCCGCCACCCGGATACGCACGGGATGTGTCCTGCCGAGGGCGACAAGGGATTTTTCCATGGCGCTGTCCAGCTCCATGGCATACAGGTTGGTGGTAATATCGCCGTTCAGAAACCATGTACCCTGCCCGAGACTAAGGCGGAAGGCCGTTTTTCCGGGAGTCCCCTGGGGTGCAATCCTGCCCTGCTGGGAGAGCAGCACAGAAGATCCTTCAATGTGCTCATATTTGAAAGGTACGGGAGAAAGTCCCAAAGCACCCCCGTCTGCCGGAACCTTCTGCTGCACAGAGCTTCCCACCCGATCTCCACCATGCTCAATGAGAAGAAGCGGAGGCAGAAGGGTGAGGGCATTGAAGGGCTGCCCTCTGGGAGAAAAAAGATCTGTTGAACCCATCATGCTTCCCGAACGGGTATATTCCTGCCCTTCAAAGAAAATCCCCTTAAACCGGAATACATCAAAAAAAACCTCTTTCTTCTGCATGCCTGTAGATTGAGGCGCAGAGAAACGCTTTCCATGAGATGTACTTCCGTTTCCACCATAGACAGCGCCAGCATCTCCTCCGTCTGCCCGAAGGTTCACCATCCGGTAACATTCCTGAATCTCTCCCCCTTCCTGACGGAAGCTCTCGCCGATTTCTCCGGAAAGAAATGCAAGACCGGAACCGCTGAACCGGATATCGCCTCCGGAAGGGGCTACGCTGAGTCCGGAGGTTTTCAGTCTGAAATTCACCACATCTTCTCCAGAAGCAAGCAGATTGATCTCAAGGGGGTGATAGTAAGGCGCACCGGACTTGGCAAACCCTGTACAGAGTCCCCGAAGCCACATGCCACTCGGTGTGTGATACGATCCGGTATAACTGGGATCATCGCTGTACGGTTTGAAAGCGGTACAGCATTTTTCAAGAGGCTGTTCGATAAGAAGGGTTCCAGACCATCCGGAAAGGGTAAAACGGGTATTCAGTCCCAGCAGTTCTCCGGAAAGGGCATCCTGGGCAACCCTGATGGCCCCGGCCTGTGTGCGGCTTCTTCCTCCGGAAAGGGGAAAAGGCGTATTAATGAAAGGTTCTCCCAGCTTGCCGGGCAGAGACCTTACCCCTTCCTCTTTTTTAAAAGGTTCCCTGGAAACTGGCTGACCTTCCGGGCCGGAGCGGTTGAAGATAAAACGAAGCTCTCTGGGTTTGGGGAGGGCTTCCTGAATGGCCTCCAGACTCACCGGATCAGGCCGTGACAACTCTTCCGCAGCACAGCAGCTCCGATAAGCATCCTGAAGGTCTTTCAGATGCTGCGCCATCTCCCGCTGCTTGCGTGCCACAAATTCCCCGGGACTTTCTTCTCCTGCCGGATTCTCCCCCGCCCAGACGAGGGAAAAAGAACAGAAAAACAGGATCAGAAGAACCGGTATGCCAGTATGCAGTCTATGTTGCATCTTCTCCTCCGTCCCTATTGGGCCAGTGCCTCGGCATACCCCAGCTCGATACATTTTTTCCAGGCATCCCTAAGCCAGTCCGCCACTTTTCCCGCAAGCACCTGCTGTTTCACAGACAGACAGAGACCCAGCTCGGAAGCCTTGCTGACTTCCACCGCCAGTTGCTGGGCGGCTGCCGCCAGAAGGGGGTTGATGACGGACTTGCCGCTGCTTTCTGCCAGGGTTTCTGCCGCCTGCCTCGTAGCCATGTCATCCAGCACCCTCAGGGCTTCCTCCATTTTACCATTGAACTGGGCCATCAATCCTTTTTGCTCCTGATAAAGCTGCTCCGCCTTCACCCATGCAGGATTCTTCGCCAGACTGGCAGATGTGGCCTGCTCCAGTGCCTCCCGGATCGCATCATCGGTCTGACCGGCAAGCTGCCCATAGGTACTGGCCCAGGGCTGATTCGGTGAAGAAATCCGAAGTCCGCTTCCCCAGGTCGTCGCATGTCCAAAGGCGCTGCTGTTAATTTTCTGTACCCCGGTGAAACGATCCAGATCTTCGAGAATCTCCATGGGAATTCCCTGTTTCCCGCCCTCCTGAAGAAAGGCATAGATCTTGTTGATCGGGGTATCCATCCCCGGAGCCTCATAGGCTTTGGAATAGGCGGTCTGAATTTTACGGGCCAGATCTCCGGCATCGGTTCCCGGAGGCAGATCTCCAAGCTTGTACACCCCTCCCGTATCCATAGGAACAACCCTGTAACGCCCAGCAGACGCATCAATGGCTTCAAAGGCAAAATTTTCCAATTTGTTGTCCGGCCAGATATAGCCCTTGTTGTTCAGATCCCGCATGAAAGCTTCGTAAGCCCTGAGATGCCCCTCGGTAAGCTGATTGTTGCGCGCAAGGGTGGCCGCATGGCTGGATGGGGGAATGTTTTCCATCACATCCGCCACACGGTAACGGCTGCCATCGGGAATATCCGCCAGACTGTCAAAACGCCGGGAACCGAAAACAGGATCCTCCACAATGTAAAAACGCTCCTTGATCTGGGGAAGACGGGCAATGGAGGAATCCTGGGTGGCCTCCTGAAGAAAACGGCGACCGGCGTCATCAAGATCGCGGGCGCTGCTCATTTCGGCAAGCTTCATGCGTCCGGCATCATCAAGGGTGTCAGCGGACATCTTGATCTGGCTCTTATGGCCAACCTTGATCCCCACATCGTCATTGAGACGGAGATAGGCATTCATTCCCCCCCTGTCCGTGGATTCTCCCACTCTTCTGAGAAGATCGTCCGCATCCGGAAGCATTTCCTTTGAATAGGGGATAGTTCTTGGAGGAGGATTGAGGGTCTCAGAGAAGGCTTTTTTCAAATCCTCCTGGGATGCGGCAAGCTTGCGTCCAAGATCGTCCACCATGGTCTGGGTGGGGATATCCTCCACCTTCCCGGCAAGGCGCAGCCGTGCGGCATCATCCAGCTTTGAAACCCTGCTTGTAGCCCGGGACATATCCGCCGCCGTCTGCGCCGCATCCTCAGCAACCCTTGCCGCCTTTGCCGAACTTAAAATGTAGCCTGTGGCAAGGTCGGCCAGAGCATTTCCAACAAATTTTTCAAGGGCCGTCACCGCTTCACGGGCCGATTCCGCCCGATCCGCATAAACTGTCCAGTTTTTGAAGTTTTCTGCACTGATGGTATCATCCGGCTCGCCGGACAGAACATTGACCATCCCCATGGCGGCACCGTGTGTCGTCTCATAGATGGCACTGAGCGTCATGCCTCCGATTTCGATAAGGGTCTCACCCGGCCCCGGGCGATCCGACCAGGGAGTGGAACCCACCACCCAGTGACTCAGCTCATCAAAATCCATGGTGAAAATGGTACCAATGCCCTGCACCAGATGGACAGGGGAAGCGAACCCTTCCACAACTCCGTGGAAAACATTGAAAGCTTCTCCAACGGCCTGATCGGCAACGCCCTCCAGTCCCACAAAACTTGCGAGATAGGCTCCCGCAGCCATCACACCTTCCCTTCCCGCCTTGGCCTTCAGCTTCTGCTGTTCAATTCCCAAAGCAAGATGGGCCTGCCCATTGCGTTTCAATCCCAGATCCAAGGGAAAATCCTCAGGGATCTCGGCCAGTGCAATGGGCGGAAGTTTTACGGGTTCGGGAAAACGGAAACCGGTTCCGGGAATTTCCCAGAAGGTATCCGGAGTCCCCGGAGAGTAGGGAAGCAGAGCTTCCAGTACGCCAACATCCTTTTTAATTTGATAGCGCCAGATTCCGGTTTTCCATCCCAGACAATGGGCATAATGGCCACTGTCGTAACGCTCCCCCAGAGTTTTAAGAACGGCCTCATAAGTCGGCCGGATTTCCTCCGTCATCTCCAGAGCCAGTGCATCAAGCAGTCTGTAGGTTTCCCTCACCTCCTCGGATGCAGACCAGTCCTCGAGGTATTTTCTGCGGGCCCTGCCCCAGTCTTCTTCCAGCAGAACCATTTCTCTTTCAAAATACTGAATGCCATCCTTTTGCGTGGCGCCTTCCCCAAGTCCGGGGATACGAGCTGCCTCCCCCTTTTCAAGAGGCTGATCCTCATAATAAAAGATAGCCTGCCCCACCCCCTCCGGATCTCCACCCGTTGCGGCTGCGGCTGCCATGGAAAGCCCCTCAGGGAGGTCACCAAAATCCGCTTTTCTTAAAAGCTGAAGGGATCTGGCCTGCTCCCGGAGTGCATCAAAACGCTTTCTGAACACCCCCGCATCAACCCCCTGAACCGGGTCAGAAGCCAGGACAAACGGGGCAACCAGATCCCTGTGCTTTTCCACAAGGGCCGCATAGCTGTGCAGACGCCGCCTTTCCTGCATATGATAGCGGCTGCCCTTTTCAATGAGATCCTGTATCTCTTCAAGGGCTGGATCACAGGAAACGGCCAGCATGGCCTGAATGCGCCGGATTTCACCAAGCCGATCCTGATTTTCACGGGCATGGGGCAAGCCTGCAAAGAAAAACAGAAAGGCAGGAAACAGAAACAAACAAAGCCGTTTCAGGGTCATGGTATCCTATTCTCCTGTTTTGGGGGCCGTACCAGCATGATGGCGGACAATGCGCCGGATGTCCTTTTCCCAGGCATCCCGTTCACGCAGGGCTTCTTCCCAGGCTGTTTTCATGGCCGTCTGCATTTTTTGCATCTCCTCCACAGTGAAACAGTCGAGAAGCTCCCATACCAGCCGTGCGCCTTCCTTCTGACGGGTAAAACGCATTCCCTCCCTGTGATGTCCGCCTCCCTCCGAAAGGGTATAACGTCTCGGATCGGGGCGGATATCCCAGATGTCCTCACCACGGGTAAACTGCTCCCCCCACTGCTGGTCAATCTGGTACAGGTCTCCCAGACACTCCTGAAAAGAACGTCCGTTTTTCAGCATGGCACCTTCCAGAAGGACATCCACCTGGGCAGAACTGAAACCGCTGAAGGTTTCCTGAACACGGGAAGCGGCCATCTGGGCATCATTATGGGCACGCACCACGGCCTCTCGACCTTCCCGGATAGCATGCGCTGCCGTTTTAAGACGATGGATCACGGAAGCCGCCACCGTCAGTGCATCTGTGCCGCACACCCAGCCCTCCGTCAGCCCTTCGCCACCGTTTTCCCAACTTTGAGCCTGGTACATGGCCTGGGTATGGGGCGCGGTGATATGCAGGGGCTTTCCCTGGGCAAAGAAGGGAAACAGTGACATGCAGCATAGCAATCCCGCTATCCGGATTCCTGGTACCCGTTTTTTTTCCTTCATGACAGAAACCTCCCGACCAAAACAAAACAGCGTTCCGCATCAAAATAAAGAGGCTGCACATTATGCTCTGCGGCACCTAGTAAGAAAGTCCGCAGCATCTGATTTAATAAAATTAATGTGTAGTTATAAAAGGGAGGGGAGGCGTGGTCAAGTAATTCCGAACAGAAAGTCCACTCTGGGGGAGAACTGGGATGCGGGGGCACCGTAAACCAGGAAGCCAGATAAAAAAAAGCCTGATCCACAACAATTCAGATCAGGCCTTGAGGGTATAAGCAGGTATCAGGATTTTTTCTCAAAGGCCGTTCCAGGCTTAAGTCCCAGAAAACGCAGAACAATGGCAAGGGGACAAAAACCCGTAAAGGCCGCCTGTACCAGATTGCCCCCTACAAAGGCAGTAAACCACAACCAGTAGGGACTGTGGCCCCAGGAAAGGAGAAGGGAAAGCAGGATCATGCTTCCGGCAAAGGCCATCACCACACGCTCAATGCTCATCAGAAACCTCCTTGCAAAAAGTTATTTTTGAAGAATCTGCCATTCCCCATCCTTCAGCATGGCAAGATCCCTCTCCATAGCCCGTCCCGGAGTCGTGAGAAAATCTCCGGTCATAAGTCCCGTAGCCCCTGCGGAAAAAACAAGGGCCTGAAGGGAAGCAAAATTCTGTTCCCTGCCGCCGCAGATGATAAGGGGCGTTCGGGGGAGAAGAAACCGGAAGGCTGCCACAATCTTCAGACAGCGGAGAGGCGACAGAAAAGAAGAGGCCTCCATGGCCGTACCCGCAATGGGCACAAGAAAATTTATGGGAATGGCATCCACATTCAGGTTTTCCAGGATTTTTGCAAACTCAAGAATCTGTGCATCGCTTTCACCCAGCCCAAAGATACCGCCGGAGCAGACCTCAAGCCCGGCACGCTTGGCTGCGGCAAGGGTCTGCAAACGCTCGGCATAACTGTGGGTGCTGCAAATGGAAGAAAAAAGGGAAGGAGCGGTCTCCAGGTTGTGGTGGTAGCGGCTCACTCCTGCCGCCTTCAAACGCCGCAGATCTTCCTCCTCCAGGATTCCCAGAGAGGCACAATAGGAAAGCTCACCCTGGGGAAACCCCGCATAGGCGGTAATGAGGGCTTCCAGATCCCGGCCTTCCAGCCCCCGGCCACTGGTCACAACGCTGTAACGATCCAGGGGATAAAAGGCTGCCATCCGAGCGCCTTCCGCCAGTTTTTCTTCGGACAGCAACGGATACACCGGGATATCGGTATGCACATGGGCGGATTGGGAGCAGAAACAACAGTCCTCGGAACAGCGTCCCGATTTTCCGTTGCAAATGGCACAAAGCCTTACCGTATCCCCGAAAAAAGCCCTGCGGATACGGTCTGTCGCCGCAAGAAGAAGGGCTGTCCGGGACGGTTCCGTTCCCAGCACATCAAGAAAAAAGGCATCGGAAATTCTCTCTCCGGAAAGAACCCGATCCGCCTCCAGAAGAGGATCCAAAAAAAACCTCCCTAGCCTGTTTACAGAGGGTCAGGCACGCAGATGCCTTCCGAGGTTGTCCAGAAGATGATCCGCTTCTTCAACACTGCGCACCCGAAGAACATCCCGTACACGGGAGACGGGCGGGCAACCTTCCTGGGGCTCAAAAAGAAAGGCCATTTTCTGCCCTTCCTCCATAACCCGGACAATGGGGTGAGAACGCACCAGGGCAAAGGCATAGGCTGTTTTACGAAAATAAAAAAGGGTTCTGGAGTCAATATCCGAAGAAATTTTCCGGACATCCAGCACCACGGCAAAACCAGGCGACAGATTTTCCATCACAGACAGAATGGCATTGGAAATCAATTTTGCCGAACGTTTTTCGAGCTTACCAAAAAGCTGGATATACAGACGGTTTTTCCTCTCGTCCGTCCATATTTTCCATGAAGCTTCATCCTTCTGTCCCTCCCGCTCACTGGGCGGACTGCGCCGCAACAGCCCCCCCATGTGCTCAATACGCCGATCGGCATCCACAAGGGCTTCCTCCAGGCGAATAACCTCCCTTACAAGAAAAGGAGTTGCCCTCAGCGCCAGATTGATATCCTTGATATCCGCAACGGATCTGTCCTTGAATTTTGCCTTGAGTGTTTCAAGATCCATGGGGTCTGGCCCTACCTGTTCTCATTGAAAAGTTCCGTCATTGATCCTCCGACAGACCGCATCACAGTCTCAGGGTATCATATCCAAATTTTCAGAGAACACAAGAACATCACCCGCAACAGCACGGCTTAAAACGGCAGATAGAGGGTAAAAACACTGCCCTCCCCCAGACGGCTGTGCACCAGCACCTTGCCACCATGGGCATTCATGATGTGCTTGACGATGGCAAGCCCCAGACCTGTCCCCCCGAGCTTGCGGCTTCTGGCCTTGTCCACCCGATAAAAACGTTCAAAGAGCCGGGGCAGATGCTCTTCGGCAATGCCCATACCGCTGTCGGCAAAAGAGATACGAACAAAGCTCCCCTCCTGGACAGCCGCTATATGGATACGGCTTTCTTCAGGAGAATACTTCAGAGCATTGTCCAAAAGATTCACCGCCGCATGTTCCATCAGAGTAGCATCCATAGCCACTTTAAGATCCTCTGCGCATTCCAGCAGCACAGTAACTTTTTTTTCCTCAATTTTAGGCTGACAAAGCTGAATGGCCGAAGAAAGAACCTCCCTCAAGGATTTTTCCTCAAGAAGCAGATCCCTGTTTTCTGATTCCTGCTCAATGGTGGACAGTTTCAGAAGATCATCCACAAGAACAATCAGGCGGTGCACATTCCGGTCAATGATGGCCAGAAAACGCTGGGCTTCCTGGGGATCGGTCTGCCCCTCTTCACGGAGATTCTCCACAAACCCCTTGATAGAGGTCAGAGGCGTTTTAATCTCATGGGAAACATTGGCCACAAAATCCCTGCGCATATGTTCCAGACGGCGTAACTGGGTCACATCCTGGATGACAAACAAGGTGCCGATACGCGCTTCACTCCCGTCCCTCAAGGGAGAACTGTGGGCATGTACCACCTTGCTGCCGTACTGGTGCAGATCCATATCCGCTTCCACGGCACTGTCTGCGGCAAGGGCCTTGTCCACAAAACGCAGCACGTCCAGATTTCGAACCACTTCCTGCACCCCTCTGTGGACATAGGTGGTGGCATTCACCTGAAACATCCGTGCAGCGGCACCATTCATGCGCAGAATGCGGGCCTCTCCATCCAGGGCGATCACCCCTTCTTCCATGCTGGACAATACGGCCTCCAGCTCATTGCGCTGCCTCACCACCATGCGGATACGATCATCCAGCTCCCCCGCCATCTGATTCATGGCATCGGCAAGGGCTGCCATTTCCTCAATTCGGGGCACAAAAAGACGGTGGGAAAGATCTCCCCGGGCAAAACGATGGGCACCCTCCCGCAGAAAAAAGAGAGGTCTGGCAATCTTGCGGGAAATAAACCAGGAAAGAAAGGCTGCCAGCACCAGCACCAGAAAGCCACAGGCAAAAATTCTCACATGCAGACCACGGATCGCTGTATCAATGGCCGTCAGGGGCACGGCTGCCCGCAGCACTCCGACAAGACTTCCCGAATGCTCCAAAGGAATGGCGACATACATCATGGAATGTTTCAGGGTTTCTGAGTACCGGGAAACCACCCCGACCCCACCGGAAATCGCCTGAACCATTTCCAGCCTTTCCCTGTGATTTTCCATAACTTCAGGGTTTTCCTGCGTATCCCCGATAACTTCACCCGATGGCAGCATCACAGTAAAACGGGTCTGTGCCGCTCCCCCTGCTTCCTTGCAGACCTTGTCCACCTCTGCATACTGCTCCGAAGCCAGCAGAAAAAACATCCTGGATCTCATGATGTACGCCTTGGCCAGAAGCTCTTCCTGGGTCTTTTCCATAAAAAAAGTCTTCATGGTACCAGCGGCATACAGACTCACCGCCACAAGGCCCACAAGAATCACCAGAAGATAGGAAGGATACAATTGCCACAAAAGTGGTCTGTTCTTTACCATGCCTTACTCCCTGAAACGGTACCCCACACCCCGAACCGTTTCGATGCGTTTTCCATGTTCGCCAAGTTTCTTCCGAAGGCCCACAATCTGCACATCCACACTCCGATCGGTCACAGGATAATTGTCCCCGTGGATCGCATCCACAATCTGGGTGCGGGTAAACACCCATCCAGGCCGCCGCGCCAGAAAATGAAGAATCTGAAATTCCGACCAGGTCAGGGGCAAAAGCAGGCCATCCATTCTCACCTCATGGCGTCCCGGATGAATGGACAACCCAGCCTTTTCAAGAACGCCTTCCCCATCCCCGGCAGACTCCGCAGCCAGAAGCTGCCGACGTCTCAATACGGAACGGATGCGGGCAATCAGAATACGGGGGCTGAAAGGCTTGGTAACATAATCGTCGGCTCCCAGTTCCAGACCCGACACCACATCGGCCTCTTCCCCCTTAGCCGTAAGCATGACAATGGGAATGCTTCCCCCCTTCGCCTGCCTGCGAATTCGACGCGTGACTTCCAGGCCATCGACTCCGGGCAGCATGAGATCCAGCACCATGAGATCCGGAGAGTCATTTTTCACAAGACGCAGTGCCTCCTCTCCCGTTGTGGCCAGAAGAACACCATACCCTTCCCGGCTCAAATTGTAGCGGATGAGTTCCAGAATATCTTCCTCATCATCCACCACAAGAATGCTCTCCTTCACCATGCACAGGCTCCCTTCACGGTCTGGCCACACTGTGCCGCACAATCTGGCCCTCAATCACATAAATCACTTCTTCCGCAATATTGGTGGCATGATCCGCAATGCGCTCCAGATGCCGTGAAATGAGAAACATATTGATCAGATAACTCACATCTTCCGGACGCTCCCGCAGGGCACGCTTTACCTTATCGTAGACCTCATTTTTCATCAGATCCACCTCATCATCCATGGCCCGTACCAGGTTGGCCAGAGACGCATCCATATTGACGAAGGCATCCAGACTTTTTTTCAGCATTTCACCGGCCTTGGCGGTCATGTTCCTGTAATCGTAAAAGGGTACACCGTTTCCGGCATCTGCCATGGTAACCACCCTGCGGCCAATATTTACCGCCAGATCCGCAATCCGCTCAAGATCATTGTTGATTTTGATTACACATACCAGAAAACGAAGATCCACGGCAACAGGCTGGTAGAGGGCGATAATCTTCAGACACTCCTCTTCCACTTCCACTTCCATGTCATCAATTTCATGGTCTGAACCCACCACCTTTCGGGCAAGATCCGCATCCATACCCATAATGGCAGCGCTGGCTCTGTGCACCCGGTCTTCCACCATGGTTCCAAGGGAAAGGAGCGTTTTCTTCAGGCGTTCCAGTTCATGATGAAGAAATAAACCCATTTTTTTATTCCTTTCTCCATCACCCGAAACGACCGGTGATGTAATCTTCCGTTTGTTTGTTCTTCGGATTTGTGAAAATCGCATCGGTCTCACCGGTTTCAATAATGCGCCCCATGTAAAAAAAGGCTGTCACATCAGAAACCCTTGCCGCCTGCTGCATGTTGTGGGTCACAATAATAATTGAGTAATCCTTTTTCAGCTCATGGATCAGTTCTTCAATCTTCTGGGTGGCCAGAGGATCCAGGGCAGAAGCAGGTTCATCCATGAGCAGCACCTCTGGCTCCACAGCCAGGGCACGGGCGATGCACAGACGCTGCTGCTGCCCTCCACTCATCCCCAGAGCCGACTCATGGAGACGGTCCTTCACCTCCTCCCAAAGAGCCGCATGCCGCAGACTTTTTTCTACCTGATCCGCAATGGCATTCCTGTCCCGGATACCGTTAACCCGCAGACCATAAGCCACATTCTCAAAAATAGTCTTGGGAAAGGGGTTGGGCTTCTGGAATACCATACCGATTCGACGCCGCAGACGCACCACATCCACGGAAGGGGCATAGATATTCTGATCGCCCAGCAGCACTTCCCCCTCCACCCTGCTGACGGGAATCAGATCGTTCATGCGATTTAAGCAGCGCAGGAAGGTACTCTTTCCACATCCGGAAGGCCCGATCAGGGCAGTTACCTCCCGTTCCCGGAAGGCGAGATCAATACCGTAAAGGGCCTGAAAGGATCCGTAATAAAAATCCAGTCCCCGGGCCTGCATCTTCCACTTGCTTTCCATGGCTCTTCCTTCATCCGATACCTTCATAAAAATTCCCCTCACCGCATCCTGCGCCGCAGACGCGACCGGTAGAAGATGGCCACAGAATTCATACCAAGCACCAGAGCAATGAGCACAAGGGCCGTACCATACTGGAGAGGCCGGGTCAGCTCGATATTCGTCCCTGCAGTCGCAAGGACATAGATGTGGTAGGGAAGGGCCATCACCTCATCCATGATGGAAGACGGTATCTTCGGCGTAAAAAATACTGCCGCCGTGAACATGATCGGAGCCGTTTCCCCCGCAGCCCGGCTAAGGCCCAGAATGGCTCCCGTAAGAATACCGGGCAGGGCCGATGGCAATACCACACGCCAGATGGTCTGCCACTGGGTTGCCCCAAGCCCCAGAGAGGCTTCCCTGTAGGTACTGGGTACAGCTTTTAAGGCCTCTTCCGTTGCACCGATGATTACGGGCAGGGTCATGACCCCCAGGGTCAGGGCGCCTGCCGCAAGACTGACCCCCATATCCAGAAGAATGCAGAAAAAAGCCAGCCCAAAAAGCCCAAAAACAACCGAGGGCACACCCGCAAGGTTGCTGATCCCCAAACGGATAATGCGCATGATTTTTCCCGTACTGGCATATTCATTCAAATAAATCGCCGAGGCGACACCGATGGGCAAAGCCACCAGAAGGGCACCCAATGCCAGCCCCATTGTTCCGATAATACAGGGAAAAATACCGCCAGCCGTCATGGCATCCCGTGGAGGCAGGGTCAAAAAATCCCATGTAATCGCCCGCCATCCCCTGGAAACCATGAAATACAGAATGGTACACAGGGCAAAACCGTTAACAAGAGCTGCCAACCGAAAGCACCCGAACCAGAAACTCTGTACCCGTCTGCGACGAATCAGGCCTGTACCGTTAACAAAAAGGCCTGGACTCAAGTCCGAACGGGAAAAAACCTCTCCTGAAATGTCTTCCAAAACCTTATTCCCAGCATTTTTCACAAAGACGCCTCCCCCTTCTGCTGATATCGGTTGGAAATGGCATCGGCCACAAGGTTGAACGCCAGGGTAAACAGAAAGAGCGTGATACCAATGGCAAAAAGTGCATGGTAATGCTCCCCCCTGAAGGGTGCCTCAGCCATTTCCGCAGCAATGCTGGCGGGCATGGGCCGCACAGGATCAAAAATCGATTCCGGCAGCATGGCAGCTCCACCAGCGACCATCAGCACCACCATCGTTTCTCCGATAGCCCGGCTCATGCCCAGAATAATTGCCGTACTGATACCGGAAATCCCTGCCGGAACGACAACCTTTGCAATGGTTTCAAGCGGGGTTGCTCCCAGAGCCAATGACGCCTCCCTCAGGGCTGTGGGAACAGAATACAGGGCATCCTCTGCAATGGAGCAAATGGTGGGGATGGACATAAAAGCCAGCATCAATCCTGCATTGAAAAGGTTCAGGCCTATGGGAATACCAAAAACCTGCTGCAAAAAAGGACCCACCAGCACCATACCGAAAAAACCGATCACCACGCTGGGCAGGGCAGCCAAAAGCTCGACAACAGGCTTGACCACTTCCGCCACACGCCGTGAAGCAATCTCGGAAAGATAAACCGCCGTCATCACGCCCAGAGGGATAGAAAGCAGTGCAGAAAAAACCGTTACGTATAATGAGGCCAGAATGAGGGGAAAAATACCAAAATCTGCGGGATCATCCGTGGGATACCAGTATTTACCAAAGACAAACTCCTGCACACTGACCGTTTTAAAAATGGGCAGCCCCTCCTGAAACAAAAAAAACATAATCAGGGCAAGAATACCGATGGAAACCATGGCTATGCCCAGAAAAAGGCCATATATCGCTTTTTCCGTCCTGTTGCGTGAAACCGCCATGCCCATTTCCTTATTCTGGGTTTCAAAAAAGCGGTGTGCGACAGTATCCGCGCACACCGCAGGGTATTCCCAAAAAACCCTTCCGCCAGAATCAGTAGACGGGAATGCTTCCCGCTTCCTTCACAAGTGCCTGCCCTTTTGGGGAAAAGGTAAAGTTGATGAAGTCCAGGGTGACGCCCTTGGGCCAGCCCCGGGTAAACATGAAAAGCGGACGGGAGATGGGATAGCGTCCGCTCAGCGTATTTTCTTCATTCCCCATGACACCACCAACGGAAACCACCTTGACATCCTTATTCACGTATCCCAGGGCAATATAACCAAGGGCACCCGGTGTCGTGCTGATGGCCTGCACGAGACCACCGTTGGAGGGTACGGTCAGGGCACTCGGTGTTACGCGCTCCTTGTTCATGACAAGATCCCCCCAGGATTCAAAGGTACCGGAAGAAGAATCCCTTGAAATAACAATCACCCGGAGATCCGGCCCGCCCACTTCTTTCCAGTTCCGGATTTTACCCGTGTACATATTGCGGATCTGCTCAATGCTAAGATCCTTCACGGGATTGGCAGGATTCACAACAGGGACAATACAGTCCAGGGCAATACGGAAAGGTACGGGATACGTGCCCTTTTCCACAGCCAGCTTAACCTCGCTATCCTTGATGAAGCGGGAAGAATTTCCAATATCCGTGGTTCCGTCAATGATCGCCTTAATACCATTGCCTGAACCGCCACCTGCCAGGGAAACCGTCACGTCTGGTCGCATTTTCATGTAGGCCTCAGAAAGCTTCTGCGCTACAGGAAGTACTGTTGTCGAACCATTAATTCCAAGCCTTTCCGAGGCAAAGGCAACGCCTGCCATACAGGACAGGGCCAGGACAGTAAAAACAAAAACGGTTTGTTTCAGCATTCTTCCATCTCCTTGCAAAAACATGTTGGGCATTCAGAAAAAAGCCATCCCCACATCGGGGAATATCAAAATTCATGCCGAACTTTAGGTGCCAAATATTCAGGAAAGATTAGGAGAATGTGAGATTTTCATATTGAGAACTTCAGGATACAGAACAGAAGGGAGGATGGAGGAAAAAGATAAAAAAAATGCGTCCTGAAGAAAGACGCATCATTGCACATCAACCATACAGGCCGCATTAAACTTCATCAGATAAAAACAAAAAAGGCCGGAAAAACCGGCCTTTTTTTAAACACCATCAAGCATCCGCAGAAACTGCCGGAACAGGATCAACGAATTCAATCAGGGCCATGGGGGCTGCATCTCCAGGCCGGAACCCGAGCTTGACAATACGGGTATATCCACCGGCACGGTGACCAAACCGTTCTTCGGCTACAGCAAAAAGCTGATGCACAACATCTTTTTCCCGGATAACAGAAAGAGCCTGACGCCGTGCGTGCAGATCTCCCCGTTTGGCAAGGGTTACCATCTTATCAACCCAGCGGCGCAATTCCTTGGCCTTGACATCCGTAGTGCGGATTCGACCGTGCTTAAACATGGAGGTGACCATGTTACGGAACATGGCATCCCGATGACTGGATGTGCGATTGAGTTTTACGCCTGCTTTTCTGTGTCGCATGCTCCGCTCTCCTACTCGTCGTCTTCCTCAGCCGCCTCATCATCGTCAAAGGGTATAAACCCATCCAGCTTCATGCCCAGGGATAACCCCATGTCTGTGAGGACTTCCTTGATTTCATTCAAAGATTTACGGCCGAAATTCTTGGTCTTGAGCATCTCATTTTCGCTCTTCTGCACAAGTTGCCAGATTTTGAGAATCTTGGCGTTCTTCAGGCAGTTCGCACTCCGGACAGAGAGCTCAAGCTCTTCCACATTCCGGTACAAATGCTCGTTAAATTCACGGTTGCCACCCTCTTCTTCCTCAACAAAAGCCTCCGGTGCCACCTCTTCATCAAAATTAATAAAGACAGACAGCTGTTCCTTCAGGATCTTTGCCGCATAGGCGACAGCATCCTCGGGACTCACGCTGCGGTCTGTCCAAACCTCCAAGGTCAGCTTGTCATAATCCGTACGCTGACCCACCCGGGCATTGCCCACGGTATAACGTACCCGCTGGATAGGAGAAAAAACAGAATCAATGGCAAGGGTTCCCACAGGTGCATCCGGATCTTTATTGGCAGCGGCCAAGGCATATCCCTTTCCCGTTGCCACCGTCATTTCCATCTGCAACCGCCCGCCGGGATTCAAGGTCGCAATATGCTGTTGGGGATTCAGGACAGTAACCCGCCCATTATCCGAAACAATATCGGCAGCCGTAATCGCCCTGCCTTCTACCACATCAATACGGAGGGTCTGTGGATCCAGATCGTCCGTTTTCAGGCGAACTTCCTTGAGGTTGAAAATGATCTCGCTGACATCCTCCAGCACATGGGGTACCGTGCTGAATTCGTGCATCACATCTTCGATCTTGACGGAAACGATTGCTGCACCATGGAGGGAAGAAAGAATAGTCCGCCGAAGGGCATTACCGATGGTCGTCCCGAAACCTCGCTCCAGGGGTTCGAATACAAATTTACCGTATTCTTCCGTAGTTTCCACCTGGATCTTGTCGGGCTTGATCATGTCCCTCCAGTTGACATACATAAGCTCGTTTGATGACATATGGCCTTATCTCCAATCGGTTCAGAGGATGCCCGATCCGGTTCGGGAAACGACAACCGTACCCGCCCGGTCATGAGACCGAGGATGACGGGGCCTACTTGGAGTACAATTCAACAATGAGCTGCTCCTGAATCGGTAAAACAATATCCTCACGTACCGGAACAGACTTCACAGTACCCTTGAATCCGCTCTTATCCAGCTCAAGCCACTGCGGAATCCCCCGACGAACCACAGCATCCATGGCATCACTTACAGCCTGAACCGTGCGGCTTTTCTCACGTACTTCAATCACATCCCCCGCCTTTACGACAAAAGAAGGGATATTGACACGAATACCATTCACCATAAAATGATTATGACGGACAAAGTGGCGGCCCTGAATTCTGGAATTCACAAAGCCCATACGATATACCACATTATCCAGACGGGATTCCAGGTGCATCAGAAGATTGATGCCGGTGATACCCTTTTTCTGTTCTGCCTTACCAAAGGTAAGACGGAACTGTTTTTCAGAAAGACCGTAAAGACGCTTGACCTTCTGCTTTTCACGAAGCTGTACACCATAGTCGGAAACTTTCCCCCGACGCTGACCATGCTGACCCGGTGCATAGGGTCTGCGGTCAAAGCTGCATTTGTCCGAAAAGCAGCGATCACCCTTAAGAAATAATTTCATGTTTTCACGTCTGCACATCCGGCAAACGGAACCGCGATATCTGGACAAGGTATCCTCCTTCAAAAACTCAGCACTTGCTACTATGGATTACCGATGCCCGCCTCTAGCCGGGCCGGACGTCTCGTTTATACCCGGCGACGCTTGGGGGGACGGCAGCCGTTATGAGGAACGGGCGTGACATCCTTGATCATGGTCACATTGAAACCCGTACCCTGAATGGCACGCAAAGCAGACTCCCGTCCGGCACCCGGCCCCTTGACATAGATTTCAACATTCCGCATACCATGTTCCTGGGCTTTTTTTGCAGCATCTTCAGCAGCCATCTGGGCAGCGAAAGGTGTACTTTTTCTGGAACCCTTGAAACCCATGGCACCGGAAGATGACCAGGAAACGACACCACCGACGGCATCGGAAATGGTAACAATGGTGTTGTTAAATGTGGATTGAATATGCACAACACCGGTGGATATATTCTTTTTGACCTTCTTCTGTTTTTTGGCAGAACGTGCTTTGGCCATAATCTATTTCATCTCCTGCTTATTTTTTCTTCTTGACGGCCGCTCTTCTCGGGCCTTTCCGCGTCCGGGCATTAGTCCGGGTACGCTGTCCGTTAACAGGCAGTCCCCTGCGATGACGAAGTCCCCTGTAACAGCCGAGATCCATAAGCCGCTTGACGTTCATGGAAACTTCAGACCGAAGTTCCCCCTCCACCTTGAATTCCCCGTCAATAACCTTCCGGATGTCATTGATTTCATCATCCGTCAACGCATCGACCTTGGTGGCGCCATCAAGTCCCAGGCCGCCGACAATTTTAGATGCACTGGTTCTGCCGATACCATAAATATAGGTCAAAGCGATATCCACACGCTTCTTTTTGGGAAGATCCACACCTGCAATTCGAGCCAAAGTATCCCCCTTTACCCCTGCCGCTGTTTATGCCGCTTGTTTTCACAGATCACACGCACAACACCCTTGCGTTTGACGACTTTGCATTTCGGGCAAATCTTTTTTACCGAAGCCCTGACTTTCATGGAATACTCCTCATTTCTGAACCGGTTTCTATTTCGACCGGTAGGTGATCCGTCCCCGTGTCAAATCATAGGGAGACAACTCAACCGTCACCTTATCTCCGGGTAAAATTTTGATAAAATGCATACGCATCTTTCCGGAGATGTGTGCCAAAATCTCATGCCCATTTTCGAGGCGCACACGAAACATCGCATTGGGCAAGGTCTCTACAACTTCGCCCTGCACCTTGATTGCATCTTCCTTGGCCATTCATCCTCCTGGACACCCCAAAGGCGCCCGCATCACGCAAAGACCCGATAATATAGCACCACGCACTTACCGAAGTCCATACTTATTTCCCGGCTCCCTCTTCATGGATGAGAACCGGGCATGATCATCCGCGGCGCCCTCGGATCCTTCCAGCCTTCTTGTTCAGGAACCCTTCATAGTTTCTCGTGATCATGTGGGACTCCATCTGGGCTACCGTGTCCATGGAAACCGCTACCACAATGAGCAGAGCCGTACCACCAAAATAAAAAGGCACGTTAAACTGGGTAATCAGGATGGAAGGCAGAACACAAATTGCTGAGACATAGGTCGCTCCGCTGAGGGTCAAACGCGTAAGCACCCTGTCAATATAATCTGAAGTGCGTTTTCCGGGACGAATACCCGGAATATAGCCTCCGTTTTTACGCATATTTTCTGCAACATCCTCGGGATTGAACACAATCGCCGTATAAAAAAAACAGAAGAAAAAAATAAACAAAACAAAAATAATTTCATACAGAACACCACCCGGATGAAGGGCATCCATCACCCCCCGCATCATGGGCAGATCAATAAAACTGGCAAGGGTTGCTGGGAACATGATTATGGAAGATGCAAAAATCGGAGGAATGACACCTGCTGTATTTACTTTCAAAGGCAGGTGGGAAGTCTGACCCCCATACATCTTATTTCCAACCACCCGCTTGGCATAATGCACAGGAATCCGTCTCTGCCCCTGCTCTACAAAAATGATGAAGCCCACAACGGCAACCATCATGACAAGAAGCAAAATCACGAGGAATATTCCCATTTCTCCCGTTTTCACCAAGCGGAAGGTGTTTCCTGCGGCAGCAGGCAACCCCGCCACGATCCCAGCACAGATCACAAGGGAGATACCGTTGCCGATACCTCTCTCCGTAATCTGTTCACCCAACCACATAATAAAGGCTGTTCCAGATGTCAAAGTAATCACCGTCATAAGACGGAAACCCCAACCCGGATCCAGGACAACGGCTCCGCCCCCCGGTGAGACCATATTCTCAAGACCAATACTGATTCCCATCCCCTGAATAATACTGAGGAGAATGGTACCATAACGGGTATACTGCGTAATCTTCCGCCGCCCCTGTTCCCCTTCCTTTTTCAAACGTTCAAGATAGGGAACCGCGACAGTCAAGAGCTGTAAAATGATGGAAGCACTGATATAAGGCATAATCCCGAGGGCAAAGACCGACAGTTGTTCCAGAGCCCCCCCGGAAAACATATCAAACATGGCAAAAAGCGTTCCCTGGGTTTTTGCAAAAAGCGCACCCAGAGCTTCCCGGTCAATGCCAGGGGTCGGGACATGCACCCCGATGCGGTATACCACAAGCATCATAAGGGTAAACAGAACCCGCCTTTTTAATTCAGGAACCCTGAAAATATTCTGAAAGCCATTACCCATCATAAGATCATCTATCCTTCGACTTTGCCACCCGCCGCCTCAATTTTGGCTTTGGCAGCCTGACTGATCCGGGATACCTGCACGGTCAAGGGTACGGAGACATCTCCTGTACCAAGAAGCTTGACACCATCTTTTACCTGTTTAACAAGACCCGCTCCAAGCAGTGTGGCTTCATCCACCAGAGCATTGGCCTCAAATCCCGCAAGATCCGAAAGGTTAATGATGGCAAACTCTGATTTAAAAATACTTGTAAAGCCTCGCTTCGGAAGGCGGCGATGCAAAGGCATCTGACCACCTTCGAAGCCAGGCCGGACACTGCCGCCGGAACGGGCTTTGAGACCCTTGTAGCCACGTCCTGCTGTTTTTCCATTTCCGGAAGCAACGCCACGCCCCTTACGTTTACGTTTTTGGGTCGAGCCTTCCGCCGGAGAAAGTTCATGAAGTTTCATTGGCTACACCTCCTCCACCTTCACCATGTGGGCGACCTTAGTGATCATCCCAAGCACAGCCGGGTTGGATTCAAGGGTCACCTTCTTATGCATTTTGGTAAGCCCCATGGCCCGCAGTACCTTGCGCTGCTTTTCCGGCTTCCCTACCATACTCCGTACCAACTCAATATTCAGCTTGGTTCCCATTGTGACATTCCCCTTTACAGATCTTCAATCCGCAGTCCCCGTCGCCTGGCGACATGGGCGGGACTTTCCAGTCTGCTGAGCCCCTCAATGGTGGCTTTCACCATGTTATGGGGGTTGTTGGAGCCAAGGCATTTGGTCAAGATGTCCTTCACACCCACGGCTTCAAGTACGGCGCGTACGGCACCACCTGCAATCAGTCCCGTACCCTGAGAAGCGGGCTTGAGCAATACCCTGCCTGCACCGAATCTCCCAACCACTTCAAAAGGAAGAGAACCTTCGGCCGTCAGATGAACTTTTACCATGTTCTTCTTGGCCTGTTCCACACCCTTACGAATGGCTTCGGGAACTTCTCCAGCCTTACCCAGCCCCCAGCCGACCTTGCCTTCACCATCACCGACTACCACAATGGCGCTAAAGCTGAACCGACGGCCGCCCTTGACCACCTTGGCAACGCGGTTGATATACACAACCTTGTCGATATACTGTTTTTCACCCGTGTCTTTTTTAAACAAGGCACAGCCTCCTTACCTTAAAATTCCAGGCCCGCTTCTCTGGCGCCATCGGCTACGGCTTTTACCCGGCCATGATAAATAAAGCCATTCCGGTCAAATACCACCTTGGTGATACCTCCGGCCATGGCACGCTCCGCGATCTTTTTCCCAATAACTTTGGCCTGATCCTGCTTGGCTCCGCCCTCTTCTGTGAGAAGATCCTTTTCCACGCTGGAGGCAGATACCAATGTGCGGCCCTCGCGATCGTCAATCACCTGAGCGTAAATATGCCGGGCGCTTCTGAACACGCACAATCTTGGACGATCGGCGGTTCCCTGAAGTCTTTTACGAATGCGGATTTTTCTTTTCAACCGCGTCGTTTTTTTGGAATTGCTGCTCATTCCTCAAATCCTCTTTGGTTTCGAAACGTCCCACTACGGCCCCGCTGGGCCTGGGCCCGATCCGTCTTTACTTGGCGGACTTACCAGCCTTGCGGATAATATGCTCATCCGCATACTTAATGCCCTTGCCTTTATAAGGTTCCGGTGGGCGGACACTGCGGATTTCCGCAGCCACCTGTCCAACCTTCTGCTTATCAATGCCGGATACCGTAATATCATTGTTCTTTTCTACGGAGAGAGCAATCCCTTCCGGAATTCCATACTCTACAGGATTGGAATACCCCACATGCAGGGCAAGAACGTTTCCTTTCAATTCAGCACGATAACCAATGCCGTTAATCTGCAGAACTTTTTTAAAACCTTCGCTTACACCTGTGACCATATTGGCCACCAGTGCACGGGTCATCCCCTGAAAGGCTGCACTCTGACGATCCTCCTGAAGGGCCTTCACATGAAGAACCTGATCCTGGATATCAAGATCCACTGCAGGGTGGATTTCACGCTGCAGTTTCCCTAAACCGCCTTCTACGGTCAGCACACGATTGACATAGCTGACCTTTGCCTTAGCCGGAAGCTGGATTGGCTTTTTTCCAATACGTGACATGATCTCTCCTCAATTCCTACCAAACGTTGCAGAGCACTTCGCCGCCCACATTCTCGGTTCTGGCCTGCTTGTCGGTGAGAACCCCCTTGGAGGTGGAAAGAATCGCTATACCAAGTCCATTCAAAACGGGCTTGATCTCACCGGCCTTGGCATAGGTCCGACAGCTGGGCTTGCTCACGCGGTCAATACCGTAAATTACATGCTTCTGACCATCCGTATACTTCAGATAAACCCGAAGGACGCCCTGTTTGCCATCGTCAACACTTTTAAAATTCTTAATATAACCCTGCTCCTTCAGAACCCTTGCAAGTTCTATCTTGATTGTAGAGCTGGGCATATCCACACTGGCGAATTTCGCCTTCCCGCCATTCCGAATGCGGGTCAGCATATCCGCGATGGGATCAATGATTGCTGCCATTTTTATTCTCCGTTATCGTCCCTTGATTCCGTTCCAACACCGGCCGTTCGTTTACCAGCTCGATTTGGTCACCCCGGGCAACAAACCTTCGGATGCCATCTTCCGGAAGCAGATACGGCAAAGGCCGAATTTCCGGAGAAAGGCTCTGGGGCGACCACAAACAGGACAGCGATTGTATGCACGCACCTGGAACTTGGGCTTACGATTTGCTTTTGCGATCAAAGATGTCTTTGCCACTTTTTCCTCCTAAATTACCCTCCGGAAAACCCGTCATCAGTTCCGGAAGGGCATCCCCATGAGCCGGAGAAGTTCCTTTGCCTCCGCATCGCTCCTGGCGGATGTCACAATGCACACATTCAACCCCTTGACCTTGTCAATCTTGTCATATTCAATCTCAGGAAAAATAATCTGCTCCCGGATACCCAGAGTATAATTACCATTCCCGTCAAAAGCCTTACCGGAAACCCCTTTGAAATCCCGTACACGAGGCAATGCCACATTGAGCAGCCTGGCCAGGAAATCATACATACGCTCTTTGCGGAGGGTCACAGTACAACCGATGGGCATTCCCTCCCGCAGTTTGAAGGCCGCAATGGACTTCTTGGCACGGGTAATCACCGGTTTCTGACCAGCAATCCTTCCCATCTCAACAGCCGCAGAATCCAGAATCTTGCTGTTCTGTATCGCTTCACCCAGTCCCATGTTCAGTACAACCTTTTCAATACGGGGTACCTGCATGGGATTTTTATACTGAAAAACATCTTTCAGCTGGGGAACAACCTCTTCCTCATATTTTTTCTTCAAATATGCCATTCCATCCTCCGGCACGATCCTGAATCATCCGCCCCGTATCAGGCATCAATGTTTTCGCTGCATTTTCCGCATACACGGACTTTTTTTCCATTTTCCAGTACTTGCATACGGATGCGGGAAGATTTCATGCAGTGATTGCACATCAGCATCACGTTGGACAAATGAATCGGAGCTTCCTTGTCGATGATCCCGCCCTGCCGGTTTTTCATGTCCGGTTTCACATGGCGTTTCACCTTATTGATGTTCTCTACAATCACCCGGCCATCCTTGCGGATCACCCTGAGGACCTTGCCGATTTTTCCTTCATCTTTACCGGCAATAACCTTGACCTTGTCATCTTTTTTTATATGCGTTTTTACATTCATCACGGACTCGCTTCTCCTTGTGGCCTGCCGGTTAGAGGACCTCGGGCGCCAGGGAGACAATCTTCATGAAACGCTTTGCACGCAATTCCCGCGCAACAGGTCCGAAGATACGGGTGCCAATGGGTTCTCTGTTGTTGTTGATCAAGACAGCGGAATTATCATCAAAGCGGATTTTAGAACCATCCGGCCGATGAATCTCCTTTGACGTCCGGACAATCACTGCTTTCTGAACATCCCCTTTTTTAACTTTGGAATTGGGGATCGCTTCCTTGACAGATACCACAATTACATCACCGACGCCGGCATAGCGTCGTTTGGATCCTCCGAGAACCTTAATACAGTAAACCTCTTTGGCCCCGGAATTGTCTGCCACCGTAAGTCTGCTTTCAGCCTGAATCATGGCGATCTTTCCTTATATCAAGCCGTTTTTTCAACAATTTTGCTGACACGCCAATGTTTTGTCTTGCTCAAGGGGCGGCTTTCAGAAATCAGCACCCTATCCCCCATCTTACAGGCGTTTTCCTCGTCATGGGCCTTATATTTCTTGTGTACCTTCACGTACTTTTTATACAGCTTGTGCTTGACAACCCGCTCTACCAGAACAACAACGGTTTTATCCATTTTGTCTGATACCACGGTTCCAAGCTGCTGCCGTTGCATTCCGCGTTCTTTCATTACGAATCCTGCCCCTTGGATTTCCGTTCCTGGATCACCGTCATGACACGGGCAACCCCCTTTTTAATCTGACGGAGGGAAGCCGTATTCTCAAGTTGGGCCGTTGCATGTCGGAAACGCAGGTTCAAATGCTCCTGCTTAAAATCCTTCAGTTTGGCCTCAAGCTCTCTCATGTCAAGCGATCTCAATTCACTTACTTTCATTGCCAATCGCCTCTTTCTACGAATCGGGTTTTGACCGGAAGTTTGTAAGAAGCCAGGCGCAAGGCCTCCATGGCCTTCTCCCGGGTTACCCCTTCCATTTCATAAAGAATGCGTCCGGGCTTGATAACGGCGACCCAGCTGTCATGGGGTCCCTTACCCTTACCCATACGGACTTCTGCGGGCTTTTTGGTGATAGGCTTGTCCGGAAAAATACGGATCCACATCTTACCACCACGACGAACGTGGCGGGTCATGGCAATACGTGCAGATTCAATCTGACGGGAGTTGATATAGCCACATTCAAGTGCCTGTAAACCAAACTCACCAAAGGTCAGGGTCGCCCCCCGCTGGGCGGTACCCTTCATTCTGCCGCGCTGCTGTTTCCGGAATTTGAATCTCTTGGGACTCAGCATGTCTCAAAACTCCTGAAGCGACCTACCGGGCGGCAGCCGCCTGAACTTTGTCCTTGCTCAGAACTTCGCCTTTGAAAATAAAGACCTTCACCCCTATCTTGCCATAGGTAGTGCTGGCTTCGGCGAAACCGTAATCAATGTCCGCCCGAAGGGTATGCAAAGGAATTCTTCCTTCTTTATACCATTCAGTTCGGGCCATTTCCGCCCCGCCCAGACGACCGGAACAGATAATCTTCACACCTTCTGCACCAAAACGCATGGCGGAAGAAACCCCTTTTTTCATGGCTCGCCGGAAAGCCACACGACGCTCAAGTTGCTGGGCCACACTTTCAGCCACAAGCTGGGCTTCAAGTTCGGGCTTACGCACTTCCTGAATGTCAATGAGCACTTCCTGAGAAACCACCTTGCCAAGATCTTTTTTCAGCTGGGCAATCTCCGCACCCTTTTTACCGATAACAATACCGGGGCGAGCCGTAAAAATACGCAGCCGAACGCGCTTGTTTGAACGTTCAATCTCAATTTTTGACACACCTGCATGTCCCAGGCGCTGTTTCAGGAATTTACGAATCTTGAAATCTTCATAAATGAAGTCCGCATAGTTTTTACCTGCATACCAGCGGGAGTCCCAAGTTCTTATGATTCCCAATCTCAGTCCAGTCGGATTTACTTTCTGACCCAACCTTCTCCTCCTTCCTAGGCCGTCTTATCGGCGACGATGACCGTAATATGACTGGTCCGCTTCAGAATCCGGGAACCTCTCCCACGGGCACGGGGCCGGAATCTCTTAAGGGACGGCCCCTGATCCACGTAGACATTCTTAATATAGAGGGAGTCAACGTCAATTTGCTGCTGGTCCGCATTGGCTACGGCAGACTTCAGCGTTTTCCCCAGAATCCCTGCGGCTTTCTGTGGCATAAAACGCAGCACATTCATTCCCGCATCCACCGGCTTCCCTTTTACGGCATCGACGATCATACGGACTTTCTGAGGAGAGATGCGTGCATACCGGGTAACTGCTTTAACCTCCATCTCCGCCATCCTTTACTTCTTCAGTTTGGATTTCTTATCCGCAGCATGACCATAGTAGGTACGCGTCGGCGAAAACTCGCCCAATTTATGTCCCACCATATTTTCCGATACAAAAACCGGAATAAATTTCTTGCCGTTATGGACAGCCATTGTCAGGCCAACCATTTCAGGAAGGATGGTGGAACGCCGCGACCAGGTCTTGATCACCTTATTACTTCTGGCTTCCTGCGCAGTAACAACTTTCTTAAAAAGACTCTGGTCCACAAACGGACCTTTTTTCAGCGACCGAGGCATGAAAAAATTCTCCCTGTGCACCGGTTTTTACCCCGGTGTTAGACGGTTACTTGGAACGCCGTCGTACAATGTACTTGTCGGTGGCCTTGTTCTTGCGAGTTCTGTACCCTTTGGTCGGCTTGCCCCAGGGCGTACAGGGATGACGTCCACCGGAAGAACGGCCTTCACCACCACCCATGGGATGATCCACAGGGTTCATGGCCACACCGCGAACACTGGGTCTTATCCCCAGCCAACGGGTACGACCCGCCTTGCCCAGAGCAATGTTGGAATGCTCCTTGTTGCCCAACTCACCAATGGTGGCTTTGCAACGAAGCAGTACCATACGAACCTCGCCAGAAGGCAGTTTCACCAAGGCATAGCCATCTTCCTTGGCCATGAGCTGGGCAGATGTACCTGCTGAACGTACAATCTGACCACCCTTACCTATCTTCAGCTCAATATTGTGGATCTGGGTACCCAAGGGAATATTGGCCAGCGGCAACGTGTTGCCAGGACGGATATCCGCAGCCTCCCCTGACTGTACCGTATCCCCCACCTTGAGGTTCAAGGGCGCAAGGATATAACGTTTTTCCCCATCTGCATAGTGCAGCAGTGCAATACGTGCGGAACGGTTCGGGTCATATTCGATGGCAGCTACCTTTGCCGGAATATTCTCCTTGTCCCGCTTGAAATCCACAATACGATAATGCCGTCTGTGTCCCCCCCCTTTATGCCGACAGGTTACCCGTCCATGGACGTTCCTGCCTCCGCTCTTCTTGAGGGTACACAGCAGACTTTTTTCAGGCGTGGTTTTGGTAATCTCGTCAAATGCAGAGTATTCCTGTTCTCTGCGACCCGCCGATGTAGGCTTTACTTTCTTAATTGCCATTGGATGCCCTCTGCTTATACGCCGTCAAAAAATTCGATTTTCTCCCCAGGCATTAACGTGGCAACCGCTTTTTTCCAGTTTTTCCGCTTGCCCACAATTCTGCCGCGCTGTTTGATCTTGCCCTTTACATTCAGGGTGTTCACGGACAGAACCTTTACGTTAAAAACCGTCTCGATAGCTTTTTGAATCTCGATGCGGTTTGCCTTAGGAGCCACCTCGAAGCTGACCTTACCGGCCTCTTCAAGAAGGATGTTGGATTTTTCCGTGTTCAGGGGACGAACAAGAATATCATGGGTATTCATGATGCAAACCTCCCTTCGATACTCCGCACTGAAGACGGAACAAGCAAAAGATCATCGTAACGGAGGATATCATAGACATTCAGTCCCTCGGTCTTGAGAACCTTTACACCAGGAATATTCCGGGCAGAAAGAACAAGATTCCGATTTTCCTCACTGATTACAATCAGTGCTTTCCGGGTCTCCAGAGCCTGCATCACAGCAACAAAATTCTTGGTTTTGATGCTGTCCAGCGTCATGTCATCCAGAACCCTCAGGCTGTTGCTCTTCAGCTTGCTGCTCAAGGCCATTTTCAACGCCAGTTGACGGACTTTCTTAGGAAGATCGTAGCCATAAGATCTGGGATGGGGGCCAAAAACAACTCCACCACCTCGCAGAAGCGGAGACTTAATATCCCCCCGGCGTGCACGCCCAGTTCCCTTCTGACGGAAAAGCTTACGGGTAGAACCCTTGACATCGGACCGGTTCTTGACACACGCAGTCCCCGCCCGCCTCTTTGCAAGCTGCATTTTAACCACATCATGCAGCACAGCGGACTTCACTTCCACATTGAAGACGTCATCAGAAAGTTCCATTTCCGAAACTTTCTCGCCTTTTATATTTTGAACATCAACGACAGCCATGGTGTTTCCTCATCATATCCAAACGCCGCAGTCCCGACGCGCCGGACGGAAGCTATTTTTGAAATTTCCGCTTCTTGATCTCGAGGATTCCGGCTTTATGACCGGGGACTGCGCCCTTGATCAGGAGGAGGTTTTCCTCGGGGCGGATATCAACTATCTGAAGGTTTTTGACGGTTTTATGATCCACCCCCATATGCCCGGGCATTTTTTTCCCCTTGATAATACGGGAAGGCCATGCAGAACATCCGACAGAGCCGGGTTCACGAACATTATGGGAACCATGACCAGCGGGGCCACGGGTGAATCGATGTCGCTTAATGGTACCGGCAAAGCCCTTGCCCTTGGAAGTACCGACGACATCAACAATATCGCCCACCTTGAACAGATCTACCGTAATTTCCTGGCCAAGACTGAACTGTGAAGGATCTTCAACGGCAAATTCCTTCAAAACAGAAAAGCAGGCTTCACCAGCCTTGGCAAAATGGCCCTTCATGGGCTTGTTGACACGCTGCTCTTTTTTCGGGCCAAAAGCGACCTGCAGCGCATTGTAACCATCGGTTTCCACCGTCTTTATCTGGGTAACCACACAGGGACCGGCCTGGACGACGGTAACGGGAATCAAATTCCCATCCGGGTTGAAAATCCTGGTCATCCCCAGCTTTTTTGCGATCAGTCCTTTGCACATGATCCAAGCTTCCTCTTACAGTTTAATCTCCACGTCCACGCCGGGAGACAGATCCAACTTCATCAAAGCATCGACCGTCTGCTGTGTCGGCTCCAGAATGTCAAGCATTCGCTTGTGCGTCCGGACTTCAAACTGCTCCCGGGATTTCTTGTTGACATGGGGAGACCGGAGAACACAGAACTTATTTATGCTTGTCGGAAGCGGAATCGGACCGACTATCTTGGCACCCGTTTTTTTGGCGGTGTCCACGATATCCAGCGCAGACTGATCCAACAGCTTGTGGTCGTAGGCCCGCAGCCTGATTCTGATTTTCGTGTTCATCATAGTATCAAATTTTCCATTGATGTTTCTGTTTGCCTGTAACGGCCTTTCCACACAGACTCCCCGGAACGCCTTCTCCTGAAACGTATACAAGGGATCCGTACCTGGCCGCTGCCCGCGGATTCTTCCTTATCTTTCTACCGGCCTGCTTTACCTTCCCGCTCAGGGGAAACCGGCTTTTCCGCTGAAAACCTCCCGGCTACCACCGGTAGTGGGCAAAGGCCTTATTCGCTTCGGCCATACGATGGGTATCTTCACGCTTTTTCACCGAAGCCCCACGCTTATTTGCCGCATCCAGAAACTCTGCCGCAAGACGCCCTGCCATGGATTTTTCACCCCTGGCACGGGAATAGGTAATCAACCAGCGGATTGCCAGAGCTGTACGACGCTTAGGACGGATATCCGTTGGCACCTGATAGGAAGCCCCCCCGACGCGCCGGGATTTAACCTCCAGCATGGGCTTGACATTTTCGAGAGCCTTTTCAAAAACTTCCAGAGGTGCTTCTCCAGTTTTTTCGGCCACGATGTCAAAGGCATCATACAGAATGGATTCGGCTGTACTTTTTTTACCATCCCGCATCAGCTTATTAATGAATTGACTCATGAGGACACTGCCATACTTTGCGTCCGGAATAACCTTGCGCTCCGGAACTTCTCTTCTTCTGGGCATTCCCTATACTCTCTCTTTTCGTCACTTGGGTTTCTTTGCACCGTACAGAGACCGGCTCTTCTTCCGATCCGCAACACCCAGGGTGTCCAGCGCACCACGAACGATGGAATAACGCACACCCGGAAGGTCTTTTACACGGCCGCCTGCCACAAGAACAACGGAGTGTTCCTGAAGATTGTGCCCCACACCCGGTATGTAGGCTGTAACTTCAACACCTGTAGTTAACCGAACCCTTGCAACCTTACGAAGGGCTGAGTTCGGTTTCTTCGGCGTTGTGGTATAGACACGGGTACAGACACCCCGCTTCTGCGGCCCGCCCTTCAATGCCGGCGTACTGACTTTGGCGACCGTACGCTGACGGCCTTTCCGGACGAGCTGGTTAATGGTTGGCATATTTTCTTTCTCTCCTTTCCAATGGACCAAACACCATTACGACAAAATGTTTATTTTTATACATATGCGGCAGACTTGTCAACTGCCTATTCTTCTTCTTCCACAGCGACAATATCTTCCACCATGGAAATATCCAGATTTCGATAGGCTTCTATACCTGTTCCTGCAGGAATCAGTCGTCCCATAATCACATTTTCCTTCAGGCCACGAAGATTATCCGTTTTTGCCCTGATGGCAGCTTCGGTAAGAACCTTGGTCGTCTCCTGGAAGGAAGCCGCTGAAATAAAACTCTCTGTGGAAAGCGAGGCCTTGGTAATCCCCAAAATAAGTGGTTCTCCCTGAGCAGGAACACCACCCTTGGCCACCGTATCCCGATTCACCCGCTCAAAAACCTGGCGGTCAATATTTTCTTCCAGGATAAAATCCGTATCTCCAACTTCCATGATCTTCACCATGCGCATCATCTGACGGACAATAACCTCAATATGCTTATCATGGATACGTACCCCCTGCAGGCGGTACACTTCCTGCACCTCATCCACAAGATATGCTGCAAGGGCAATTTCCCCCTTGATATTAAGGATATCCTGGGGATTTACAGAGCCACCGCAAAGCTGCTCTCCGGCGCGCACATAGTCTCCGTCATAAACATTAATATGCTTTCCACGGGGAATCAGATACTCTCGCTTTTCACCCACATCCACGGGCTTGATACTCACCTTCTGCTTGCCCTTGACACCTTTTGCAATGGTAACGTATCCATCAATTTCACTTAAAACCGCTGTTTCCTTAGGCTTCCTAACCTCGAAAAGCTCTGCGACACGTGGAAGGCCCCCGGTAATATCCTTGGTTTTAGTCGTCGCACGGGGCAACTTTGCAAGAATATCGCCTGCCTTGACCTCATCCCCTTCCTCAACCATGAGAACCGCCCCCACAGGCAGGAAGTACCGGGCCATACCGGATCCCGTCGGCAATACTGCGGTTTTACCACTTTCATCCCGGATAGAAATACGGGGCCGGATATCTGCCAGCTTGGATTCCATAATGGTTCGGCTGGCCTTGCCCGTTACCGGGTCTACCTGTTCCTGCATGGTCTTCCCGGAATAGATATCCGCATACTTCACCACACCGGCAACTTCCGTAATGATCGGCGTGGTAAAGGGATCCCAGGCTGCCAACAGATCACCGGGCTTTACCCTTTCACCATCTTCAACCTTCACCGTGGCACCATAAATAACCCGATGGCGCTCCAGCTCACGCCCCGTATCCCCCACAATGGCAAACTCACCACCACGACGGTTCATGACAACCCGGTTTCCATCGGCATTGGCCACCACCTGGATGCCATCAAAACGAACAATACCTTCCATACGGGCTTTTAAATCCGCCTGTTCCACCCGCCGGGATGCCGTACCACCGATGTGGAAAGTACGCATGGTCAACTGAGTTCCCGGTTCTCCAATACTCTGCGCCGCAATAATTCCCACAGCCTGACCAATTTCCACAGGGCGCCCATAGGCCAAATCCCGGCCGTAACATCTGGAACACACTCCCCGGTCTGCAAGACAGGTCAGTACAGATCGAATTTTGAGCGTGTTGATACCCGCATTTTCTATGGTTTCAAGAACCTTCTCATCAATTTCGACATTGGCAGGAACAATAATTTCATCTGTGAAAGGATCCAGAACATCTTCCAGGGTCACACGTCCAAGGACACGCTCGCCCAAACGCTGAATCACTTCCCCCCCTTCCGTGAGGGCCTGCACCTCAATACCATGCACGGAACCACAATCAATTTCCGTCACCGCACAGTCCTGGGCCACATCTGCAAGACGCCGGGTCAGATATCCGGAGTTGGCCGTTTTCAAAGCCGTATCCGCAAGACCTTTACGGGCACCATGGGTGGAAATAAAATACTGAAGTACCGTAAGACCTTCCCGAAAATTTGCCGTAATGGGGGTTTCAATAATCTCCCCTGAGGGCTTGGCCATCAGGCCACGCATCCCCGCAAGCTGGCGCATCTGATCTTTAGAACCTCGGGCACCGGAGTCCGCCATCATAAATATGGCGTTCATGCGTTCTATAACGCCCCTCTCACTGTCCTCCAGTCGACGGGGCCGCTTCATGCCTTCCATCATGGCATTGGCAATGTCATCGGTTCCCTTGGCCCAGATATCCACAATCTTGTTGTATTTTTCACCCTGGGTAATGAGGCCTTCTGTGTACTGACGGTTGATCTCCGCCACCTTGTCCTCAGCATCCTTCAACATGTCCCACTTGTTTTCCGGTATGATCATGTCATCAATACCGATAGAAAGGCCACCTTTAGTAGAATTGCTGTACCCGAGATCTTTCAAACGGTCTGCCAGAATGACCGTACCTTTAGGCCCCAGGTTACGGTAGGCATAGTCCACCAGCTTGCGAATGGTTCCCTTATCCATGACCTTGTTCACAACGGAAAAGGGAATTTCCATCTGCCGCTCGACCACTTCAAAAAAATGATACCTGCCCCCTTCTTCCATGGCCTCACTCTGGGTACCGGGTTCCATGGCAAAAAGATTCTGAACAGGCTCCCCTTTTATCCCGAAAATACGGATAAACTCCTTGGGATCCAGGAAACCGATATAGGCATTATGATAAAGATCCCCACTCTTGGAATATCGCTGGGCGACTTCCGTAAAACGTGTCCCTTCTGCAAGCGCCTGCGATACCGCATCCCGATCCGCCGCATTGGTCACCATAATGTGGTTAAAGCTCGATACCATGGCATCAGGAATAATTTCCCAGAGCAGTACCCTGCCTACCGTGGTATCCACCCGTGAGCCGTCCTGCAAACGCACAACGATACCCGCATGCATGGATACGGCACCCGCATCATAGGCTTGACGAACTTCGACAACATTGGCGAAAAGCGTCCCCTCCCCCTTGGCCCCGACAATCTTCTGGGTCATGTAATAAAGTCCCAGTACAATGTCCTGAGTAGGGATAATGATGGGCTCTCCATTGGCAGGACTCAGAATGTTGTTGCTGGCCAGCATCAGCACCCGAGCCTCTATGTGAGCTTCCACAGAAAGGGGAAGATGCACAGCCATCTGGTCACCGTCAAAGTCGGCGTTAAAAGCCGTACAGACCAGCGGGTGAAGACGAATGGCCTTCCCCTCAATCAAAACCGGCTCAAAGGCCTGTATCCCCAAGCGATGAAGGGTAGGCGCACGGTTGAGCATGACGGGATACTCGCGTACCACTTCATCCAGAGTATCCCAAACCTCCGGTGTTTCTCTTTCCACCATCTTCTTTGCACTTTTAACCGTGGAGACCAGACCTTTTTGTTCCAGATGATGATAAATAAAAGGTTTGAACAGCTCCAGAGCCATTTTTTTAGGCAGACCGCACTGATGCAGCCGTAGATTGGGGCCCACAACAATAACCGTACGGCCGGAATAATCCACGCGCTTGCCTAAAAGGTTCTGGCGGAAACGCCCCTGCTTGCCCTTCAAGGTATCGGAGAGAGATTTGAGGGGACGCTTGTTGGTACCCGTCACCACACGACCATGACGGCCATTGTCGAAAAGAACATCCACGGCTTCCTGCAGCATGCGCTTTTCGTTCCGGACAATAATATCCGGTGCCTTCAGATCCATCAGGCGCTTTAAACGGTTGTTGCGGTTAATCACCCTGCGGTACAGATCATTAAGATCCGAGGTGGCAAAACGTCCCCCTTCCAGGGGAACCAAAGGACGCAGATCCGGAGGCAGAACCGGAACAGTTTCCATAATCATCCAGACCGGGCTTACCCCGGAATTCCGGAATGCGTCCACGATACGCAGGCGTTTGGAAAGCTTCTGGCGTTTTGCGACGGATGTGGTCGCTGAAATTTCTTCTCGGAGCTGATGAAAAACCGCATCCAGATCCAGAGTTTCCAGAAGGCGCTGAATCGCCTCCGCACCGATGCCAGCTTCAAAGGCTGACTGACCGTACAGATCCTGAGCCTCGTAATATTTGTCATCGGAAAGCATCTGGAGCCGTGAAAGCCCTGTCTCTTTGGGATCAATCACCACATAAGAATCAAAATACAAAACCTTTTCAAGATTTTTAAGCGTAATATCCAGAAGGTTCCCTATTTTACTGGGAAGACTTTTCAAAAACCAGATATGGGCCACAGGACAGGCCAGTTCAATGTGTGCCATACGATCCCTGCGCACCTTGGACTGAATAACCTCGACACCACACTTTTCACACACCACACCCCGATGCTTCATGCGCTTGTATTTGCCACAATTGCATTCGTAGTCCTTCGTAGGACCAAAAATCTTGGCGCAGAAAAGACCGTCCCGCTCCGGTTTGAAGGTTCGGTAATTGATGGTTTCCGGCTTGGTAATTTCACCAAAAGACCAGTCCCGAATGGTCTGGGGAGAGGCGAGGGAAATCTGAACACCCGAATATTTTCTCGGATCTGTAGGCTTGGCAAAAAAATCGTACAGGGTTTCCAAGTGTCCCTCCTCCTTATTCGCCTTCAATCAGGTTGACATCGAGTCCCAGGGCCTGCAACTCTTTGTTAAGCACCCGGAAAGACTCCGGAAGTCCAGGTTCCAGGACATTCTGTCCTTTAACAATTTTTTCATACATGCGCGTACGGCCTGCCATATCATCGGACTTCACAGTAATAAATTCCTGCAGGGCATGGGCCGCCCCATAGGCTTCCATGGCCCAGACCTCCATCTCTCCAAGACGCTGACCACCAAACTGAGCCTTACCACCCAAGGGCTGCTGGGTCACCAGAGAATAAGGGCCAATAGAGCGGGCATGGAGCTTATCGTCCACCAGATGGTGCAGTTTCAGAATATACATGGTACCGACGGTAATAGGCCCGTCAAAGGCCTCACCTGTACGCCCATCATAGAGGGTTGCCTGCCCAGAAGTACTTACTCCCGCTTCTTCAAGCAGTTCCTTAATCTCAGACTCTTGGGCTCCATCAAAAACAGGGGTCGCCATATGCAGACCCCGCTTGTACCGAGAAGCCAAAGCAAGAACGGCCTCCGTATCGGAAGTGGCAAGCCCCCCTTCCATCTCAGGCTGTCCTTTAAAAATACGGGTCATTTTTTCCCGAAGAGCATCAACATCTTTTTTGTGTAAAAGCGCCTCTACCTGTTGTCCAAGACAACGGGCAGCCCTGCCAAGATGAATTTCCAGAATCTGCCCCACGTTCATACGGGAAGGTACCCCCAGAGGGTTCAGTACCATGTCCACGTAACTGCCATCCTCAAAATAGGGAAGATCCTCCACAGGCAGAATACGGGAAACAACCCCCTTGTTCCCATGACGACCAGCCATCTTATCCCCAACTGAAAGGATACGCTTCATGGCCACATAAATCTTGATCATCTTGATCACACCAGGAGGTAAATCATCTCCCTTTTCATAGCGACTGACCTGCTCTTCAAATATCTCCCTGGAGCTGTCAATTTCACTTCTCCAGCGATCAATCACGCCGTGCACACGTTCGGTAACAGCGGCGTCCGCAACCACAATCCCCTCCAGCTGACTGACCGAAAGTTCTTCAAGTTCCGCTTGATCCAAAACTGTACCTGCAGAAAGCAGCGTTTTTTTGGATTTACGAAGATCAGTCTGCACCGTCTGCCCGAGGAGAAGGGTACGAATCCGTTCCAGGGCAGCTTCCTCAATAATCGCTATACGATCTTCTCTGTCCTTTTCGTACTGGCGGATCTCTTCATCTTCAATGCTGCGAGTTCGCTCGTCCTTGTCCACTCCCCGACGTGAAAAGACCTTCGCATCAATGACAACCCCTTCAACACCAGGGGGAACCCGCAAAGACGTATCTTTTACATCCCCGGCCTTCTCACCAAAAATAGCCCGCAGCAGCTTCTCTTCCGGGGACAGCTGTGTTTCCCCCTTGGGCGTAATTTTACCCACAAGGATATCTCCAGGAACCACCTCGGCTCCCAAGCGGATAATGCCGGACTCATCCAGATCTTTTAAAGCTTCTTCGCCAACATTGGGAATGTCTCTTGTGATCTCTTCCTTGCCCAGCTTGGTATCCCGTGCCACCACCTCAAATTCTTCAATATGAATGGAAGTAAACACGCCATCCTGAACAAGCCGTTCACTAAGAAGAATGGAGTCCTCAAAGTTGTAGCCGCCCCAGGGCATAAAAGCTACTGTAACATTTTTACCAAGTGCCAGCTCACCCTGCTCCGTGGAAGGGCCATCTGCCAAAACCTCTCCCTTAACCACGGCCTGCCCCATCTTGACGATGGGCCTGTGATTGAAACAGGTATTCTGATTGGAACGGGTAAACTTTGAAAGATTATAAATGGTCACCTGTTTATCCAGGGATTCATGTTCTTCCAGTTTGTGTTTGATCACAATGCGGGAAGCATCCACATCCACAACCACACCATCACGGCGACAGACAATGGCAACCCCAGAATCCCGGGCCACAACCCCCTCAATACCGGTACCCACCAAAGGCGCCTCGGTACGGGTCAACGGTACAGCCTGACGCTGCATGTTGGATCCCATCAAAGCACGGTTGGCATCGTCATTTTCAAGGAAAGGAATAAGAGAGGCGGAAACACTTACAAGCTGATTCGGAGAAATATCCATCATCTCCACCTCCCCGGAGGGTACCATCTGGAATTCGCCTGCCACACGTGCGGTGACCAGAGGGTTCACATACCGACCATCCGTACCAATGGGTGCGTTGGCCTGGGCAATGGGATGTTCCTTTTCTTCAAATGCAGACAGCATGCGGACATCTGAAGAAACCACACCCTCATTCACCATCCGATAGGGGGTTTCAATAAAACCAAAATCATTGACCCGTGCATAGGTACAAAGAGAAACAATCAGACCGATGTTGGGGCCTTCCGGTGTTTCAATCGGACAGATACGCCCGTAGTGGGAAGGATGCACATCGCGAACCTCAAATCCGGCACGTTCACGGGTAAGACCTCCGGGTCCCAGGGCAGAAAGTCGGCGTTTGTGCGTCGTTTCCGACAGGGGATTGGTCTGATCCATAAACTGGGAAAGCTGGCTGGTACCGAAAAATTCCTTCACCACAGCAGACACGGGTTTGGGGTTAACCAGGTCATGGGGCATGAGGGTATCCACTTCCTGCATGCTCATGCGCTCCTTAATTGCCCGCTCCATGCGCACAAGACCAATACGATACTGATTTTCCAGAAGTTCGCCCACAGCACGAACCCGGCGGTTCCCCAGATGATCAATATCATCCACAACCCCCTGAGTATCCCGCAGCTCCACAAGGGTTTTTGCCGTAAGAAGGATATCCTCCTTGCGGAGAGTCCGAACATCAATATGCGTATTGATGCCCAGACGATGGTTCATTTTCAAACGACCGACACCGGAAAAATCGTAATATGCCGCTTTAAAGAATAGATGATCAATATATTCCAGGGCCACTTCCGGTGTTGCGGGGTTACCAGGCCGCAGGCGTCTGTAAATTTCCACAAGGGCTTCTTCCCGGCTTGTGGTCTTATCCGCCATCAGTGTCTTTCGGATACAATCCGCACTGTAGTTGGCATCCACAAAAAGAAGCTCAAACTCCCGGATACCCGCCTGGCGCAACTGCTCCATGAGTTCTTCATCTAAAAGAGATCCGGCCCTTACAATGACCTCTCCGGATTCAGGATCCAGAATATCCGCAGCAACACCGCGATCAAGAAGTTCTTCGGCATTGACTTTTAATTCCGAAAGGCCAAGCCCACGGAGCTGACGGATAGCCCTTTTCGTAAAAAATCGGCCTTTTTTAACAATGACTTCGCCGGTTTCAGGATCCAGAACATCCTCGCTGGCCCTCTGCCCCTTAAGGCTTTGCTCATTAAAAGCCTTAAAGTATTCTTCCCCTCGCAGTTCAATACGTTCTTTCAGATAAAAATAGGCCAGAAGATCCTCATTGGTATAACCAAAGGCCTTGAACAAAATGGTTACCGGAAATTTACGACGACGATCAATCCGGATATACACAATATCCTTGGGATCAATCTCCATGTCAATCCAGGAACCACGTACGGGAATTACCCGTGCCGTATAGATAATCTTACCACTGGAATGGGTCTTTCCCTTGTCATGGTCAAAGAAAACCCCACTGGATCTGTGAAGCTGACTGACCACCACCCGCTCGGTACCGTTGACAATAAAAGTACCCCGTGCGGTCATCAATGGGACAGTGCCAAAATAAATCTCCTGCTCCTTGATATCCCGTATGGTGACAGTACCCGCATCTTTATCCGTATCATAGACCACAAGACGAACCCGAATACGTACGGATATTTCATAGGTCATGCCCCGGTGAATACATTCACTCACAGAATGTTTAATTTCACCAAAATCATAGGAAACAAATTCTAGGGAAGCACTCCCCGTAAAATCCTTGATAGGGAAAACCGATTTAAAGACCGCCTGCAGACCGATGTCCCGACGTTGTTCCGACGGCACATCCATCTGAAGGAATCTCTCATAGGACTCCCGCTGCATCCCGATCAGATCCGGGATTTCAATGATGGTGTGCTTTCCGCCGAAACGCTTTCTCGCACGCTTGTTGGCCAGAGGGCTTCCGGACATGGCATCTCCCCGATTGCTTACGCAACAGCGGAACAAGTCCGCAGGCCAAGGCCCACGGACTGAGTTCCGCAACAGCGTTTATGTGAACGGATGGTGAAAACGACAGGACAAGACAGGAAACAACTACTTGAGTTCGACCTTGGCGCCAGCTTCTTCAAGCTGCTTTTTAAACTTCTCTGCTTCTTCCTTGGCAATACCTTCCTTGACAGGAGCAGGCGTACCTTCCACGAGATCTTTGGCCTCCTTGAGACCCAGACCGGTGATAGCGCGAACTTCTTTAATAACGTTGATTTTCTTGTCACCAGCTTCAACAAGAATCACGTCAAACTCCGTTTTCTCTTCAACGGGAGCTGCAGCAGCGCCAGCAGGCATTGCAGCCATAGCCACGGGGGCAGCTGCAGAAACTCCGAATTTTTCTTCCAGTTCCTTGACCAGCTCAGAAAGCTCCAGAACGGTCATGTTGGCAATAAAATCAACTACATCCTGTTTGGTAATTTCAGCCATGGATCAAGCCTCCAAAAAACAAGCGTTTTTATATAAGATTATAGTAGACGATCAGCCAGGACTGCAAAAGCCTCAAGCTGCTTCCTTCTGCTCTTTGATGGCCGTCAGGACATTCACCAGTCCTCTGGGAACACCACTGATGACACGGACAAATCCTGTAGGTACGGCAATCATGGCCGAAAGAACCTGAGCAAGCAATTCTTCACGGCTGGGCAGTTCAGAAAGCGCCTTAAGATCCGCTGTGCTCAAAGCTTTTCCTTCCAGCACACCTACCCGGATCTGAAATTTATCATTGGCTTCTGCAAATTTGGTGAGAACCTTTGCAGGAAGAACGGGATCCGTTGCACTGAAACAAACCGCACTCGGCCCCTTGAAATGCTCACGAATGGTATCGACAGAAGTACCTTCCGAAGCCCGCCTCAGAAGGGTATTTTTTACCACCTGAATTTCTGCACCTGCTTCACGGAGTTCCCGTCTCAAACGAGAAAAGGCTTCAACAGTCAACCCTTTATAATCCGCTACAATGGCGATCTGCGCTTTGGCAAGACCTTCGTGCAAAGATTGTACAATCGTCTCTTTTTCGGACAGCTTCATTCCCTAACACCCCCTTTCTTCATAATTTGCATGGAGGTGCCGGCCAAACCCAAACAAAATCTGTCTCGGTAGGTCGGCAATGCCGATTATACACTCCATGTGCACCTACTGTCTTGGACAGTGACCGGACAAAACAATCCGGTTTTATGTGAAAAAGCAGGGAGGATTAAACAATCCTCCCTTTTTCAGCATCACCTGAATACAGACAGTTTTTCACTTCATTATGGAAAGGGTATCAACTTTGACGCCCCTTCCCATGGTTGTGGAAATGGCCATACCCCGAATATAAGCACCCTTGGCAGCCGAAGGCTTGAGCTTTTGAATACTATCCATAAAGGCAAGAATATTTTCTTCCAGCTTCTCAGGCCCAAAGGACTTCTTACCCATGGGAGCATGGACGATACCGGCCTTCTCCACCCTGAAATCAATCTTGCCTGCTTTCAGCTCATTCACAGCACGGGCCACATCAAAGGTTACCGTTCCGGTTTTGGCGTTGGGCATAAGCCCTCTCGGGCCGAGAAGTTTACCGATTTTGCCCACAAGCCCCATGGTATCCGGAGTTGCCACAGCCTTGTCAAAATCAAGCCAGCCACCTTGAATTTTCTCAACAAGGTCGTCCAGGCCCACATAATCGGCTCCTGCCTCCTGGGCTTCCTTGGCTTTTTCACCTTTGGCAAAGACCAGAACACGCACCGTTTTTCCAAGGCCATTGGGAAGGATGCAGGTACCCCTTACCATCTGATCCGCATGTCTCGGATCAACTCCCAACCGGAGAGCCACATCCACAGTTTCGTCAAATTTGGCATAGGTGGCTCCCAGGGCAAGCTCAATGCCTTCCCGCAAGCCGAATTTAGAAGTGAAATCATGGCCTTTGCCAGCTTCCACATATTTTTTACCGCGCTTCGGCATCTTTCCAGACTCCTTTTTTACTAAACGATCTCGATGCCAATGCTTCTGGCCGTACCGGAGATGATTTTCACGGCAGTATCCAGGTCATAGGCATTCAGATCCGGCATCTTCAGCTTGGCGATTTCCTCAACCTGATCACGACTGATTTTGGCTACTTTTTTCAGCTTGGGATTGCTGGAACCCGATTCAAGTTTAGCGGCCTTTTTCAGGAGTACGGACGCAGGAGGCGTCTTAGTAATAAAGGTAAACGTACGATCCTGATATATCGTAATCACTACAGGAATAATCATGCCCGCATCATTCTGGGTGCGTGCGTTGAAAGCCTTGCAAAAGTCCATTATATTTACGCCATGCTGCCCCAGAGCCGGACCGATGGGGGGAGAGGGGTTCGCTTTCCCCGCAGAGACCTGGAGCTTGACTTGCGCCATCACTTTTTTTGCCATCTTGCTCAGTACTCCTTAACCCTTAAAGCTTGGTAACCTGTACGAACTCCAGCTCAACGGGGGTAGATCGGCCAAAAATACTTACAAAAACCTTGATCTTACCCTTTTCAGGATTAACTTCCTCAACGGTACCATTAAAATTTGTAAAAGGCCCGTCAATTACCCGAATTTCATCGCCGGGTTCAAAATGATATTTTGGTTGCGGTTTTTGTTTACCCGCTTCCATCCTGCGGAGAATTTGGTCAACCTCCGCGTCACTGATGGGCGAAGGCTTATCGCGCCCCCCTAAAAACCCTGTAACCTTGCCTGTATCCTTGACGAGGTGCCACGTCTGATCGGTCAGGGCCATCTGCACCAAAATATAACCGGGGTAAAACTTGCGGGAAGATTCTTTACGCTCCCCCTTTACCAACTCCACAACCGTTTCCGTAGGAACGATAATTTCACCAAAATACTCTTGCAGGGGGGAATTTGCAATTCGCTCTTCAAGGGATCGTTTCACCTTTGCCTCAAAGCCCGAATACACATGAACCACATACCATCGTTTTACCATACACCCCCCCATTCATTCAATTCAAAGCTAGCTGAACCACCCAGCGGAGGAGAGCATCTGCAATCCCGAGAAAAAAGGACAATATCATAACAATGACAATGACCACACCCGTTGAAGCAATAGTCTGGGGCTTGGAAGGCCATACCACCTTTTCAAGCTCCACACGGGCCTCCTGAAAAAATTCAAGCCCCTTGGCTACAGCCGTTTTTTTTACAGGCCTTGCAACCGAGCGGCTTGTGGAAGAATCCCTAGATACTTTCTCTGCCTGAGAGACAATGAGTGATCCGGTAGTCCGGGATACATTTTCGGCAGATGGGGTCTCAGTATTTTCGTCCTGGGTGGCCTTCATCTTCAGCTTTTTTTTCTGAAGCTGACTTTCCGTTTTTTTTTTAAGTAAGCGTCCCATAACACCTTGCCCCGTTTTTCAGCGAAGACATCACCAAGCATCGTTTATGTTCTTAAAATTGGCAGGCCAGGAGGGACTCGAACCCCCAGCCTACGGATTTGGAGTCCGCCGCTCTACCATTGGAGCTACTGGCCTGCAAAAGACCTGTCATTGAGATCAATGACAACGACAGGTCTTTACTTTTCAAGAAACAACAAAGCTACTTATTTTCTCTATGCTTGGTATGCCGTTTGCAAAATCTGCAATATTTGCTGAACTCCAGCTTGTCAGGAGTGGTCCGCTTGTTCTTGGTCGTAGTATAGTTGCGCTGTTTGCACTCTGTGCAGTTCAGCGTTACAATGACTCTCACCGGACTCTCCTTGATTAGGCAATAATTTCAGAAACAACGCCTGCACCAACGGTACGACCGCCTTCACGGATAGCAAAACGAAGTTCCTTTTCCATGGCGATGGGAGCAATAAGCTCCGCTATGATGGCGACGTTATCGCCAGGCATAATCATCTCAACGCCTTCGGGAAGATTCAAAATACCCGTAACGTCCGTTGTCCGGAAAAAGAACTGGGGACGATAACCAGAGAAGAAAGGCGTATGGCGCCCACCCTCTTCCTTGGAAAGGATATACACTTCTGCCTTGAATTTGGTATGGGGCGTAATCGTTCCGGGTTTTGCAACAACCTGACCACGCTCTACCTCATCTCGCTTGGTTCCACGAAGCAGAAGTCCAACGTTGTCACCCGCACGACCCTCATCCAGAAGCTTGCGGAACATTTCTACACCCGTGCATACGGTCTTGATGGTATCACGGATACCCACGATCTCAACGTTTTCACCGGGCTTGACAACACCACGCTCAATACGACCGGTAACAACCGTACCACGACCGGAAATAGAGAACACGTCTTCCACAGGCATAAGGAAGCTTTTGTCAACATCCCGTTCGGGTTCAGGAATATAGCTGTCAACAGCATCCAGAAGATTCCAGATACATTTGCAGTCTTCGGAATCCGCGTCATCGGACTCCAGCGCCTTGAGGGCGGAACCACGAATAATCGGAGTGTCGCTTCCGGGGAAATCATATTTATCCAGAAGCTCCTGAAGCTCCATTTCAACAAGTTCGATCAGTTCTTCATCATCCACCATGTCGCACTTGTTCAAAAACACTACAATACGGGGAACCCCTACCTGACGCGCCAGAAGAATATGCTCACGGGTCTGGGGCATGGGGCCGTCATTGGCGGAAACCACAAGAATGGCACCATCCATCTGCGCAGCACCGGTGATCATGTTTTTAATATAGTCCGCATGCCCCGGACAGTCCACATGAGCATAGTGACGGCTCTTGGACTCATACTCCACATGGGCCGTAGAGATGGTAATACCGCGCTCACGTTCTTCGGGAGCCTTATCGATATTATCAAAATCTACCTTTTCACCGAGACCTTTCATGGAACAGGTCTTGGTGATCGCTGCCGTCAGGGTGGTCTTGCCGTGGTCGATATGCCCGATGGTCCCGACGTTCACATGCGGCTTCGTGCGCTGAAATTTTGCCTTAGCCATTGATTCGCCTCCTAAAAAAACCTGCTTGATCGTTTTCTCCGAAGGATTGCGTCCGCCTCTACATACGACGTCGGACCCACTCGAAAACCTCAAATAAAAATAAGCAATAAATGGAGCCCATGACCAGAATCGAACTGGTGAACCTCATCCTTACCAAGGATGCGCTCTACCGGCTGAGCTACATGGGCACACGTTTATTGCCTTCAAAACACAATGCCACATGACATTGGTTTTTGGAGCGGGAGACGAGATTCGAACTCGCGACGTTCAGCTTGGAAGGCTGACGCTCTACCAACTGAGCTACTCCCGCAAAAGACCCCTAAAGAGACCTTCTTTTGTTTTTCAGGCAGCCATGTAGTACAATTGCGACCTCAATGCAAGAAAAATCTGCATGGGAAAGTCTTCTACAAGACCGAAATGGTGGTGGGGGGAGGATTTGAACCTCCGAAGGCTTGGCCGACAGATTTACAGTCTGTTCCCTTTGACCACTCGGGAACCCCACCGTTTTTTTGGAGCCAACGAAGGGATTCGAACCCCCGACCCGCTGATTACAAGTCAGCCGCTCTGGCCAGCTGAGCTACGTTGGCCAATCAAAAGAACTCCTTCTTATAAGCGATGAAAAATACTTTTTGCAAGCTTTTTTTATCGCAGGCCCCAAAATTTCCCCTCCGGGAAAACAGCAACTATCCTTAATATAGCACCGACCTATATTGCGACAAAACTTTTATCAAAAAGTCTTATTGACAATACCAAGAGCCTTCCTGTAGTTTTTTTTCGCATTGCCTCATCGAAAAACCATTAGGATATAGCACGCTGCCCAAACAAGGCATCCTGAGGCAAAATCGGTTTTTGTCTGAATACACGAACACCATCCCTTCCCCCCACAAAAGGCTGATTGGACATGAAACATTTTATCCTCTGTTTTTTCTTTTCTGGAATATTGCTCCAAACAGGCTGCTCTACCCTGCCCCGATCAACCGCAATGAACATCATCCCCACCGAAACGCCCCTGCACCAGAATGACAATCGCAATCCAGCCCCGCCAATGCAGAATACGGACACGGAAGCCCCCCTGCAAAATCTTCCTGCATCTGAAAAATCCACCACATCCTTTGACCAGGCTCTTGATTTTTATGAAGCTTCGGACGCCTTCTCCAAATCCGGTGAATTTGATGCGGCACTGGAAGCCCTGGATCAGGCTTATGATATTATTATGAGGACAGAAACCCTGAGTCCTTCGGATCTGCAACAAAGGGATGACATACGCCTCACCATTGCACGCCGCATCCTGGAAATCCACTCTTCCCGAACCATGGGGACAGAGGGCAAACAAAGTGCCATACAGATACCTGACAATATCTATGTGCAACAGGAAATCAAACGTTTCACCCAAAAAGAACGCACTTTTTTTGTAAGGGCTTACAGGCGCTCCGGTATCTACATGGAAATGATCCTGGAAAAACTCCGTTCTTCCGGGCTACCCGAAGAACTGGCCTGGCTCCCCCTTATTGAGTCTGGCTATGAGGTCAAAGCCCTTTCCAGTGCAAGGGCCTTGGGACTCTGGCAATTCATCCCCTCTACAGGTGTCCGTTTTGGACTTAGACGAGATCTTTTGATTGACGAGCGCATGGATCCTGAAAAGGCTACGGATGCTGCCATTGCCTACCTCACGGAACTCCACAACCTCTTTGGGGACTGGCCGACGGTACTGGCAGCCTACAATTGTGGGGAAGGCAGGGTACTACGAACCATCCGCAGCCAGAATGTGAACTATCTGGATAATTTCTGGGATCTTTACACCAAACTCCCTCGGGAAACCGCCCAGTACGTCCCCCGCTTTCTGGCCACGATACACATTCTCCAGAATATGGAAAAATATGGCTTTGACCCGGCAGACCTGGCCCCTCCTCCAGAATACGAAAAAGTATCCGTGGAAAGACAGGTTTCTCTGCAAAGCATTGCGGAGGCAACAAAAATCCCCCTGGAAGATCTTCTGCGTCTGAATCCTGAACTCCGTTATGCCCTGCTCCCCCCTGAAGCTTATACCCTAAAAATTCCTCAGGGATATACCGATCACTTTCTCGCATCCATTGAGTCCATTGCCGAATCCAGCCCTCCCCAGAAAGCATACCTCCACCATCGCATCAAGCCCGGTGAATCTCTTTCTAATATTGCCGAACGCTACAAAGTCCCCGTGCGGCAGATCATGCAGGAAAACAATATCAAAAGTGCCCACAGGATCCGCGCAGGCCATGTCATTAAAATACCCGGACGCAACTCTCAGGGCATTGCGGTATTGCGCCCCAATTCCACAGACCCGAAGGAATGCCTGACCTATACAGTACGACAGGGAGATACGCTCTGGGCCATTGCAAACCGTTTTAAAACATCCACACATATTCTTATCAGCGCCAACCAGCTTTCCGGATCCACCCTCAGAATTGGACAAAAACTGCGTATCCCCGGAGGTGCGCAGCAGGTAAAAACCCTGAGCACCCAGCGTCAGAGCTACAAGGTACAAACGGGTGATACGCCTTTTACCATTGCCCTCAGACATAACATATCTTTAAATCGGCTCCTCGAAATGAACAAACTGAAAACCGAAAGCACCATTTATCCAGGACAAAAACTTTTTCTTGAATAAATTTAAGTCTCCACGGACTGCCATGAGGGCTTCCCCGTCCCACAGCAAGGCAGCTGAAAACTCGGGAGCGAATCCATTTGGGACTTGCCTAAATCCTGAGGAACCGTTATAGATCCTGAGATTTTATATCAGGCAGATTTTAAACTGGTCAGCCCCCGTAGCTCAGTGGATAGAGCAAAGGATTCCTAATCCTTGAGCGCAGGTTCGATTCCTGCCGGGGGCACCACAATTGTGATGGCTTCAGACACTGTACTCTCCTTCAAAAGGCCTGCCTCTTTTCGGCACAGGCCTTTTTTGTTACCATTCCCTGATCAGATAAGCCCTTCTTCTAATATTTTAAGGATACCGAAAACATGCAAGGTTTCCAGAACCGTTCCCGAACCCCCATAGAACTGCTGGCACCTGCAGGTAACATGGAAAAACTGGAAATCGCCCTTCAGTATGGCGCGGATGCCGTTTATCTGGGAGGCCAGGATTTTTCCCTCAGAAATTTTTCAGAAAATTTCTCCCTTGCTGATATCCGAAAAGCCATTTTGCTTGCCCACAGCATGGAAGCACGGGTCTATGTCACCTGCAATATTTATCCACGGGTTCATGAAATCCCTAGACTAAAAACCTATCTCAAAGAACTGGCAGACTGTCGACCAGATGCCCTCATTGTCAGTGACCCAGGAGTCATTGCCCTTGCTCGGGAACTGGCACCGAATATTCCCCTTCATCTTAGCACCCAGGCCAATACCACCCATCCAGCCTCAGCCCAATTCTGGGCCAGTCAGGGGATTGTCCGGGTAAATGCCGCCCGAGAACTTTCCCTGGATGAAATTACGCTTCTCTGCCAAGAAGGCGGAGTAGAAGTTGAGTGCTTTGTTCATGGTGCCATGTGTATCGCCTATTCAGGCCGCTGTCTGCTGAGTACCTATATGGCCAATCGGGACAGCAACCGAGGACTGTGTGCCCACCCATGCAGATGGCGTTACACCGTTCTGGAAGCCCAGAGACCAGGACACTTTATGCCCCTTGCAGAGGATGAAAGAGGAAGCTATATATTTAATTCCAGAGACTTATGCATGATCCGCCACCTTCCGGAAATGATTGCAACTGGCCTTTCCTCCCTTAAAATCGAAGGCCGCATGAAAAGCATCCACTACCTTGCACTGACAGTAGGCACCTACAGAGAAGCCCTGAATCGATATTTTGAAGATCCCGCAGCCTATCAGGAAAACCCCGTTTGGTACAACCTCCTGGACAGCCTGCACCACCGGGGCTATGGTACAGGTTTTTATTTAAAAGACGCTCAGGGTATGCAGGCGGATACGAAAAACCTTGCGGGTAAGGGGCCTAAAGCCCTTTTTGTGGGAAATATCCTTGCCGGGGGAGAAAATGGCAGACATACGGTGCTCTGCCGTAACCGTTTCATCACCGGAGATCGGGTAGAAATTCTATCTCCCGGTCAGATCCCCTGCACGGATACCATCCTTTCCATACAGGAAAAAGATACCCCCACTTCCGTTGCACGGCCCAACACCACGCTTCAGGTGAAACTTGAAAAGAATTATTCCGCCTACAGCCTGATCCGAATTGCTCCAGCCACTTGCCAAAGCCAGCATCTTGCTGATATAGTTTCCTGAAAATAAGGAACCGTATTGCGTGATCCATCCGGAAAACACCCTATTTTTCTGACCCAAATACATTGTGCAAAAAAATCCAATGTTTTCCTCCCATAAGGAAGACACGGGGTTTTGCAGCTATGTCATACCCGACTGACAACCGATTCCAGCCCCGCTTACCCCCTGCACCCAAATCCGTACCCAGGCAGGGGCTCCAAACCTCATGATCCGTCACACCCGGAGGCGCCATGATTTTCGAAGATGATGAAACCTTGCGCATGTACGTGGAAGAATCTCTGGAGCATCTTTCTGATATCGAAAACGATCTCCTCACCATTGAATCCCAGGGAGCCAATCTGGATGACGATCTGGTGAACAATGTTTTTCGGGCAGCCCACTCCATCAAGGGCGGCGCTGGTTTCATGGGACTGACGGCAATTAAGGATCTCTCCCACAACCTGGAAAATATCCTGGGACTGATTCGTGCAGGGGAAATGGTTCCCACTGCGGAAATCATCTCCACCCTGCTCCAGGCCTTTGACCGCCTCAAAGAACTGATCCACAATGTGGAAACCAGCAATGATGCCAATATCGATACCCTGGTACAGGCTCTTGTCGCCATTACCGCAGGGTCTCTGCCGGAAGCGGAAAAAAAGAGCGTGAGCGAAAAAGTGCTTATTCACCATCCCCGAAGCACTGCACGTATGGAAGCATCCCGCTTTGACCTGGATCAGGCCTTCAAGCACGGAAAATTCCTTTACCTTCTGGAATTTGATATGCTCCAGGACATCCAGAAAAAGAGCAAAACCCCCCTTGATGTCATCACCTCCCTGCTCAACAGTGGCATCATTCTCGATTCCAAAATTGATTTTGATGCCGTCGGAACCCTGGACGATGATTTTCCAAGGCGTATTCCCTTCCTTGTGCTCTTTGCTTCCATTATTGAACCCGATATGGCCTCCATTCTCGTGGATCTGGAACCTGAATATGTGCATCACATACCTCCGGAAGCCACCACAGGAGACCCCACCCTTTCCTCTCCGTCCCCGAACATTCCCAGGGAACCTTTACCACAAGAGAAAGCTTCGGAAAGGATCGCCACGCCCGCACCGGTATCCGACCCCTCTCCCAGAATCCTTCCTCCCCAGCCTCCCCCCGTATCCGCCCCTCCCCAGGCGGTAAAAACTGTGACAAAACCGGAACCTGCTCCCATCCGCCCCCCCCTCCCGGCTTCTGATCCCTCAGAGGATCACGAAGATGAAGGAATGGATGCTACGGGTAAAAATGACGGGAAACAAAAAGGGCAGACCTCCCTTCGTGTCAATGTAAACCTGCTGGATACGCTCATGACCCTTGCCGGTGAACTGGTACTCAGCCGCAACCAGCTTATTCAAGGCATTTCCGCCAACAGTACCCGGGCTGTCGAGGCCGCAGGCCAGCGTATCGACATGATCACCTCCGAACTGCAGGAGGCCATCATGCGTACCCGCATGCAGCCCATTGCCAACGTTTTCAACAAATTCACACGGGTTGTCCGGGATCTTTCCCAGGCCCTTGGCAAACAGGTCAATCTGAAAGTTGAAGGCAAGGAAGTTGAACTGGATAAAACCATCATTGAATCCATCAATGATCCCCTGACCCATCTGGTACGCAATTCGGTGGATCACGGTATTGAATCTCCCGAAGTCCGCCAGCGCCTGCTGAAACCCAAAGTGGGAACCATCAAACTCAAGGCTTTCCATGAGGCGGGACAGGTCAACATTGAGATTGAAGATGATGGAAAGGGGCTGGATCCCGAAGTCATTGCTCGTTCCGCCCTGTCCAAGGGGCTGATTTCCGAACAGGATCTCCAGAACATGGGGGCCAAGGAAAAGGTCAACCTGATTTTCCTGCCCGGATTTTCAACCGCCCAGCAGATAACGGATGTCTCCGGCAGGGGGGTTGGCATGGATGTGGTCAAAACCAACCTGGATCGACTGGGTGGCATTGTCGATATTGAATCCAAAGTGGGCATAGGCACCATTATCCGCATCAAGCTGCCCTTGACCCTGGCCATCATTCCCAGCCAGATCATCTCCGTGGGAAAGGAACGCTATGCCATCCCCCAGGTCAACCTGAACGAACTCCTGCGTATCCCGGCAGCCCAAGTGAAAGACCGCATCGAAAAGGTCGGGAAAGCGGCCGTTGTCCGCTTAAGGGGAACCCTGCTTCCCCTGCTGGATCTGGCAGAAGTTCTGGGAATCCCCAAAGTATATATTGACCCGGAAACGGGTGAAGAAAAAACAGATCGCAGGGTCAATATTGCCGACCGCAGATCCCTGCAACTGGACGAAGAAGAAAAGACCAACGTCCGAATGCCCAAAAAAGGCAGCAGAAAACAGGAAGACCGGCGCTTCAGGGCGGACAGCGCCATCAATATTGCGGTGGTCTCCACGGGAAGTTTCCGGTATGGGCTTGTGGTGGATCAACTCCGGGATTCCGAAGAAATCGTGGTGAAACCTCTCGGCCGTCATCTCAAGGATTGTAAAGGATACGCTGGAGCCACCATCATGGGAGACGGTCGCGTAGCCCTCATTCTGGATGTTACGTCCCTTGCCGAAATGGCCCTGCTCTCCTCCAGCGGTGCATCCAAGACCCTGGCCCATGCAGAAAAAGAACTTATTGAAAAAACCCAGAAAAAAGAAGACAAGGCTTCCCTGCTTCTTTTCCGGAACGCGCCAACAGAACAATTCAGCGTTCCCCTGAATCTTGTCGAACGCATTGAACGAATCCGGGCAACAGACATTGAATACGTCGGTGGCAAACGGGTTGTACAGTACAGAGGCGGCTCCCTGCCCCTTTACGAGCTGGGAGAAGTCGCCAATATCCAGCCGCTCCCGGAACGTGATCAGATTGAGGTTATTGTTTTCAAACTGACGGGAAAGGAAATCGGCCTCATGGTCAGTCCTCCGGTGGATGCCGTGGAAGCCACCCTCAACGTGGATGCCACAACTCTGAAGCAGCCGGGTATTATGGGATCCATGATTATCGGAGACCGTACCACCCTCATGGTGGATATTTTCAGTGTGGTGAAAACCCTGAATCCGGAATGGTTTACAGGACTTTCCGCTGCGGTGCCGGTACAGGAAAAGGACTCGGGCGTGATGGGATCGGGATCCAAAATTCTCTTTGCCGAAGACTCAGCGTTTTTCCGCAACCAGGTTAAGGGATTCCTGAATGAAGACGGCTATGATGTTCTTGTGGCTGAAGATGGGGTAGAGGCTTTTGCCCTCCTCGAAAAACATGCAAGTGATATTGCCCTGATTCTGACAGACCTTGAAATGCCCAACATGGATGGCTTTGAGCTGACCCAGAAAATCAAATCCGACCCCCGTTTTTCCCATCTCACCGTGATCGCCCTCACTTCCCTTGCGGGTGAAGAAGACATGATCCGTGGGCGTGCGGCAGGCATTGACGATTACCAGATCAAGCTGGACAGGGAAAAGCTGCTCATTTCCATACGGGATACCATTGCCAGCCTATGATCCAAACCTGCTCCGGGTAAGACATCAGCATTCACCCGGAATCCCTTACCGGATGCCATTGTGAGGAAACCATCATGCAGAAAAAATCCGAAAAGAACCTTCCTGAAACGGGCATTGTGGAGCTGGCGACTTTCTACATCGGAGATGCCCTCTGCGGTATTGATATTCTGAATATTCAGGAAATCAACAAACAGACGGAAGTCACCACAGTGCCCCAGGCCGCCGAGTATGTCCAGGGTGTGCTGAACCTCAGGGGACGCATCGTCACCATCATTGACCTTGGTATCAAGCTGGGACTCTCCTCCATTGAACCCGGCAAGGATAACCGTACCATCATCGTAGACTTTAAAGACGAACAGGTCGGACTTCTTGTGGACAGCATCAGTGATGTCCTTCTCGCGGAGGCATCCCGGATTGAACCTCCCCCATCAAATATCGGCGGTATGCAGGGCCGCTTTTTCCATGGCGTCTTCAAAACGGAAAAAAAACTGATCGGGCTTCTGGATATCCAGGCTGTGCTGGAAGACTGAAGGGGAACAGCCCTCCACCGCACAGAAACCCGAACTTTCTGACACATGATTTTGCACCCCGATCTTTCAGTAAGGAGATTTTGTGGTCACAGGCAATCTTCGCGTTCTTGTTGTTGATGATACCATTGTGTATCGAAAAATCATCAGCGACATCCTTGTATCCATTCCCGGTGTGCAGGTGGTGGGCAGTGCCAACAACGGCAAGGTGGCCCTTGCCCGCATCGAAGCCTTAAAGCCGGATCTCATCACTCTGGATGTGGAAATGCCGGAGATGAACGGCCTTGAGGTACTGGAACGCCTGGACAAAATCGCTCCAAACGCTGGGGTGGTCATGCTGAGCACCCTTACCACAAGGGGAAGCGATATCACCATCAAGGCACTGGAGCTGGGGGCCTTTGATTTTGTTCCCAAGCCTCAGAACGGCAGTATGGCGGAAAACCTGGAACATGTCCGCAGAATCCTGACACCCATTATCCAGGCCTTTCAGCGCAAAAAAGACATACGCCACCGGCTGCGGGGGATTTCCCCCCCGCCCCCCACTCCCATCGTCCGGCCTGTACTTCAGGCTGCACCACGACCGGGCGCATCAGAAGACATTGCCCTGCGTATGCAGAAACTTTCCATGCGCAGATCCAAATCAGAAATTGTAGCCATTGGTATATCCACAGGCGGTCCCAATGCCTTGGCACGAATGATGCCCATGCTGCCAGGAGATCTGGGAGTACCGCTGCTTATTGTTCAGCACATGCCACCGGTTTTTACCGCATCCCTGGCCAAAAGCCTGAACGCAAAATGTGCCCTGGAAGTCAAAGAAGCAGAGCAGGGAGAAACCATCAGAATCAACACAGCCTATATTGCACCCGGCGGCAAGCAGATGAAAGTCGTCGCTGCCGGTGATGGTAGAAACCGTACCATCAAAATCACCGACGATCCTCCAGAAAACAGCTGCAGGCCTTCTGCGGACTATCTTTTCCGATCCGTCGCCACCCACTATGTGGGCCGGGCTACGGCGGTTATCATGACAGGGATGGGTTCGGACGGTGCAAATGGCCTTAAAGAAATGAAAAGCTCCGGCGCCCATATCATTGCCCAGGATGAGGCAAGCTGCACAGTCTTCGGTATGCCCAAGGAGCCCATTGAATCCGGTACAGCGGACATTGTGGCTCCCTTGAACGATATCGCTGCGGCCATCCTCAAAACCATCCGCCCCTAATATCCGGTGGCCCATGATTAAAATCACTCCCACAGAATTTGCCCTCTTTTCAAAATACATCCTTGATATCTCGGGCATCGCCCTGGACAAGGGAAAAGAGTATCTGGTGGAAACCCGCCTGCATCCCCTGATGGATGAAATGGGGTGTTCGTCTTTTACGGATTTTTATCAAAAAATTCAGAAAGACTTCCGGAAGGATCTTGAAAAACGCGTCATCGACGCCATTTCCACCAACGAGACCTATTTTTTCCGGGATAAGCACCCCTTTGAACTGCTCCAGCATAAAATTGTTCCGGATCTTGTCGACAAAAGGATGCGGAACGGGAAAAAAATGGGAACCAAAATTCCCGTGCGCATCTGGAGCGCGGCGAGTTCCACGGGCCAGGAAATTTATTCCATTGCCATGGTGCTGAAGGAACTGGGGATGGACATGCAAAGCTATGATATCAGACTTCTCGGTACGGATATTTCCGATGCCGCCATCGCCCAGGCCAGCTATGGTCGCTACAACAAGTTTGAAGCCGCACGGGGGCTTTCCCCCCAGCGCCTGCAACGGTATTTCAACCGGGATGGGGATAACTGGCGTATCAAAGATGAAATCCGGGCCATGGCCAGTTTCCGGAAAATCAACCTGATGAAGCCCCTCACGGCCATGGGAAAATTTGATATTATTTTCTGCCGGAATGTGGCCATATATTTCACCCCCGAAGACCGCAAACAACTTTACCAGAAAATTGCAAGCGTCCTGGAACCCGACGGCTATCTCTTCATCGGATCAACGGAATCCCTCAGCAATGAAACGGCACTCTTTGAGCCCAAACGCTATCTGAATTCCGTATTTTACCAGTTCCGTGGAAAATCCTGAAAAAATAAAAGACTGCAATCCTGCTATCTGCAACGGGAGACTCTCATATGAGCAAAATCAGCATCTCAGAGTTCATTGATGAACTGAAATTCTGCATGGCAGGCCAAGACATGGTGAAAGCCAAAGCCCTGCTCCAGTTCCTTCCCAGAATTGATCCCAAAAGCCAGGTTCGGACCCTCTATGAAATCAGCAAAGGGGAAGACCGGGTAGTTCATCCCGTCCTCTGCTATATGCTGGAGCTTCCCATTGCAGATGCCATGGTAAAAAATCGGCTCCATGATCTTCTGCTCGACAAATCCTGTGCCAACCAGGATCTTCTCATGGCCCAGCTCCAGGCAGAAACCCTTGATCAACGGCTCCCCCTCATCCGTATTGCAGGCGAATTACAGGTACAGGAGGCCATCCCCCTGCTTTCCGGTTTTCTCTCCCAAAAATCTGACCCCGACCTTCTCCGGGAAACCATCAAAGCCTTAAGCCTCATGGCTTCCCAGACCTGTATCCGCGCCATTGCAGACTTCATTTATTATGGGGATGAAGAACTCAAGCAGGAAGCCATCTTTGCCCTTGCGGAAATTGGAGGACCGACCTCCATTCATCTTCTCGCCGAAGCCATCCGGGGGAACAACCGTACCGATCAGCTCATCATCGAAGCCCTGGGAGAAATTCAGGATCAGGCGGCTCTGGAACGCCTCACCCATCTCCTCAACTCCCATTATGTGGATGTCCGCAACTGGACCATAGACAAACTCATCGCCATTGGTCCCAAGGCGGTACCGGTGGTGGTGGAAAACCTGAAGGAAGCCGACGATGATGCCATGGTGCATACCCTCAATGTACTCGGCAATATCGGAGACAAGAGCGCCATTCCCGCCATTCAGAAAGTTTTATTCAAGAGACCGGACAATGCCAACGTCCGCTTTGCAGCCTATGAAGCCATGGAAAGGCTGCCCGCAGCCAAAGCGGCCATCAGCCTCGCCACAGGGCTTGAAGATCCGGAAGAACAGGTGCGTCTGGCTGCGGCCCGTGCTGTGGATAAAAACCTTTCTCCCATTCTGGCTGCAGGTCTGAAAAACATGATTGCCTCACAGGATGCGGGGGCACGACAAGTGGTTTCCACCCTCATTGATGCCGGTGCGGACAAGGCCTTTGAATCACTGATTTCGGAAGCCTCATTCAGTACCATGGCCGTGGAACACCTTGCGGAAAAGGCCCATCCCGATGTCCGGAAACATTTTCTGACTCTGATGCGCAGCCAGGGCTTTGACGCCCTCGCCGATCAGGTCGTTGCGGCTATCCCCGCTGAAGAAACCATCAAGCGTCTTAAAATCTTTGTTGTGGATGACTCCAAGATGATGCTGCGTATCTACAAAGGCAAGCTCCACGCCATGGGCCATGAACCCATACTCTTCGAATTCCCATCCCGTGCCATTGAGGCGGCATTACAGGAAAAACCGGATCTTCTCATCACAGACCTCAATATGCCGGACATCAACGGAATTCAGCTTACACGGGAAATTCGACGTCAGTATAAACGTCGGGATCTGCCCATTATCATGATCACCACCCAGAGTGACTTTGTCGGCCAGCACTCCGGCCAGTCGGAAGCCCGTATCGACAAGGATACCTTGCAGGAAATCGGTGTTTCTGTGGTCATGCACAAACCCTTTGCCGATGCGGATCTTGCCGAGAATATCCGTAAATTGACCTGACCCGTTCCCCTTTTCCTTCTGCCATTCCCTGGATCTGCACGGTTTTCCCGCCATGCAGATCCTTTTCCTTTCAAAAAAGCCAGCATGATAAAAAAAAAAATCGCACTCTGTGCCATCCCCGGGCTTCTCATCGGCATCCTCCTCGGTTTTTCCATCGGACTCATGCGGGATCTGCCCCAGATCACATACCTTGAAGGCTACAGACCGGCAGCCATTACCCGTGTACTCTCCCAGGACGGAACTCTGATTGCAGAATTGTATGCCGAAAACCGAAAACCCATTACAGCCGCCCATATTCCCCCCCTTCTTAAAGAGGCCCTCATTGCCACGGAGGACAGGAATTTTTATTCCCACTATGGCATGGATCCCAAGGGAATTTTACGGGCCATCATCAAAAATATCCGTTCCGGATCCTATTCGGAAGGGGCCAGCACCCTTACCCAGCAGCTGGCAAAGACTCTTTTTCTGACACCGGAAAAAAATCTTACCCGCAAAATCAGGGAAGCCATTCTTGCCATTCAAATTGAGCGCCGTTATACCAAAGAAGAAATTCTCACCCTTTATCTGAATCAAATTTATCTGGGCAGCGGGGTCTATGGCGTCGAAGCCGCATCACTCCGATATTTCGGAAAATCCGTAAAAGATTTATCCCTTGCACAAATGGCACTCATAGCCGGCCTGCCCAAGGCCCCTTCCTATTATTCTCCCAGATCCAGCCTGGAAAGGGCCAAAAAACGGAGGGACATTGTACTGAGACAGATGTACGGCACGGGAATTCTGTCCAGGGAAGATCTGGAAGACTCCCTTGCCGAACCCATCGTCCTTCAGGATGCCTCCCAGAATTTTTCCCGCAAGGCCCCATGGTTTGTGGAACAGATCCGCATGGAACTGGAAGAGGCCCTGGGACCAGACCTCCTTTACCATGCCGGCCTTACAGTACACAGCACCCTGGACAGCCGGATACAGACCGCTGCGGAAAACGCAATGGCCAATCACATGGCCCGTTTCGATGCCCGAAGCAAACAGGAGGACGCTCCGGTTCAGTGCGCTGTGCTGGCCCTTGACGTTCATACGGGCGCGGTTCTCGCCCATGTAGGCGGCAGGAACTTTTCCCAGAGTCCCTTCGACCGTGCCCTGAACGCAAAACGTCAGCCCGGATCCGCCTTCAAGCCCCTGATCTTCGCCCTTACCATTGATAAAGGAGGAGAACAGAATCAGCTTATCAGTGATACCCCCCTTATTTTTCAGCAAAGCGCCGGACAAACATGGACACCGAGAAATTTTTCCAGAAATTTTCTCGGAGAAATTTCCCTGCGCAAGGCCCTGGCCCTTTCCCGTAACATCCCTCCCGTACGGATTCTTTCCAGAGAAGGGCCGGAAGCCGTATGTGCCTTTGCCCGCACTTTGGGCATCGAAAGTCCCCTTCAGGCCAACCTTTCCCTGGCCCTGGGGACATCGGAAGTGACACTGGAAGAAATCACGGCAGCCTATGCAGTCTTTCCAGCGGGTGGGCTCTGGAACCGCCCATGGCGGATTTCCCGGGTTGAAACCCTGGAGGGTAAACCTCTCTACACTTCTCCAAAAGAACGACGTTCTGCCATGAGCGCTGAAGCTGCGGCCATCATGACAGACATGCTGCAAGCCGTTATTCTGGAAGGTACAGGCCGCATGGCCCATACCCCGGATCGGGCACTGGCAGGCAAGACCGGCACCACGGACAACTACCGGGATGGCCTTTTCATTGGGTTTTCACCGTCCATCGCCCTGGGGGTATGGACGGGCTACGATGACAATACCACCCTGGGATCCAGGGAAACCGGCGCACGCACGGCCCTGCCCATCTGGAAAGACATCATGCAACAGACGGAAGCCTCCAGCATACCGGAATATTTTCCCATTCCCCCAGGGATGGAACGAAGACCCATGGACAATGGCATTATGGGACTTTTCAGGAAAAAGCCGAATCCCTGAATTCAGGGCAAAGCAGCCGTATTCCGTAAAAAACCCACCGCAAAGAACTTGCTCCCCCATGAAAAAAGGCGTAGAGGAAGCATTTTATCTGTTACCCCTCGGAGAAAAGGAAGGTTCCATGGTTCGTCACGCCACCATCAAAGATATCCAGTCCATTTATAAATTGTTGCAGTTCTTTGGAAACAGGGGAGATATGATTGCCAGGCCCTTGAGTGCCCTTTATGACCATGTGCGGGATTTTGTGGTGTATATCTCACCCAGAACGGGGAAGGTAGCGGGATGCTGCGCCCTGCAGTTCTGCTGGGAAGATCTTGCGGAAATCCGCTCCCTGGCCGTGGAGGAAAGCCTGCACAACCAGGGGATCGGCAGAATGATGGTGGAAACCCTGGTTGCAGAAGCGAGAAGCTATGGCATCACCCAGCTTTTCACCCTGACCTACCAGCCTGGTTTTTTTGAAAAAATGTCTTTTAATAAAATTGACCGTGCCGACCTGCCCCTGAAAATCTGGTCTGACTGTGTGCACTGTGTCAAGTTTCCCGACTGTGATGAAACTGCCATGAAACGGGAACTGATCTACGCGTAGATAAGATTTACGGGCAAGGGAGGATACAGCCAGGCCTCCACCATGGGCAGAATCCGCTGGGAGCCCACGGTCACCCAGTAAGGATCCGGGTTGATTTCCCGGAGCTTACCATCTTCCGGGGGCTTGGCATGCTGGGTACGGGTGTAGAGCACCTGAAAGACAAAAACCGCATTTTTTCCTTCCCGGGCCACGGCATAATGCTTTCGGAAGGTAGAAACGGACATGTGATTTTCATCGGCCAGTGTCCGGGTTTCCTCATCGGTGAAGCGCACCAGGGTCGTTTTGCTCACCCCCCTTTCCGAAAGACGGATCAGGGAACGGGATTCGCTGCTGCCGGCATAGATGGTGGAAATACAGGGAAGTCTTCTCAGATACTGAGCCGCCACAATGGCGGCTGTGCGTCGGCCTCCGGCCATCACGGGCTGGGCATAGTATTCAAAGAATTTTTTCTGCACATCCTCTGCATACTTATCCCCCTTTTCATACAGATCCTTGGAAATATAACGAAGCCTCCTGGCCATGTCCTCTGCGGCATCGGCAATGGGCCAGTCGATACGGACATGAAAATGGGACAGATTGTACCTGTCCCGCCCCCGGCTCATGGGATCCCTCTGAATAAGGAGCGCATAGTCCACGGGCAGCAGTTCTCTCAGGACATCCACAAACTGGCAGGACTCAAGATACTTCTGGCTCCGGTCAAAGTCATTGGCCAGAGAAAGGGTCTTGGTTCTGAGCAGATTGACCTTGGTTGTTTTGTTGTCATCAAAAAAACGGATGTATTTTTTGTGAACAGCAGGAATGGTATCTTCCACAAAGATGACAAGAAAGGCATTCTGTGCGTCATATTCAAGGCTTGGAATCCGGGCTTTGGGCTTGAGTTCTCGACGTTCCACAAAGGGATAGGGAACCTTCCTTGCCTTGAAGTTGGCATAGGAGTCCACCAGAGCATACTGAATCATCTGGTAATCCAGCTGATCCCGCAACAATTCATAATACGATCTCCGAAGCCGGTTGGCCGGACTCAGATGTTCCCGGTATGTCCAGAAGCTCAAGCCATTATCCTCCCCAAAACCCGATCTATCCCATGGTGGTTCACATCAGTCCGTTGACGATGCATCCTCCAGGGCCTCCACCGCAGGCAGGGACTGGCCCTCCAGCAGCTTGAGAAAGGCCCCTCCCCCTGTGGAAATATACCCCATGGCCGATGCCACACCAGCCTTGTGAATGGCCGTGTCCGTATCCCCGCCCCCTACAATGGTCAGGCCGTGACAGGCCGCCACATGGCGGGCCAGGCCCATGGTGCCACTACTGAAGGGCTCCATCTCAAAAACACCCATAGGGCCATTCCAGACCACGGTTTTGGCATTGGCGAGGGCTGCGGCATACAGTCTTACCGTTGCAGGCCCGCAATCCGCCACCATCCAGCCTTCAGGGATCTCCTGAACGGGGGTCACCACGCCCACACCATCGGCCACAATTTCTTTGGTCACCACAGCATCCACGGGCAGATAAAAACGCACGCCCCTTTCCCGGGCCGCGTCCATCACCTTCCGGGCTGTATCCAGCATTTCATCTTCCACGAGGGAAGCCCCAACAAACAGCCCCGAAGCCTTGAGAAAGGTATTGGCCATGGCACCGCCAATGAGCACCTTGTCCACCCTATGCAGCAGGTTCTCCAGAGCTTTGAGTTTACTCGATATTTTAGCCCCTCCGACAATGGCCACCAGAGGACGGGCAGGTGCACCCATGGCGGACTCAAAATACCGCAGCTCATCCATAAGGAGATGGCCTGCGGCCTTTTCCCTGACAAAGCGGCAGATGGCATGCACAGACGCATGTTTTCTGTGACATACGGCAAAGGCATTGTTGATATAGACATCACAGAGAGCTGCAAGCTGGCGGGCAAAGGCCTCGTCATTGGCCTGCTCTTCCGCATGAAAGCGCAGGTTTTCCAGCATAAGAATTTCACCCGGCCCCAGTTTTTCAACAGCAGCCTGCACAGAAGATCCCACACAGTCTTCCGCCATGGTCACAGGCCGGTTCAGGAGTACGGCAAGATGCTCCGCAGCAGACTTGAGACTCAGGGCAGGCAGCACCTGTCCCTTGGGTCGCCCCAGATGGGAAGCCACAATGACCCGTGCACCGGAATCCGCAGCAAAACGGATGCTCTCCATCCCTCTGCGAATACGGGTGTCATCCGTGATCTTTCCCGTCTTGTCCATGGGTACATTAAAGTCCACACGCATGAGAACCCGTTTTCCCGCCAGCGGCAGATCCACGATCCCTTTCACAATTCCTCCCCTGATTCAGATTCCGTAGCTGCTGGCCCCAGGATCAGCCTCCCTCCAGCAGGCAGTTATGATTTGTCCTGCACCTTTTTCAAACTCAGCGCTTTACGTCTGGACCACCGTCCGAAAAACCCCAAATGGCCGGAGGCGTAGGCTCTGTCCACCTTTTCTTCCGCAGCTTTCCAGCCCTCAGATCCTTCCAGAGCGGCCCTCAGGCAGGCTGTCTTTTCATCACAGGCAAGGCAGGATACCGGACTTTCCCGCAGACCCTCTGCTCCCAGGGGAAAAACCCTGTCCAGCACCCCGAAACAGGGCTGTGTCTTCTTTTCCCCCATCACGGCCCCCACTCTTTAAGAAACCTGGATTCCGCCTCACGGATTTCCTGGTGCAGAGCTTGCATCACGCCCTGCTCGGCAAAACTGTAATACTGATTGTGACCAATAATAAGATGCTCATGTACCGTCACGCTCACAGGAGCCAGGGCATGTACCAGGCGGCGTGTAATGGCATAATCCTCCCGTGAAGGGGACGTGTCTCCGGAGGGGTGATTGTGTACCAGAATCACCGAAGCCGCCTGATGGGCTAAAACCGAACGCAGTACTTCCCGGGGATAAACCGGGCTTGCGGACAGACTGCCTTCAAACAGGGTCTCCACCTCAAGCAGACGGTTTTTCACATCGAGATACAGTACGAGAAAAGCCTCCCGACTGCACTCCCGAAGACGATGGTAGAGATAGTCCATCACGGCCTGGGGGGTTCCCACAATTTCACGCCCCACAATACGCTGCTTCAGAAAACGATCCGCAGCGGCTTTGACCAGTCGGATGGGGATGGCATTGGTTTCCCCCACCCCCTTGATTTCACAGAGTTCTCCAAAACCCGCCTCAAAGACACCCGGCAGGGTCTTAAAACGCTTCAGCAGCTCCCAGGCAAGAGCCTTGCAATCCTTCCGGGGTGTCCCCAGGGTCAGCAGCAACTCCAGAACTTCATGATCCTGAAACCCTTCCAGACCAGACTCCCGGAAACGCTGACGCAGTCGCCTGCGATGCCCCTCCTGCGTGGATTTTTCATCCATGCCCCTTTCCTCCCGGAAATCAAGACTCAGACAAGTTCATCGAATTCCTGTTTCAGGGTTCGGTTCATCAGCCGGTCCACCGCATCCTGAGGAGAACTGTTCTCATACAGTACACGGTAGACCTCATTGCAGATGGGAAGCTCCACGCCAAGTTTTGCCGAAAGATTGTACACGGAACGGGCGGATTTGACGCCTTCTGCCACCATGCGCATCTCCTTTAAAATAAGATCCAGGCTTTTCCCCTCACCGATGAGCTGGCCTACGGTATGGTTCCGGCTCAAGGAACCCGTGCAGGTCAGCATGAGATCCCCCACTCCGGAAAGACCGGAAAAGGTATGGGGATTGGCTCCCATGGCCACACCAAGACGCCGGATTTCCGCAAGGCCCCGGGTGATGAGGGCTGCACGGGTATTCAACCCCAGTCCCATGCCATCCACCACGCCTGCGGCAATGGCGATGACATTTTTCATGGCACCGCCCACCTCCACCCCCATGACATCCTCCGTACTGTAGACCCGGAAAATGGGGCTGGCAAACACCTCCTGCACCTGCCGGGCAATCTGCGGGCTTCGTGCCGCCACGGTAACCACTGTGGGACGCCGCTCCCCCACCTCCCGTGCAAAACTCGGCCCAGACAGAACGGTCATGCGCTCTTCCGGAATATGGAGAATTTCTTCCTGTAAAATCCCCGTCATGGTTTTATGGGTCACATTTTCAATGCCCTTGGAGGCCGTCACAAGAAGGGTCTTTTCCGAAAGACACGCTGCCACCCTCCGTGCCGTCTCCCGCATCACATGGGAGGGTACCACAAAGAGCACCATCTCCTTGTCCCGCACAGCCGCCTCAATATCCGTCGTCGCCATCAGGGTATCCGGCAGTGCAATCCCCTGAAGATAGGTTCTGTTTTCCCGATATTCCGTTATCTCCCGTGCCACTTCAGGCTCGTAGGCCCAGAGCGTTACAGGATATCCTTTATCCGCAAGCAGCATGGCCAGAGCTGTCCCCCAGCTTCCCGCTCCCAGAACACCAATCTGAAATGCCGCTATTTCCCGATGTGGCATACATCCACCCCTAAAACCCTGTTTTCTGCTTCCCGCCCGGCCAGAAAGGCCAAAGCGGAAAGACCGGTCTATTCCAGATCCTCAAATCCCTTCAAGATCCCCGGCCTCACATACACCCCGGGTATCTTCTCCGCCATCCTCGCCATTGCCATTTTCTTCCCTGGCATCTTCATCCAGACGGGCAGCATCAATGAGCCGCTCTCCCTCTTCCAGCTGGATCAGACGAACCCCCTGGGTGGCTCTGCCAATAACGGAAATGCCACATGCGGACATGCGAATGAGACGTCCCTTGTCGGAAACCAGCATGACATCATCACTGTCCTCCGTCAGCACCATGGCCACCACCTTGCCGTTACGCCCATCGGTGCGGATACCAATAACCCCCTTGCCGCCCCTGCGCTGCAAGGGAAAAGCCTCAATGTCCGTTCGCTTGCCATATCCGTTTTCCGTGGCCGTGAAGAGGGTGTTTCCCTGGCCCGTCACCTCCATCCCCACAATATAGTCGTCTTCATCCATACGCAGCCCCCGTACTCCACGGGATACCCGCCCCATGGGCCGTACATCGGATTCGGGGAAACGGATGGTCTGCCCCTGGGCCGAACTCAGAAAGACATCCTGGGAACCGTCGGTGATCCGTGCGGCAATGAGGGCATCGCCTTCCACCAGATCAATGGCGATAATCCCCCCTGCGCGGGGTCTGGAATAGGCCATGAGGTCGGTCTTTTTCACCAGGCCCTGACGGGTAGCCATGAGGATAAAACGGTTTTCTTCGAAATCCGGAACCGCCAGCACCGTGCTCAGACGCTCTTCAGGCTCCATGTTCAAGAAATTGACAATGGCCTTTCCCTTGCTGGTTCTGCCCCCCTGGGGAAGTTCCCAGACCTTGGACCAGTAGACCTTTCCCAGGTTGGTGAAAAAAAGAAAGGTATGGTGGGTGGATGCGACAAAAAGCCGTGTCACAAAATCCTCTTCCCGGGTGGTCATGGCAGTCTTTCCCCGTCCGCCCCTGCGCTGACTCTGGTAGAGGGTTATGGGATTGCGCTTGATATATCCCGTACGGGTGAGGGTAACCACCATGTCCTCTTCCACAATGAGATCTTCCATGCCGATCTCACGGGTGGCTTCCACAATTTCCGTCCGACGGCTGTCCCCGAATTCTTCCTTGAGGGAAACCAGCTCCTGCTTGATCAGATCCATGACAATGGACTCACTGCCGAGAATATCCTTGAACCAGGCAATATCCTTCATCACTGCGGCATACTCTTCCAGAATACGATCCCGCTCCAGACCCGTAAGCCGCTGCAACCGCATGTCCAGAATGGCCTGGGCCTGTAGAGCAGAAAATCCAAAACGGCTCATAAGGCCATCCTTGGCTTCCGCAGGAGAAGAGGACTTACGGATCAGGGCCACCACTTCGTCAATGTGGTCAAGGGCAGTTTTAAGACCTTCAAGGATATGGGCGCGGGCTTCCGCTTTTTTCAGATCATGACGGGTACGGCGAATAATCACTTCTTTTCGGTGACGAATGAAATGAACCAGCATTTCCTTCAGGGTCAGCAGTTCAGGCCGGTTGTTCACCACGGCAAGAAAGATGATCCCGAAACTGTTCTGAAGCTGGGTATGTTTGAAAAGCAGATTGGTCACCACCTCGTGCATGGCTTCTTTTTTGAGACCAATGGCGATACGCATACCGTCCCTGTCAGATTCATCCCGGACATAGCGCACACCTTCAAGCTGCTTGTCCCGCACCAGTTCCGCAATTTTTTCCACCAGCCTGGCCTTGTTCACCTGATAGGGCAGTTCCCGCACAACCAGAGTTTCCGCACCGGTCTTGGGATCGGTTTCCAGATCCATGAGGGCGCGGACGCGGATAATCCCGCGACCTGTCCGGTAGGCCTCCACAATCCCGGATTTGCCATAGATGATGCCGCCTGTGGGAAAGTCCGGGCCAGGAAGAATGGCCAGAAGATCCCCCGTATCAATATCCGGATCCTCAATCACCGCAATAAGGGCATCGGCCACTTCCCTTAAGTTGTGAGGCGGAATATTGGTGGCCATCCCTACCGCAATGCCTGAGGAACCGTTTACCAGGAGGGCCGGAAAACGGGAGGGCAGTACCAGGGGTTCTTCGAGAGAATCATCATAGTTGGGAATGAAATCAACGGTATCCTTGTCAAGATCCGCCAGCATTTCATGGGCCAGACGCTGCATCCGGATTTCCGTATAACGCATGGCCGCCGGTGCATCACCGTCAATGGAGCCGAAGTTTCCCTGACCGTCCACCAGGGTATAGCGCATGGAAAATCCCTGGGCCATGCGCACAATGGTATCATAAACCGCTGCATCCCCATGGGGATGGTACTTACCAATTACATCGCCCACAATACGGGCAGATTTTTTATAGGGACGATTCCAGTCATTCTTGAGTTCCCGCATGGCAAAGAGTACACGCCGGTGCACAGGCTTGAGACCGTCCCGCACATCCGGCAGGGCGCGGCCAATGATCACGCTCATGGCGTATTCAAGATAGGACTGCCGCATCTCGCGTTCAATGCTGATTTCCCCACGCAACTCTGTATCGATCATGGACACATCCTGTTTTCCGCCGGGAACCCTCCTACAAGAACCAGGTAAAAGGGACTCCCTCTTTATGGATTCTTTTCAATTTTCCTGACCCTCTGCATCGGCAGAGTTCCGTTTTTTCCAGTGTTTAAAAATCCGCCCCCCTGGGCTTCAGGTCTTTCCGAATTCAGCCCCCACAGAAAAGAAGCGGCGTTAAACGCGCCACTATACCATCCCTGAACAAAGCCCGCGACCTTTTTTCATCCCAGACCTCAAAAAGCCCTGCTCATAACAGAACCCCATAAAAAAAGGATCGCATCCACATCGAAATGCGGATACGACCCCCAAAAAAACAGCTTGCAGCGTGTTCAGCAGCTTACCATGGGCCGGACATGCCCTGCCCCTCCCTGCGAAACACAATCATGCAGGAAAATCAGCCTGCCTGCTCCACGATCATGGCCATGCCCATACCGCCACCAATACACATGGATACAATGCCCGTACCATATCCCTTACGCTGCATCTGATACATGCCCGTAACCATCTGCCGTGCACCTGTGGCCCCAATGGGATGCCCAATGGAAATGCCGGAACCCAGTTCATTGGGTTTTTCATAGGCAATCCCAAGCTCAATCATGCAGCCAATGGCCTGACCGGCAAAGGCTTCATTCAACTCGATCATGTCGATATCGCCTATCTGCATTCCCGTACGTCCCAGAAGCTTGCGAATGGCAGGAACGGGCCCAAGGCCCATATAGGCAGGATCCATGGCACCAGAAGCAAATCCCTTGATCTTAACAATGGGCTTCAGCCCCATAGCCTTGGCCTTTTCCGCGCTCATCATGAGAACGGCAGCCGCACCATCGTTGATACCGGAAGCGTTACCCGCCGTCACGGAACCATCCTTTTTGAAAGCAGGCTTCATCTTGGCCATTTTTTCCATGGAGGTTTCCATGGGCCGCTCATCCGTATCAATCACCGTATCGCCCTTGCGGCCCTTCAGCACCACAGGCGCAATTTCCGGTTTGAAAACACCGCTGCGGATTGCTTCCATGGCACGCGCATGACTGAGAACGGCAACCTTGTCCTGATCCTCACGGGAAATACCATATTTCCCCACAATATTTTCTGCCGTGATCCCCATATGATAGCCATAAAAGATCTCATAGAGACCATCATACACAACAAGATCATGTACAGGCCCCACGCCGGTCAGTTCCATGCGGTGTCCCCAGCGGGCCTTGAGAAGGGCCATGGGGGTGTTGCTCATGCTTTCCTGACCACCGGCCAGAATCACTTCCGCATCCCCCGCCATAATGGCCTGGGCACCCAGGGCAATGGCTTTCAGGCCGGAGCCACAGACTTTATTCACGGAAAAAGCAGGCGTCTCCTTGGAGATACCGGCACGGATCATGGCCTGACGGGCCGGATTCTGCCCCTGACCGGCCTGCAGCACGTTCCCCATGATCACTTCATCCAGGGTAATGGGCACAAGACTGTCATCATAGTCATAACCACCGGCTTCAAGGTCAATCCGTCCCTGGCCCTTAAGCTTGTCCGGATAGATGGCTTCCATTTCTGCATTGGGCTGGGGCCGCAGACCCGCCTTTTTCAAGACGTCCTTCATAACCGTAGCCCCGAGATCTACACCGGAAACATCCTTGAACACACCACCAAAAGCACCTACGGCTGTCCGGGATCCGCTGACAATAACAACTTCCTTCATGTCTTTATCCTCCTTGCGATGCCAAGTGCCCCCGCACTATAGTAGATGGGTTTTCCCCGAATTCTCCGACGCTAACCGGAGATGCCGGGAAAGTCAATACACAGATGAACGGGAAACCAGAAAACAAAACGGCGTTGCAGCTAAAACATGAAACAGCCAGCAGGGTAACAACCCCTGCCCGATGAAAGGAAAGTCACCCTTATGTGCCTTATTTTATTTGCAGTGCAGCATCACCGGGACTGGCCCCTCGTCATCGCTGCCAACAGAGATGAATTTCACCACAGACCCACACAGTCGGCAGCTTTCTGGCAAGACGCCCCCCACATTCTCGGGGGAAAGGATCTTCAGGAAGGCGGAACATGGATGGGCATCCATAAAAAAAACCACCGCATTGCCGCCCTTACCAATTACCGGAATCCCTCCCTGAAAAAAGACAGCCCCCCCTCCCGGGGACACCTTGTGGCCGATTACCTCAAAAGCTACACCCCTGATGCAGATTTTTTACAGACACTCCAGAAAAAAGGCGCTTTCTACAATGGCTTTAACCTGATCTGCGGCACCCCGGATACCCTCTACTATTACGGCAACCAGACAAAAGCCCCTTACCGTATCGAACCAGGAGTCCATGGACTTTCCAATCATCTGCTCAATACGCCCTGGCCCAAGGTGACCAGAGGACGGGCACTGCTGGAAAGGGCCATGGCCACAGACCCGGAAGACAACACCCTGCTCACCATCCTGCAAGACCGGGAACTGCCAGCAGACACAGCTCTTCCGGACACGGGTATGGGCCTTGAGTGGGAACGCATCCTGGCGCCCCTTTTCATTACAAGCCCCATTTACGGCACCCGGAGCAGCACAGTGTTAAAGGTACACCGAAACGGAAACGTTTGTTTTACAGAGGTGAGCTGGGACAAAGAAGGCAGGGAAACGGGAAGAGTCACCTTTTCATGGGAAGGTCATGACTGATTTTTTTTCCGCTCATCCTCACGAATTCGACGCCAGAGATCCATGCGCTGGGCCACCAGTTTCTCATAGCCCCGATCCGAAGGCTGATAATACCGGTCTTCCTTCAGGGCTTCCGGAAGATAGTCCTGGGGAACATAGGCATCCTTGTAATCATGGGCATAGCGGTATTCCCGGCCATATCCCAGAGTTTTCATAAGCTTTGTGGGGGCATTGCGGATATGCAGGGGAACGGGAGGCGCACCCGTTTCCCGGATCCGCGCCACAACGGTCTTGTGGGCCAGATACACCGCATTGCTCTTGGGTGCTGTGGCCAGATAGACCGCTGCCTGGGCAAGGGCGCCCTCCCCTTCCGGAGATCCAAGAAACCGGTAGGCTTCCATGGCGGAAAGGGCCATGGCCAGCGCACCGGGATCGGCCATGCCCACATCTTCCGAAGCAAACCGCACCATCCTTCGGGCAAGATAAAGGGGATTTTCCCCCGCCTCCAGCATACGGAAAAGCCAGTAAAGCGCCCCATCAGCGTCGCTGCCCCGCATGCTCTTGTGAAAGGCGGAAATCAGGTTGAAATGCGAATCCCCGGCCTTGTCGTGACGCAGCACCCGATCCCCGAACACAGCAGCGACATCCTCTTTCTGAAGATGCCGGACGTCCAGACGCTCTCCTGCACCAAGACAGTGAAAAACCGCCATCTCAAGACCGGACAGGGCCGTCCGAAGATCCCCATCGGCCATCTGGGCCAGCAGCCGCAACTCGGATTCAGAAGCGGTAACTCCCAGATGACCAAGCCCCCGATCCCTGTCCCGGAGAGCCCTTTCCAGTACCTGAATACAGGCGGATTCGGATACAGGATGCAGCACCAGCACACGGCAGCGTGAAAGCAGAGCGGGAATCACCTCAAAAGAAGGATTTTCCGTGGTGGCCCCGATGAGGGTAATCAGCCCCTCTTCCACATGCTGCAAAAAAGCATCCTGCTGTGCCTTGTTGAAACGATGAATCTCATCCACAAAAAGGAGGGTACCCCGACGCTGCACACGACGCCGATTCCGGGCCTCCTCAATAATTCTGCGCACTTCCTGCACACCGGAAAACACCGCCGAAATCTGCACAAAATGCTTGCGGGTTTCCCGGGCAAGGATTCTTGCCAGGGACGTTTTGCCACAGCCCGGCGGTCCCCAGAGGATCATGGAGAAAAGACGATCCTCCCGCACCGCCTGACAGAGAAGGGAACCTTCCCCAAGAAGGTGCTCCTGACCGGCCACCGCATCCAGGGATTCCGGACGCATCCGCTCCGCCAGGGGTTTTTCTGAAGACTCAGATGCGCCAAAAAGATCGTCCATGATCCGGCCTAGCGGTTTCTGCGCTTACGTTGACGGCTCTGGGCCTGAAGTTTTCGCAAAAGTTCAGGCGAAGGCCTGCTCTTTTTCTCGCTGTAATCCGTGCGTCCGCTGCGCGCCTTGAATTCCAGGCGAATGGGCGTGAGATCCAGGCCCAGGGCCTCCCGAATCTGGTTCACCAGGTAACGCCTGTAGGAAAAGTGGACGGCATCGGGATAATTGGTCACCAGGGAAAAACGCGGTGGTGCGGTTCGGATCTGGGAAGCAAAATAGAATTTAATCCGCTTGCCATTGTGCAGGGAAGGCTCCGTGCGGGCTGTAGCCTCTTCAATGATACGGTTCAGATGGCTGGTACCCGTCTGACTCACATACTGCTCATAAACCGCATCCACGGTGGGGAAAATTTTGTTCACCCGAAGTCCGGTCAGGGCGGAAATGGTCAGTACAGGGGCAAAGGCCAAAAACTTGGCCTCCATAGAAATGGCCTCCTTGACCCGCTTTACGTCCTTTTCTTCCTGGGGCAGCAGATCCCATTTGTTGCAGATAAAAATACAGCCACAGCCCCGATCCGAAGCATAACCCGCCACCCGAACATCCTGATCCGTAATGCCTTCGGAGGCATCAAAGAGAATCAGGGCCACATCGCAGCGTTCCAGGGCCTTCAAGGCCTGAATCACAGAAAATTTTTCAATGCGCTCCGTAACCTTGCCCTTGCGGCGGATTCCTGCGGTATCAATAAAGAGGTAGGACTTCCCTCCAAAGCTCACCAAAGAATCCACCGCATCCCGTGTGGTACCCGCCACCTCACTGACCACCATACGATCTTCGCCCAGAAGCCGGTTGATCAGGGAAGATTTCCCCGCATTGGGCCTGCCCACCACGGCCACCTTAATTGGGCCTTCGGGACGACCGTCAGAAGATTCCTGCTCCATGGGGAGCATTTCTTCGGTCAACGCATCCATAAAATCTGAAAACCCATAACCATGCTCTGCGGACAAGGGAAAGGGTTCATCAATACCCAGGGCGTAGAAATCATGAAGAGCCAGCTCATGACGCTCTCCGTCAATCTTGTTTACCACACAGAAAAATTTTTTACCCTTTTCCCGCAAAAGCCCCACAAGATCCCGGTCATAGTAAGAAATACCACTTTTGCCATCCAGTACCAGCACCACATGATCAGCCCCCTCCAGGGCCAGCAGTACCTGCTCACGGATGTGTGCGGCAAAGGCATCCGTATCATTGGAAATAAAGCCGCCCGTATCCACAAGGACAAAGGCCTTGTCATCCCAGCGGGCCTCACCGAAATGGCGATCCCGTGTAACCCCCGGCATATCATCCACAATGGCATCCCGGGTTCGGGTCATGCGGTTAAAGAGGGTGGATTTTCCAACGTTGGGCCGTCCCACAAGGGCAACCACTGCTTTCATGGCATTCTTTCCTTATTTTCTGATGACATGGATCTGAAAAGACAGTTTCCTTCAGGCAAACAAAAAAAGGGTCACCCGGATGGGTAACCCCTTTTTCTTTTTAATGGCGTCCCCAAGGGGATTCGAACCCCTGTCGCCGGCGTGAAAGGCCGGTGTCCTGGACCGGGCTAGACGATGGGGACTTATTGGGTGGTGGGTCGTGTTGGATTCGAACCAACGACTCTCTGCTTAAAAGGCAGATACTCTACCGGCTGAGTTAACGACCCATGTAACCGTCAAAAACGAGTGCTTATCTACCCGTGATGCCCCCTTGTGTCAACATAAAAAAATCAGATTCTTCATTTTTTTTATTCCCACGTCAGACCAAAGCACAGATAAAAACACAAACCCCTGTTATTCATCAAATTATCCAAAGAGTCCCTCCAGCATCCTGCTCCAGATTCCGTTTTTTATGCCGTCGGATCTGTGCCTTCCTTCCCAAAAACCGGGTCTGCAACCTCAAAAAAACGGGGTCATTCCCAACTTCCTGCCGGATTTTCCCCCAAAAAAAGGACAAAAAATCTCTCTTTCCCCTACTTCCGCCAGAATTCCGGCACCAGAAAAATAATCAGGGTATAAATTTCCAATCGACCGGCCAGCATCAGCCAGGAAAGCACCCACTTTCCCACAGAGGAGATTCCCGCATAATTTTCCGTAGGCCCAACGGTTCCGAATCCTGGCCCCACATTGCCCAGAGCCGATGCCACCGCACTCACGGAAGTCACGGCATCCATCCCCAGCATGGCAAGAAGCAGGGAGCCTGCCGTAAAAATACCCAGATAAAGCGCCATAAACCCCAGAATGCCATGAATCACCCCTTCAGGAACCACACGCCCTCCGAGCTTCACCTCCCTCACCCCCCTCGGATGCACCAGGGTAAAAAGCTCATTGTGGCAATACCGGGCACAAACCATGAAACGCACCAGCTTGATCCCCCCGGATGTGGATCCCGCACAGGCCCCGATGAACATGCCCAGAAGAATCACAAGCTGGGCAGCCGGCACCCACAGTTCATAATCCGCCGTGGCAAAACCCGTTGTGGTGACAATGGAAATCACCTGAAAGGCTCCGTACCGCAGACTCTCTCCCAGGGTGGCATAAACCGGCCCCCACAACCCAAAAGAGACAAAGAGGATAAGCCCCACCAGCAACAGAATAAAAAAACGGCATTCGCTGTCCCGCCAGAAACACAGCCCATCCCCTTTCAACATGCGGAAATGAAGGGAAAAGTTGATCCCTGCCAGCACCATGAAAACCATAAGAACCCCCTCAATATAGAGGCTGTCATAGTGGGCAATGGAAAGATTTTTTGTGGAAAAGCCCCCCGTAGGCATGGTGGTGAAGGTGTGACAGAGGCTGTCAAACACATCCATCCCCCCGACCAGCAACAGCAGAAAAAGCAGCACGGAAAAAAGCAGGTAGACCTTCCAGAGAACTCTCGCCGTTTCCTGGATACGGGGCTTCAATTTGTCCGGTACAGGACTGGGCACCTCCGCTTTGTACATCTGCATCCCGCCCACCCCGATAAAGGGCAGAATGGCGATGGAGAACAGAACAATCCCCATACCGCCGATCCACTGAATCTGACTGCGCCAGAATAAAAGCCCCCGGGGCAGGGATTCAATGTCTTCCAGTATGGAGGCTCCTGTTGTGGTAAAGCCGGAAACCGACTCAAAAAAACAGTTGGTCACCCCCGGCACCATGCCCGAGAAAAAAAAAGGCAGGCTGCCGCAGAAAGAAACAGAAATCCAGCCTGCGGCCACAATACTCATCCCTTCCCTCTGGGAAAGAATCTCGCCCATGGAACCGCGTAAAAAAACGTACAGGAGACCTCCGGAAAGGCAGGAAAGCATCATGGAGAACAAAAAGGCCCTGCTGCTGCCATCTCCATACCAAAGAGAACAGGCCAAGGGAAAAACCATGGAGACTCCCGTTGCAAACATCAGAATCCCCACCACCTGCCCAATCATGCGTCCATTCATTTAAAAATACTCCAGCTTGACGGTAAGGGCTTTTTCCACCTTGGAAACGGCTTTTCTTTTGGCAAAAATAACCACCCTGTCTTCGGGTTCAATGACTGAATCCCCGGAAGGAATCACAATTGCACTGCCCCGGATAATACTGATAACCAAAGCTCCCTTGGGAAAAGCAAGGTTCCGCAGGGGTTTTCCAACAATGTCCGATGTAGGCAGGGCCACTACCTCCAGAACCTCAGCCTGATCCCCCTGAATGGACATGGCCGCCAGCACCTTACCCCTCCGGATATGCTGCAGAATAGAATCAATGGCCGACAGTCTGGGGCTGACAATCTGATGGATGCCGATGGTGGACATGAGGGGAAAATAGGAAAACCGCGTCAGCCGTGTGATTGCCGTATCCACACCCATTTTCCGGGCCAGGAGGGAAACAAGAATATTGGTCTGCTCATCACCGGTAAGCGTTACCAGCACATCCATACCCCGGATATCTTCTTCTGCCAGCAGAGCCTGATCCGAACCATCTCCGTGAAGAATAATGCTTTTATCGAGAACTGCCGCCAGCTCCCGGCAACGCTCCGCCCTCTGCTCCACAATCTTCACCTGATACTGCTGTTTTTCGAGAGAGGCTGCCAGACGGTACCCCAGACGCCCTCCGCCCACAATCAATACCCGGCGTACAGGCTTCCTTATTTTTCCAAAGGCGGCAAGGACATCCAGAAGGTGTTTTTTTTCACTGACCAGATAGATCAGATCCCCTGCCTGGAGACAGTCCCGGCCTGTTGGGATAATCAGTTTCTCATCCCGCAGCACCGCAGCCACCAGGGTTCGGGCACTCCCCAGATATTTCGGCAGATCCGGAAGCTGTACCCCGTCCATGGGGGATCCTGCATCCAGCCGGAGTCCCACAAACTGCACCAGCCCGCCCACAAGCTCTCCGGCTTCCACGGCCCCCGGCACCCGAATCAGGCGCTCAATGGTGCGAACCGCCTCAATTTCCGGATTGATCACACTTTCGATATGGGGCGCTCTTTCCCGCAAGAGGGGATGGCAGCCTTCAAAATCTCCGTTCCGGATACGCACCAGCTTGCGGGTACTGGGAGACAGCATATCCGCCACAAGACAGGCCACAAGATTCACCTCATCGGAGTCGGTCACGGCCAGCAGAATCTCCGCCTCCCGTATACCGGCCTCCTCCAGCACCAGAGGAGAGCTGCCCTGCCCCTTCACCACCTGCACATCCAGGGTATCCGACACCCGGCGCAAAGCCGCGGCATCCTTGTCCACCACCACCACATCTTTATATTCAAGGGCCAGGCGACGCGCCACATGGTAGCCCACCTCACCCGCACCGACGATGACAATTTTCACGTTTCTCCTTTCCCATGTACGGCTTCGGGTATCCCCGGCCCAGAACAACCACCTTGCCGGAAGGATCGTTTTATCTTTCGCTTTTTACGCGGTTTAAAGCCCAAAGGCCAGCCATGCCCCTGCAAAAAAAAGACAGCCCACCCTGAATGGGCAGAGGCTCCTGCCAAATCTTTCTCCCATACGCAAGCTTCCGCTCACGCTGCCCGCATAAAAAAAATCCTTGTCCCCCCCTGTTTTTTCATGCACCCTGAACAGCAATAAAAATCCAAACCTCCTTCACGCCCCCTTTTAGGAAAGATCATGACATCGCTGCCCCCCACTCCCATTCCCTATGGAAAACAGGATATCAACGAAAAAGACATACAGGCTGTGGTGGATGTTCTCACATCGGACTTTCTGACCCAGGGTCCAAAAATTCCTGAATTTGAAAAAAAAATGGCTGCCTTCTGCGGTGCAGACCATGCCATTGCCGCAAACAGTGCCACATCGGCTCTTCATCTGGCCTGCCTTGCGCTGGGACTTGGCCCCGGAGACCGGCTCTGGACCAGCCCCATCACCTTTGTGGCCTCGGCCAACTGCGCCCTGTATTGCGGTGCTGCCGTTGATTTTGTGGACATTGATCCCAAAACCTGGAACCTCTGCCCCAAGGCCCTGGAGATCAAGCTGAAACAGGCGGCAAAGGACAAAAACCTCCCAAAGATTGTGATCCCTGTCCACCTCTGCGGCCAGCCCTGCGACATGGAAGCCCTCCACAGCCTTTCCAGACAATACGGCTTTTTCATCATTGAAGACGCCTCCCACGCCATCGGGGCCTCCTACAAAAGGGAAACCGTAGGCAACTGCCGGTACAGCGACATTACGGTGTTCAGCTTCCATCCCGTGAAAATCATCACAACTGCGGAAGGTGGCATGGCCCTCACGAATCAGGAGACACTGGCGGAAAAAATGGCCCTCCTGCGCAGCCACGGCATTACACGGGATGAAAACCGCATGACCCATCCTCCGGACGGCCCCTGGTATTATCAGCAGATCGCCCTGGGCTTCAACTACCGTATGACAGAGCTTCAGGCAGCCTTAGGGATCCGCCAGATGGACAGACTCAAGGACTTTGTGGCAAGACGGCGCTTTCTCAGCAAACGTTACGACACGCTCCTCAAAAACCTTCCCCTCACCCTGCCCTTCCAGCATCCGGATGCCGAATCCGCATGGCATCTTTACAGTATCCGGCTGCATACCGATAACATATCCCACAACCACAAAACGGTTTTTGAGGCCTTGAGGAAAGAAGGCATCGGGGTGAATCTTCATTATATCCCCGTGCATACCCAGCCCTACTATCAAACGCTGGGCTTTTATCCGGGCCAGTTTCCTGAGGCAGAGCGTTATTATAAGGAAGCCATCACCCTGCCTCTCTTTCCGGGACTGCAAGAGAAAGAACAGGACTGGATTGTGGATCTGCTGACAAGGCTTATCACATAGTCTGCAGACAAAACCGCTTCATCAGGGCCACGTTCCCATACACCAGGAACAAAAAAACAGCAGTACCGCCACAGCATTGTGCTCTGTGGGGTGCGGGATGTAAAAGGCTGCCGCATCCGCACAGAAGATCAGGAAATCATCACGGGTGGCAGGCTATGAAGGTTACTATGCCAGCATTTTTTACGGCTACGTTGCCGCTTCAGACTTTGAGGTGAGGATCGAAGATGCCACAGATCCGGGCCGCATGGATATGAGCGTCTTTTACGGAAATACCGTATATATCTTTGAATTCAAGGGAATTGAAAACAGTGCCGAAGAAAGCCCCATGGAACAGCTCTTCAAAAAACAGTACCACCAGAAATACCCAAAGCCCGGAAATCCCCTTTTCCTCATCCGCTTCCCTGCATCAGGAAAGATATATGGGCCTTTTGAAAAACCTCATCCTTTCCAGGATCGACCGTGACAAGGTCATGGTTTTTCTCTTTGGCTCCAGGGTTTCCGGCAGACACGGCAGCCGGGCCGATGCGGATATCGGCTTTCTTTCCCAGGAAAAACTGCCCGTTTCTCTCCTCCATGACATCCGCAATGCCATTGAGGAATCCATTGTTCCCCTTGAAGTGGATCTTGTGGACTTTACCCGCACGGACACCGACTTCAAGACCCAGGCCATGAAAGAGATCCTGATATGGAATCTTCCGGAAAATATGAACAAAAACGCCTGAAACTGGAACAGGCCATGGCCTCCTTTGAAAAAGCACTGGCCATCTCCCTTGGGCCATTCAGCCCCATTGAGCAGGACACCCTCAAAAGCGGACAGATACAAAAATTTGAGGTCTGCACAGAGCTTTTCTGGAAAACGGGCAAAAAATTCCTGTACGATATCCATGGTATTGAAGCCCTGTCCCCCAAAATGACCATGAAACTGCTCTATCAGACAGGCTGCACCGATGAAATTCAGTACGAAAACCTCCTTGAAATGATCAACGACAGAAACCGCCTGAGTCATATCTATAACGAAGAGCAGTTCAGGGTGATTTATGAGAGGCTGCCTGCCTATCTGGATCTCATGAAAAAAGTGCTGATAAAAAGCAGGGTATAAAATCGGCCATGCTTACCCAAAGACTCCAAAACCCGTTTCCCGACGACTTTTTTTGCCCGAAAGGCCACCACGGCCCCTGTTTTGCATAAAAACCCGTCAACCACTCACCAGGGAGGGCAGCCATGTTCGATCAAAAATCCATTCTCATCACAGGCGGTACAGGATCCTTTGGAAAACAATACACCAAAACCCTTCTTTCCCGTTACCAGCCCAGCCGCATTGCCATCTATTCGAGAGACGAACTCAAACAATATGAGATGAATCAGGAGTTTGATGATCCCTGCATGCGCTACTTCATTGGTGACGTGCGGGACAAGGAGCGCCTCACCATCGCCATGCGCGGTGTGGATATTGTGATTCACGCCGCAGCCCTCAAGCAGGTGCCTGCTGCGGAATACAACCCCATGGAGTGCATCAAGACCAATATCAACGGTGCCCAGAATGTCATTGAAGCGGCCTTCGCCAACAATGTCGCCAAGGTGATCGCCCTGTCCACGGACAAGGCCGCCAACCCCATCAATCTCTACGGAGCCACCAAACTGGCCTCGGACAAGCTCTTTGTGGCCGCCAACAATATGGCGGGAGGTCATAAAACCACCTTTTCCGTGGTGCGCTACGGCAACGTGGTCGGCTCCAGAGGATCCGTGGTACCCTATTTTAGAAAACTCATTGCGGAAGGAAGCAATTACCTTCCCATCACCGATCCCCGCATGACCCGCTTCTGGATCACCCTGCAACAGGGTGTTGATTTTGTTTTGAAAAACTTTGAACGTATGCGGGGCGGGGAAATCTTTGTGCCCAAAATCCCCTCCGTGCGCATCACGGATCTCGCAGAAGCCATGGCCCCGGATCTGGAACAGCGGGTCACCGGCATCCGTCCCGGAGAAAAGCTCCATGAGACCATGTGCCCTGCGGACGATTCCCACCTTACCCTGGAATTCCACGACCACTATGTCATCAAGCCCACCATCATCTTCTGCAACCGGAACAACATGTTTGACGTGAATCTCCTGCGGGAGGAAGGCAAACCCGTGGAGGAAGGTTTTGCCTACAACTCCGCCACCAACCCGCACTTTCTTTCCATGGAGGAAATCCGGGAATTCAACCATCTGGCGGAACTGGATCATTAAGCATCGCAGCAAAGGAAGATTTCATGCAGCATTACCGTGCAGCCCTCTGCGGCCTTGGTAACATCGCCTGGCGTTTTGACCACGGCTCCCCAGGCCCTGTGCGTCTTTCCCATGCCGGGGCTTTTTTCGCCGACACCCGCGTCCGCCTTGTCAGCGGCTTTGATCCGGAAATCCGGGAGCGGGAGGCCTTTACCAAAGCACTGAAACTCCCCGCCTTTGATAGTCTGAAGGCCCTGCTTGCGGAAAAGCCGGATCTTGTCAGCATCTGTTCTCCGGCTCCCTGGCACTTTGAACAGGCCATGGCCTGCATGGAAAAGGCCGTGCCCATGATCTGGCTGGAAAAACCCCCGGCCCTGAGCCTTGGGGAAATGGATGCCCTCATTCAAACCTCGGAACAAAGGGGCTGCACCCTCCTTGTCAATTACCAGCGCCGCTACCTCCCTTCCTATCAGGAGCTGAAAAAGGCCCTGACGGAAGAAAACTTCGGCCCCTGCCGGCACATCCGGGCCGTCTATTCCAGAGGACTGGAAGCCAACGGCTCCCACATGCTGGACATGATCTTCTTTCTCACGGAAGACAGGATGGAGGCAGAACTGCTCTGGGTATCCGGCAAAGGAGAAAGCCCCTCCTTTGGTTTCCGCCTGAAGGATATAGATGTATCCGTGACGGGAATGGATCTTTCCTACCACAACATCGACATGGAGCTGACCTGTGAGCAGGGCCGTCTTTCCGTCCTGCACGGGGGCATGACAGCCCTTGTGGAAAAAAAGAAGGAACACGAACACTTTCAGGGCTTCTTCCGGCTCAGAACCGATCCCGAGGCTCCCCTAACCAGACTTTCCGGCATTGCCGGAGCCATGGAAAACGCCCTTTCAGATCTCATGGAAAGCCACGAAAAGAAGCGGCCTCCCCTCAGCACCCTCCGCTCTTCCCGAAACACCATGGCCCTCATGGAAAGGGTGCGTAACTTCCAGAAAACGGGGAGGGCCCTGTGATTCTCTTTGCCGGAGGCGATGTGGGAGGATGCCGGGCACTGCTGCCCGTCATCCATGCCTGTGAGAAAAGAAACCTTCCCTTTGCGGTGCTGGCCCACGGGCATATGCTTAAAGAAAATGCTCCGGACTGGCCCATGCCTGCCCCCCCATCGGATAAAGACGCTCTGGAAGACTGGCTTGGCAGCAGGGGCGTTACGCTGATACTTTTCGCCTCCAGCGTCCATGATACCCTGCCCCTTACCCTTGCAAGGGCAGGCCAAAGGGCAGGACTTCCCGTCATCCATGTGCTGGACAACTGGTCGAGTTATCGAAACCGCCTTGAAAACGATGGCCTCCCTCCCTTCATGCCGGATCACTATACCCTCATGGATGAAATGGCCCTCAAAGCCGCCATGGAAGAAGGGCTTCCGGAAGCCATGCTCGTCATCACCGGCCAGCCCGCACTGGCAGGTTTAGCGGACAGCGCTGCCCGCCATCCAACGCCAGCCCCCCAAAAACCCTTCTCCCTTCTTTTTGTTTCCGAACCTGCGGAAGCGGATCAGGGCAAAGATCCCGGGAACCCGGCCTTCAGGGGCTACACGGAAAAAGACGTTCTCCGTCTTCTCTGCGCCGCCCTTCAACCCTGGACGGACGATCTTTTCCTCCATCTCCTGCCCCATCCGCGGGAAGAGAGATCCTGCCTTGTGGAGGGCTGGGAAGAAAACCGGGGCGGACTAAAGGGCCGGGTTCTGGATCAGGCCACAGCCCATGGCCGGGACGAGGTGCTGAAGGCGGACGGCATCATGGGAATGACCTCCATCCTTCTCTATGAAGCCTGGCTTCTCGGAAAACCCGTACTGAGCTTTCAGCCCGGTCTGCGCCAGCAAAGTCTGGCCCAGCTCGCTTCCCGGCCCGGTGTCTTTTTCACGGATAAGAAGGAAGAACTTTCCCCCCTCCTTTCCCTGTGGCTGGGCCCCCCCTTTCACAAGCCTCCCGTTCCGAGGAAGGACCTCACCCGGCACAGCCAGGCAGCTTCCCGCATTCTGGATCTGGCCATGACCTGCCTGAAAAAGCCCCAAGCACCGACGAGGACACCATGATCATCGCCATCATTCCCGCAAGGGGGGGAAGTAAACGCATCCCCTTAAAAAATATCCGGTCTTTTGCCGGAAAACCCATGATTGCCCACAGCATTGAGGCAGCAAAACAGGCCGGGGTTTTTGACCGCATTCTCGTTTCTACGGATTCTCCTGACATCGCAGCCATTGCCCGTGAATACGGGGCGGAAGCCCCCTTTGTGCGGCCTCCGGAGCTTTCCGACGATCACACCCCCACAGCGCCCGTCCTCCTCCACTGCCTTGAATGGCTGAAAAAAAATGGAGAAACCCCGGCATCCGCCTGCTGCATCTACGCCACAGCCCCCCTGATCCAGGCCCGCTACATCCGGGAAGGGCATGAAACCCTTACGAAAAACGGAGTCTCTTCCGTTTTTTCCGTCACAAGCTTTCCCTTTCCCATTTTCAGGGCCCTGCGGATGACCGAGACCGGGCACCTTGCCATGTTCTGGCCGGAGCATGAGCTTACCCGTTCCAACGATCTGCCCGAAGCCTTCCATGACGCAGGACAGTTTTACTGGTTTGACTGCAGAAAATTCATGGAAACGCCGAAACTCTATACAGCCGACGCCCTGCCCGTGATACTGCCCCGGCATCTGGTTCAGGACATTGACACGGAAGAGGACTGGCGTCGGGCAGAATATCTATTTCAGGCCATCCACCTTTCCGGAGAAAAGAAAGAGACCTATCCATGACCCTTGCCATTCACGGCGGAAGCCCTGTGCGCACCCGCCCCTTTCCCCGCCACAGAACCATCGGAGCCGAAGAAAAGGAAGCCGTCTGCCGGGTGCTGGATTCCGGTGTACTGTCCAAATATCTCGGATGCTGGCACGAGGATTTCATGGGCGGCCATGAAGTCCGGGCGCTGGAGGAGGAATGGGCGGCGTATTTCGGTACCCGCCACGCCATTGCCGTCAATTCCTGCACCTCCGGGCTGTTCTGCGCCGTAGGCGCCATCGGAACGGAACCGGGGGATGAGATCATCGTCCCGCCCTACACCATGAGCGCCACCGCCGTAGCGCCCCTTATCTACAATGCCGTTCCCGTTTTTGCGGACATTGAGGCGGACTGTTTCTGCCTCGATCCTAAGGAAGTGGAAAAAAAAATCACAAAACGTACCCGCGCCATCATGGTGGTGGATCTCTTCGGTCAGCCCTATGATGCGGAAGGCATCCATGCCCTGGCCCGCAGGCATGGCCTCCATGTCATCGAGGACACAGCCCAGGCGCCGGGCGCCCTGTATCAGGGAAAATCCGCCGGAACCCTGGGCCACATCGGCGTTTTTTCCCTCAACTACCACAAGCACATCCACTGCGGCGAAGGCGGGGTTGTGGTCACAGATGACGACACCCTGGCAGAAAGAATCCGCCTCATCCGAAACCATGGGGAATCCGTGGTGGAAGGCATGGGCACGGCAAACCTTGTCAACATGGTGGGGTTCAATTTCCGCATGACGGAAATGGAAGCCGCCGTGGCCCGCTGTCAGCTCCACAAACTGGAAGGGCTGCTTGAAAAACGTCTGGAAAACTGCCGCTACATGGCCGAAGGCCTTTCCCGGATCCCCGCCATCACAGCACCGGTCATCCGTGAAAACTGCAGACACGCCTTTTATGTCCATGCCTGCAGGTTTGATGAAACCCTTGCAGGCGTTTCCCGCAACACCTTCATGGATGCAGTAAAGGCTGAGCTTCCCTGCACCGAAGGTCGGGAGTCCGAAGGGGTGAAGATCGGCTGCGGCTATGTGAAACCCCTCTACCTGCTGCCCCTTTTCCAGCAGAAAACCGCCCACGGCAGCAGCCATTTCCCCTTCATCTCCCCCTGGAATCCCTCTGTACCGGACTATGGCAGAGGAAGCTGCCCCGTATGCGAAGAGCTTCACGAAAAAACCCTTTTCACCCACGAACTCATGCTCCCTTCCATGGAAAAGGCCGATATGGACGACGTTCTCCGGGCCTTCACCAAGGTATGGGAAGCCAAAGATCAGCTAAAAGGGAATCTGACATGACCCCATACCCGGACATCTGCACCCAAAGGCTCAGGATCACGCCCTTTACGGAGACCCATATCTCAGAAGCCTACATCGGCTGGCTCAATGACAAAAGGCTCATGGCCCACAGCGAACAACGCCACAGGGAACACGATGCGGCCTCCTGCCTTGCCTATCTCCGTTCCTTTGAGAAAACCCCCCACTACTTCTGGGCCATCATGGAGGAAGAAAGGGGACTGGGACACATCGGCAACATCAATGCCTATGTCAATGTCCCCAATGGCCTTGCGGACATGGGCATTCTCATCGGAAATCCGGAAGCAGGGGGAAAGGGCTACGGACTGGAGGCCTGGAAGGCCGTTGCCGACTTTCTCCTGCACAGGGCAGGGCTGCGCAAGGTGACCGCCGGAGCCCTGGCCGGGAACAGGGCCATGCTGACGCTCATGGAGAAGGCGGGGATGGTGGAAGATGGTATCAGAAAACGGCATTATATTTGCAATGGAATGGAAACGGATGTGGTGCATATGGCGCTTTTTTGCCCATAGGCCCGAAACATCCCAGGGACAAAAAAAAGGAATGACATGAGCCAAGACCGATACGAGACCGAGCAGGAAGCCTTCTGGGCCGGCTCCTTTGGTGCGGAATATATCGAAAGAAACAGGGATCCCCAGCTTCGGGCCTCCAATATCCATCTGTTTTCCGAAATTCTTGCCCACACCAGGGGCGTGCGCAGTTTTTTTGAAATCGGCGCCAACATCGGCCTTAACATAGAGGCCTTAAACCAGCTCTGCCCCGGAAGGGAAACCTCTGCCCTGGAACTCAATCCCAAGGCCTTTGATATCTTAAAAAACAAATGCACGGGCAAGGCCTGGCAGGGATCCATTCTGGATCTGAAAACAAAAGAACTCCCGGAGTTTGATTTTGTCTTCACCAAGGGCGTTCTCATCCATATCCATCCGGAAAAACTGCCTTTGGTCTATGAAAAACTTCATTCCCTGTCCTCAAAATACATCTGCCTCATTGAATACTACAACCCCACCCCTGTGGCTCTGGAATACAGGGGCTTTCAGGACAGGCTCTTCAAAAGGGATTTTGCGGGCGACCTTCTCACCGCGTATCCAGACCTCAAACTGGTCAGCTACGGCTTCAAGTACCGCAGGGACAACAATTTCTCACAGGGAGATCTGAACTGGTTCCTGCTTGAAAAATGATCATTACAATTTCGTAAGGGGGCTTTCATGCAGATCTGTAAAAAATGCAGCATGCCGGACACAAGGCCGGGAAGTGTTTTTGAAGAAGGGGTATGTCTTGCCTGCCGCAATTACGAAAACAGGCAGCACATTGATTTCGAGGAAAGAAAAGCCCTGCTTGCAAAAATCTGCAAGGAAAGGATCGCCCAGGGGGATGAGTATGACTGCGTCTGCGCCGTATCCGGCGGCAAGGACAGCACCTATATCGTCGCCACCCTCACCGGCCTTGGCATGAAGCCCCTTCTGGTGACCGTAGCCGATGAATTCACCAAAACCCAGGCCGGAAAACACAACCTCAACAACCTTTCCGAACGCTTTCACCTGGATCACCTCCTTGTGCGCTTCTCTCCCAAGGATTTCAAGGAAAACACCCTGAGGGACTTTGAAAAGGAGCTGCATCCCTTAAAATGGATTGAAGGCAAAATCTACGAGACCCCCATCCGGATCGCCAAGAAATTCAAAATCCCCCTGGTTTTCTTCGGAGAAAACAGCGCCTATGAGTACGGCACCTCCAACGACCTCCAGCTCACCCATCCCCTCAGCGATGCAGAAACCACCATCTACTATTTCTTTGCCTTCCATGCCTACAACGAGCGGGAAATCATGAAAAAATCGAGGGAATACGGCTTCAGGGATCTCGATGACTTCAACGAATGGTTCCGTCAGGGCAACATCGAAAATTTCACCCAGATTGACAGCGTGGCCTATATCATTCAGTTATGGACCAAGTTTCCCAAATTCGGCTTCCAGAGGGTATCGGACATGGCAAGCCGCATGCTGCGCAAGGGCTTTCTCACCAAGGAACAGGCAGATCTTCTGATCCGGGAAAAGGACTATGTCTGTGACCCTGCGGCCAAACGGGATTTTTGCAACACAATTGGAATAACGGAAAGCTATTTTGACAAAATTGTCGATCTTCATGCCAACCGGGATATCCTCGTCAAGGATGCCAACGGCTGCTGGAGACGAAAGGATCTGATCTGACCCGACCGGATCTGAAAGTTTCCGGATCTGAATACCCACACGGCTGCAAAGGGCCTGACATGCTGACAACTTTTTTCCGCCCCTTTCCAAGGGTTATCCGTATCGAACCCGCCGGTGCATGCAACCTGCGCTGCTCCCACTGCCCTACGGGAACCGTTTCCATGCAACGGGGCATCATGTCCTGGGAAACCTTTGCCATCGCACTTGAAAATATTGAGAAGAAATCTGCACCGTGAAGCAAAAGGATGCAGGCAAGAAACCTGTCATCGTTTTCCGGACGGATGCCTCCATCCGGATCGGCACTGGCCATGTCATGCGCTGCCTGACCCTGGCCCAGGCGCTCAAAGCCAGAGGTGCAGACTGCCACTTTCTCTGTAAGGATGTCCCCGGTCATTCCATGGAAAAAATCAGAAGCCATGGATTTCCGGTAGTTCCCCTTGCTCCCGGAAAAGAAAACCCGGAGCCGGGGGATCCCGTCCATGCACCCTGGCTTGAAGGATCATGGAAAGAAGACGCGGCCCAGAGCCTTTCTTTCCTCAAAAAAATACAGCCGGACTGGGTGCTTGTGGATCATTACGGCCTCGACATCCGCTGGGAAAAAGAGATCCGGCCCTGTACGGGAAAAATTTTTGTACTGGATGATCTGGCAGACAGATGCCACGACTGCGATATGCTTCTCGATTCAGGCAGAGATCCGGAAAGCCTGGGGTATAAAGACCTCCTTCCTCCCCATTGCACCCAGCTCTTAGGAACAGACCATGTCCTTCTACGGGAAGAATTTATCCGGATGCGTTCAGAAAGCCTGAAAAAGCGTGAGCACCCCGCTCTCCGGCGCATCCTCATCACCATGGGCGGCATGGATACCGCCAACGTCACAGGACGCATCCTGAAGATGCTCCGCTCCTTCCCCTTCATCAAAGCACTGGAAGTGGATATTGTTCTGGGAGGCAAGGCCCCTCATCTGGAAACCGTCCGACAAGAGCTGGCGTCTTTCCCCTGCCCCGCACAGATGCACACAGACACCCCGTCCATGGCCGGACTCATGGCCAGAAGCGATCTTGCCATCGGTGCTCCGGGCAGCACCTCCTGGGAACGCTGCTGTATGGGACTCCCTTCCATCCTCTTCCTCCTTGCGGAAAACCAGAAGGCTGTCGTAAGTATAATGAACCGTCATGGAGCCGCATGGGTTCTTCCAGCCTCTGAGCAGGGATTTGGAGAGCTTGAAAAACTTCTGGAAGAGCTTCTTCAACATCCGGGCCTGCTGCAAGAACAAAGCCGAAGGGCCGCCCAGCTGATAAGGGGATCGGGAACCGACCATGTCTGCCAGCACATCATCCCTTCACGGAACTTATTCTGAAAACACCATGGGCCATCTTCGGCCCATGACCCAGAAGGATCTTCAGAGAGTCCGCCGGTGGCGTAACCATCCGAAGGTACGCCTTGCCTCCTTTCACCAGCACGAGATCCAGGAAATGGAGCATGGGGCGTGGTTTGAGGCAAAAAGCCAGAATCCCCTGTCCTGCCTTCTTGTCTATGAGGAAGAGGAGCCTGTGGGCTTTGTGGCCTTTTACACCGAAGATCCCCTCTGGCGGACTGCGGAGTGGAGCTTCTACACAAACCCCGAAGCCCTCAAGGGTACGGGAAGCCGCATGGCCAGACTGGCCCTCCGCCACGCCTTTTTGCATCTTGGAATCGAAACACTTCTGGCGAAGGTGCTGTACAGCAACCCGGACTCCCTCCGGTATCATCAAAAACTCGGCTTTGAAAAAACCGTGATGCCCCCCACTGCCCGCCATCCGCAGGAGGGCCTCCCCTTTCACAGCCTCAGACTCTCCCGCCATGGGTGGGAACAAGGTCAGAAATCCCTTCCCCAAGGAGAACCGCCATGAGCCTTCCCGTACTCCATATCCGGGGCAGACGCATCGCCTCCGATGCGCCTCCCTATATCGTTGCCGAACTTTCCGCCAACCACAACGGCAGTCTGGCACCAGGGGAAATCCCATCCGCTTTGCTGTTTTCCATTTTCACGCTACGATGCTCCAATGGACGATAATCTTACTGATTACCATCTTGCTTCAGCTATCGTTCCCATGCTCCAGCGTGGGAACGCACTGCCGGGCGCTCCTGCGCCCAGGGCCAGTATCCTCGGGAATCCCTTCTCTGGGAACTGGGTATTGCCGAAGCGCCGGGACGATCCAGACCAAAACATGGGGAGTGTCCGGTTTCTGGACATCCTACAGGCTTTTGGGCCATGGCAGTGTTCCGGGATTCAAGACGCTGGAGCGTCTTAAGATGCATTCCCACGCTGGAGCGTGGGAACGATGGGTTCAATGCTACAGGGGTAAAATCTGCGATTGCATGGCTGAGTCAGGGTAGCAATCAAAATAATCTTTAAATGTTTTTCAGAAAGAGGCAGGCATTGGAAAACAAAGACACCACCAATCCAAACGACTATGACAGCCCCTGGAAAGAGGCTGTGGAAAGGTACTTTAAGGAGTTTTCCGCCCTTCTCTTTCCCCATGTCCATGATGAAATTGACTGGACTCAAAAACCCGTATTCATAGACAAAGAGCTTCAGAAACTTGTCTGGGATTCAGAAACCGGAAGACGGTACGCGGATAAACTGGTCAAGGTTCGTACAAAGAGAAACAAGGAAATCCGGGTCATCATCCATATTGAGGTGCAGGGGGAGCCTGAAGATGTCTTTTCCGAACGCATGTTCATCTACTATATCAGCATTTTCAGACATCACAGAACCGATGTGGTCAGCCTTGGCGTGCTTACGGACAACAAAAAAAGCTTCCGGCCGAATTCCTATTCCAGGGCTTTGTGGGGATGCAAACTTGACTTCTGCTTTCCCATTGCAAAACTTCAAGACTGGGAAGATAAATGGGATGTGCTTGAAAACAGTGACAATGTTTTCGCTCTGGTAGTCATGGCCCAGATAAAGGCCAAAACCAGCCGCACTGCGGATGAACTGAAAGCCTGGAAATTTCATCTTGTGAGGCTCATGTATGAACGCAGCTACGACAGGGAAGGCATACAGGAACTGTTCCGCTACATCGACTGGATGATCCGTCTGCCCGTTGATCTGGAAAGACAGTTCCTTGAGGATGTTTACCGCATGGAGGAGGAAAAAAAGATGCCATACATCACAAGTGCAGAGCGGTTTGGTATGTATAATGAAAAAATTCAGACTATCATACGCTTTTCAAAACTGAATCTTAAACCTGAAGATATCGCAGCAGGTGTCGGACTCACCCCTGAAAAAGTAAGGGCTATCCTTAAGGCAAAGGAAAAAGGGCTGGATATTTTGATGAATGAGGATACAGCCAAACAGTAATCCTTTGTTTGCAGAATGCAAAAAGCCCCCTTTTTCCCATTTCATGGTCTTTGTTGCAGGGGCAGGCTCCCATGCCTGCCCCAATGGCATTTTGCACGAAAGGAGTCAGCAGGAATGAGCGTCCCCTCCATATCCATCCACAAGCGCCGGATTTCCTCACTTGATCCCCCCTATATCGTTGCCGAACTTTCCGCCAACCACAACGGCAGCCTTCAGACGGCCCTCACCCTTCTTGAAAGGGCCAGAGCCTGCGGCGCGGATGCGGTGAAACTCCAGACCTATACAGCAGACACCCTCACTCTCAACTGCGACAGCGAAGACTTTCAGATTAAAGGCGGACTCTGGGACGGAAAAACCCTGTATGAACTTTACCAGGGGGCCCACATGCCCTGGGACTGGCACTTTCCCCTCTTCAAGCGGGCAAGGGAGCTGGACATCACCATTTTCAGCACTCCCTTTGACAAAACCGCCGTGGATCTTCTGGAAGATTTAAACGCTCCGGCCTATAAAATCGCTTCCTTTGAGGCCGTGGATCTTGCCCTGATCCGCTATGCCGCTTCCACGAAAAAGCCCATGATTCTCTCCACGGGTATGGCGGACATGGAGGAAATCGCAGAGGCCGTTCAGGCCGCAGAAGACGGAGGCTGCACGGAACTTGCCCTTCTGCACTGTGTCAGCGGCTACCCGGCGCCTCCCGAAGATTACAACCTGAAAACCCTCACTGACATGATGACCCGCTTCGGCAAAGTGACCGGGCTTTCCGATCACACCCTGGACAACGCAACGGCCATTGCCAGCGTAGCCTTAGGCGCTGCCATCATCGAAAAGCATTTCACCCTCGACAGAAAGGGAGGAGGCCCGGACGACAGTTTTTCCCTGGAGCCTCCCCAGCTCGAAGCCCTCTGCCGGGACGCAAAAACCGTCTGGCAGGCCTTAGGCAAGGTGGATTACGGCCGAAAATCCAGTGAACGGGCCAACGTGCTCTTCCGCCGGTCCCTCTATTATATAAAGGACAGGCAAGCCGGAGACATCCTTGATGAAGAGAGTGTCAGGAGCATCCGTCCGGGCTACGGCCTTGCGCCAAAGCACCTCGATGCCCTTCTCGGCAAAAAACTGAAAAAATCGGTCCGCAGGGGAACTCCCGCAGCCTGGGAAGACATTGACATCTGACATCCAACGGGAGGTTTTCCGTGACATCCTTTTTTGCATCCAACATGGCCCTGGTGGAAAAACGCCACCCCCACCTGCTTCCCTTTTTAAAGGATTTAGATCCTGCCCCAACAGATCCTTCCCAACCAGACAATTTCCAGTTTCAGGGTATCTGGTTGCACGATACCCTGAAACCCGGCAATGAATGCGCCAACCATTTTATCATTCTTCCCGAAGATCAACCGGGGGTCGCCATCTTTCTGGGCCTGGGGCTGGGCCATGGCGCACTGAAGCTGATCCATGAACGACCAAAAGTTTCCCATTTTTTTATCTTTGAGCGCCACCCCCAGGTTTTTCTTCAGGCACTCTTTCAAAAAGATCTCACCCCCCTACTCTCCGATCCAAGGGTTTACATAAGCATTGGAGATCCTGATGATATCATGGAAATTCTCAAACCCGGCGTAAAAGCCCTCCGCCTCGAAAGCATCTATACCCTTCAGCACCCGCCATCTGTCCAGGCAGATCCTGAAGGCTATGAAACACTCCGGCAGTCCATATTCAAGGAAGTCAACCAGCTCAACATCAGCGGCAATACCCTGATGCAGCACGGAGATACTTTTTTTATCAATCGTATGGCACTTCTCCCCCTCTTGCAGCGCCATCACCTTCTGGAAGAACTAAAATTTGCCTTCAAAGGGATTCCTGCCATCCTTATTGCAGGGGGGCCATCCCTTAATCAAGATATTGAAACCTTAAAAAAATTTCCTGGTCATGCAATTCTCTTTGCCGTAGATACTGTACTCTCACTTCTTGCTACCAAAAACATCGTGCCTGACTTTGTTAGCTCCCTTGACTATGAAAAAGCAACCTACGAAAAATTTGCCAGCGCAGCCCCTTTAGTTGCGGACAAGGTCTCCCTCATTTCCATGCCTTTCATCTGCCAGAAAGTCCCCAAAGTTTTTCCCTTCAAAGAAATTTTCTGGGCTTTCACATCCGCAAACATGGAACGTTGGATAAACCAGCTCATCGGAGGCTCCCTTGAAAACGGCGGTGCAGGAACGGTTGCCCACATGAACTTCATTGCTGCTGTGGTGCTGGGTTGTTCCCCCATCGTATTGTTAGGCCAGGATCTCGCCTATACGCAGGATGAAAATACCCATGCCGAAGGCACCGTACTTTCTGAAAGCAAAGCCGTAAAGGAGCTTCGGTTCTCGGATAACAAGATGATTGTACCCACCAATAACGGAGGAACCGCCCTCACAAGTCGCGCCTACTATAATTTCAAACATGTATTTGAAGACATGATCAAGGCCAACCCCGGTCATTATATCAACGCAACACTTCCGGGTATTATTATCGAAGGCACAGAGGTCATGCCCCTTGGTGAAGTTTTTGAGACCTTCTGCCAGAACACCATCGAAACCCGGAACACAGTCAAAAACTACCTTGAAAAAAACATGGTTTTGAAAAAGACACCGGCCAGCACTGAAAAAGAACTTTATGGTATCCTAAAAACCATTCAAAAACTTCAACGTATCCTTAAAGAATGCAGGGAAGACGGAAAGCGTTGCCTTAAAGAAGTGAATACAATGATAAACGCAGGAAAAACTTATAAAAACATTGACGTACTACCTGAAAGAATCCGTAAAACCATTCATAAAGTTGATAAGGCCCACAATCAGGCAGACAAGGAAAAAATATGGTCTCTCATTGATGACCTCACCCTTTACGGGCTTAAAAAAACCGAACGTATGCAGCTCGAAATCGACCGTTTGGCCGAGACAGGCCCCTTTCTCAAGTGGCTCTCCCTCAGCCTGGAACGTCTCAACGAAGTCGCCCGCATACGTCTGCACTGGATCAATTTTTTGGGCGAAAAAATTCAGACGGTACTGGATACGATGAAAGGGGATCCCATCTATCACCCTTCTAAGGGGCATGCTATTCTTGATCAGATCCGTTACTATCACCAGACGGGCAATCTCCGCTTTGCAAGTCAACTTCTCCCTAAACTTGAGGAAAAAGAAAAGGAAAGCCATGAAATCCTCCTGATACAAGGCAAGATTGCTGCCATTCATACGGAATATGAAAAAGCAAAAGCCTGCTTCAAAGCCCTCAAAAACACCCGCTATGAAAAGGATATAAACTACTTTCTGGAGGAATGGGGAAATGAATATGCCGAATACACAGAATGGGCACTTTATGGTTCGGGCACCATGCCCGCCCTGCGCATGCTAAAAAAAGGGCTGGCTATGGCTCCGGAACATCATGCCCTAAAAAATCTTCTTGCCAGAATTTTCCGCATGGATCTCAAAACCATACAAAGAGGGGGTGAAGAAGGAAACACACTCCATGGCATGTGGGAAAACTGGCTTTCAGAAACACCAGAAGCCCCTGAAAGGCTTCCCAAAAAAGAATATGCCCTCTTTCTTGACCTCTGCGCTAAAAAAGAAATGAAACAGAATAAACACCATGAAGCCAAAAAACTTCTGGAACTGGCCTTAAGCAAAGAAGAAAATGCCACACGCCGTATCAAAGCCATGGACACCTGCTTTGTTCTTGAAGATTTTAATGAGGGCCTCGAACACCTTGAAAAAGCGGTTGAACAGGATCCAAAACTGGCTACTCACTGGGAAAACATCGGGGATCGTCTTCAGGGAAACGGCCTGGAAGAAAGTGCCATAGAAGCCTACCATAAAGGCCTGACCGCACTTCCAGAGCATTCTCCCTTTTACCTCAAGGCAGGCCAGATTCTTCTGAGCAGCGGGCACATCGAAGAGGCCCGGCAATATCTTCAGGCATATAAAGATCTGATGGAAAAAGATCCCGAAGAGAAAAAGATCTCCGAGCTTGATACAGCAGAAAACCTTCTTGCCAGAGGGGAAAAAGAAAAAGCACTGGCAACCCTTGTCCCCCTGCAGGATACCCATGAAAAAGATTCACGCTTCTGGAATCTATTCGGAACAGCCTGCCAGATGACAGGGCGCATCGGAGATGCGGAACGCTGCTTCCGTCAGGCCATTTTTTTACAGCCGGACTATGCCCAGGCCCACTATCATCTGGGCCTTCTTTTCCATGAAAATGGTTACACCAAAGAAGCAACAGAAGCCTACCAAGAGACCCTTCACCATGACCCTTCCTTTGTGCATGCCCATACCAACCTCGGCACCCTTGCATTCAGTCAGAAGGATTATCAGACCGCTTCCATGCATTTCGAAAAGGCAATGGATCTCAACCCTCTGGATGCAAATACCCATTTCAACTATGCCAAAGCAATGGATCTTCTGGGGGAACGCCAAAAAGCGCTGCGCGCTTTTAAATGCGCCATGGAGCTGAATCCGGGCCACATACAGGCCAGAGAGGCTCACGAGCATCTGCTTCAGCACAAAACAATTTGATATTATAGATTTTAATTACCGTCCTACCTCAGCTATCGTTCCCATGCTCCAGCGTGGGAACGTACTACCGGGCGCTCCTGCGCCCAAGGCCAGTATCCTCGGGAATTTCTTCTCTGGAACTGGTTATTGCCGAAAGGCTGGAACGATCCAGACCAAAATACGGAGCGCATCCGGTTTCTGAATGCCATACAAGCGTTTGGGGCATGACAGTGTTCCGGAATTCAAGACGCTGGAGCTTGGGAACGATGGGTTCAATGCTGCATGGCTGAGTCAGGGTGGTAATCAGATAAGATTTTAACAAACAACCTCCTCCAGAGACTGAAAAACTCCCATCTCTGGGGCCTTTCTCAACCCCCTTTTAAAAAAAACGCCCCATTTTCCTAAAGAAAATACTCAGGCCATCCGAAAAGGTAGACAGGAATCACGAAACGGACGCAAGGATGCGTCCCTTTACCACAAGGAGGGAACCATGGGACTTCGAATTAACACCAACGTCGCAGCACTGAACGCACACAAGAACCTCACAAAAACAGACGGCAACATTTCAAGTGCCCTGGAAAGACTTTCGTCGGGCCTTCGCATCAACAAGGCGGCGGATGACGGCTCGGGCATGACCATTGCCGACTCCCTGAAGTCCCAGGCCCTCGGCCTCGGTCAGGGGATCAGGAACGCCAACGACGGCATCAACATCGTACAGACGGCGGATGCGGCTCTGGAAGAGTCCATCAATATCGTTAACACCATCAAGCAGAAATCCATCCAGTCCGCTCAGGACGGTCAGACTGCGGATTCCCGCAAAGCCATCCAGGCGGATATCAGCAAGCTTCTCGAAAACCTGGATACCATCGCCAAAAACACCTCCTTCAACAACCAGAAACTGCTCTCCGGCGGTTTCACCAACAAACAGTTTCAGGTGGGTGCCTATTCCGGTGAGACGGTCAACATCTCCATTGGTGCCTCCCAGTCCACCAAAATCGGGCACACCTCCATCAGCCAGCTTACCTTAAAGGACAACAAGGCCGGCACCGTGGATCTGGCTGTGTACTCCAATACCCTGGATGAAACCTTCAACATGGAAGCCGTTGAAGTCAAATTCAACAACTCCCGGGAAAACGGCATGGGCGCTGTGGCAGACTCCATCAACCGCCTCAGTGACACCCTGGGGATTTCTGCAACCGCCTTTGTCAAGTCCACAACGGATCTCAATGTGGCGGCCGGTACCACGGACAAGGATTTTGCCATTAACGGCGTCACCATCGGCGAGGTCAATGTCCAGAACAACGATACGGATGGTGCTCTGGTGAAGGCCATCAACCAGAAAACCTCCCAGCATGGGGTGGTCGCCTCTGTGGATACTGCAGGCTACCTGACCATGACCTCCAGCGATGGCAGGGCCATTGAGGTCACAACCGGTGGGCAGGGAACGGAAGACGTTCTTCGGGGTACGGATATGACCACCACGGGCCGCATCCAGCTCACCCAGATGAGTTCTTCTGAAATCGTGATCAACAACGTGGGCGGCGGGGATGCCGTGTCCTTCACCAACGATCTGGAACTTGATGGAAACTCCGGTGTCACCACGACGGATTCCGTTCTGAAGGAAGGTTCTGTTCTCGCCAAGGACAGCAAGCTGGCCGCGGGTTTCACCACAGGTCAGGACATGGTGGGCAACGATATCAAGGGTACCAACATCACCACAAGTCAGGATTCTGTACTCAAAGAGGGTTCTATCATTGTTGCCGGATCTCGGCTTGCCGCAGGATCTACCATCGGTGCAGACACTCGTATCAATAAAGACACTGCAACAACCACCGAAGACAGCTTGGTCAAAGAAGGCTCCATCCTTAAAGGCAAAACGGAAATCGGTGCGAACACCGTACTTGGTGGCAATGTCGTTACCACGGGAGATTCAACCAAAACCGTAGGTAATTCTCTCCTCAAAGAGAACTCCATCCTGACAGCTGGTTCCATCATCGGGGCTGGCTCCACCTTGGGTGGGGATGTTACCATAACAGGAAACACATCCAAAACAACCACAGACAGTACCATCGCAGCAAACTCAACCCTTACAACAGGCTCAATCATTGCTGCAGGAACCGTACTTGGAGGAACTGTTCAAGTCACTGAGGATGGCACCAGCAATACAACGGCAGACAGTCTTATCAAAGCCGGTTCTGCGCTCGGAACAGGTTCCATCGTAGCAGCAGGCACGGTCATCGGTGGAGATATGACCACAACGGCAAGCACCACATCGACGGTAGGGGATTCCACCATCAAGGCAGACTCAACACTCTCTGCCCTGACAACCATTGCAGCAGGAACAGTTTTGGGCGGTAGCGGATATGTCAATGAAAGTGGAATGAATACAACGGTTCAGGACAGTACACTAAAAGCAGGCTCTCGTTTAGCTGCAAGCAGTGTAATTGGTGCAGGGTCTGTCATTGGTGCAGCAACCGTAACAACTACCGGTACAACCACAACGACAGATACCAGTATCATTACTGGCGGCACCCTTATATCTGGAACGATCTTAAAAGCAGGTACGGTACTTGCTGCAGGAGTAGAAATCGCTTCTGCCAATATTAATTCAGCTACAGCCGGTTATACCCAAGGTGATGGAGCACTTACTGGAACCCTCACCACGGATGTCTATATAAGTGGCGATATAGCACTCACAACCGGTGGAATTGACTCCCTGGCAGCTGGCTCATCTCTGGGATCCGGATCAATTCTCAATAATGGTTCCCAGATAGGTGCAAATGTTACTATCCGGGCTGCTGTAGACTTAACAGATGATATGGTGCTAAAAGCGGGTTCCAATCTGGCCACAGCCAGTATATTGAAAGGTGGATCCGAACTGTCTGTAAGCTTTAACCTTGATGCCAATGGTATGACACTCAGTGATGACATGACGCTAAAATCAGGTTCCAGGGTAGCCAGTGGCAGTACACTCACAAACGGATCCTCTGTAGCCGCTAACATTACCCTGACAGCCTCAGCAACAATAAGCGATGACATGGTTCTAAAAGCAGGATCCAATCTGCAAGGTTCCAGCAACAGCCTTACCATGGGATCATACCTCTTTGCGGATATAGAAACATCAGGAACAGCCACAATCACAGACACCATGATTCTCAAGGCAGACTCACTGGTAGGATCCGGATCTGCTCTCAAAACAGGCAGCAATATTGCTGCTGACATCATCGTGAGTGGCACAGCTAGCATGACACGGGATATGACACTCACAGCAGGTTCGCAGATTATAAGTGGTTCTACCCTCAAAACAGGCAGTGAAATTGGTGCGGATGTGATTCTCAGAGGAACGTCTGATATGGTTCTCACCCAAGATATGACCATGAAGGCGGGATCTAAATTCATTAAAGACTCCACCATTGCGGCTGGTTCTAAGCTCGGTACAGAAATCACGACCGCCAACGAAACCACCATGACTGAAGATGCTACAATCAAAGCAGACTCCAGACTGGTCATCACCAACGCCTTCAAGGCCACGGCAGGCTCCACCGTCGGCGGCCCTGTGGATCTCGCAAAAGCGCTGAACATCACCGCAGACTTCACCATGGCCAAAGGCTCCACCATGGCCGACAACTCCGTACTTTCCAATGGCTCCACCATCGGTGGCACCATCACCCTGGCCAACGATGAAAGGGTTACCCAGGATACCGACCTTCTCGTGAAAGCAGGCAGTACCCTGAAAGCAGGCAGTACCATCGCCGAAAACACCCTGCTCAGCACGGATATGACGGGATCGGACGGCACGGTTTACACTGCAGGTTCCATCCTGAAAAACAACATCACCCTGGGTGCAGATGTGACCCTGAAGCAGGAAATGACCCTTCAGAATGACTCTGTACTGAAGGCAGGCTCCACCCTCACGGCCAACGATGCCAGCTCCGATGCAGCCACAGCGGAACTGAGCGAAACGGAAATGGAACGCCTCTCTGACGTGAATGTTCTCACCCAGGAAGGTGCCCAGAAATCCATCGCCGTAGCCGACGCAGCCCTGAAGGATCTGGACAAAATCCGTGCGGATCTCGGTTCCGTACAGAACCAGCTGACCTCCAACATTTCCAACACGTCCACCACCCGGGTGAACGTACTGTCCGCAGAATCCACCATCCGTAACGTGGACTTTGCGGAAGAATCCTCCAACTTCACCAAGATGCAGGTTCTGATGCAGGCAGGTACCTTCGCCATGAGCCAGGCCAACGCCAGCTCCCAGAACGTCATGAGTCTGCTCCAGTAATCTGATTCCTACCCCTCACTTCAAAGCCCCTCTCCTGCGGGAGAGGGGCTGGGGTGAGGGTCTTTTTTTTGTCTTATTCTCCCTGATTTACAATTTACAAAAGCATGATAGCCCTGCTATCATGCTTTTCATGATTAAGTCCTTCACAGATAAAGGAACTATGGTAAGGATTCCAACCCATAGAAAACCTACCCATCCTGGCAAAATACTCATGGAAGAATTTTTAAAACCAATGGGAATTACCCAAAAAAAATTAGCGGAATCCATTCATGTTCCCTACCAGAGAATCAATAATATCGTGAATCAAAAAAGGGGAATTACGCCCAGCAATGCTCTGAGGTTGTCCAGGTTTTTCAATATATCCGAAGATTTCTGGATGAATCTTCAGCTTAGATGGGATCTGTACAATGCTAAAAAAACAGAAGAAAAAGAACTTAAAAAAATCAAACCTTTTTCTGATTACCACTCTGACTCAGCCATGCAGCATTGAACCCATCGTTCCCACGCTCCAGCGTGGGAATGCATCTAAAGACGCTCCAGCGTCTTAAACCCACGAAAGCTGTCATGGCCCCAAAAAAAGAGATGGTCTCCAGAAATAGGTACGTACCGTGTTCTGATCTGGATCGTCCCGGCGCTTCGATGATACCCCTTTCCCAAAATACTGGCCCTGGGCGCAGGAGCGCCCGGTATTGCGTTCCCACGCTGGAGCATGGGAACGATAGCTGAGGTAAGGTGGTAATCAAAAACCTTTTTGCCTTGTTTCCAATAATGCAGGGTGATCTTCACTGCCCAAAGAACTCTTTTCCATGGATATGCTCCATAAAGAGGTGCTTCTGAAAAAACTCTTCACGCATCGTCCCTCCCCGAACACCCTCAAAAAAACGCCTGCCCGTACTGCCGCCAAAGACCGGATGCTGCCTCCCCCTGAAAAAAACTGGGATTGCTTTTCATGTCCGATCAACAAGTCACAGAGGATTTCATGATGGAAAGAACTCCACAGATTCAGCCAGAAAGAAGCAGTTTTGATACCTGATGTCCCACAGCTCTCCGTCCAAAGCCGATAAAAAATTCCGTTTTTCATCCCAAAGCCCCAAAAAGTTCATGGCACTGTTTTTGCTTTATTCTTTCCCAGCAAATCGCATCCGGGAATCCCTTCCCCCCAGCACTTCATCCCCCAAGCCAAGGGAGGCAAGCCATGAGCATCCAGATAAACACCCACACCCTGCAAGCCCAGAGATCCTTTGCCAATACCCAAAGTGAAACGGCCAAAGGCCCGCAAAAACCGGAAGAGGCCCCCCCTTCCATGTCCCTCAAAATGCCCCAGGACCGGGCAATCTTTTCCGCAGAAGCCCTCTCTTCGGCAAGCTCTGCCCCTTCCCTTTCCCCGGCGGGTGAGGAAGGCATCATGACCCAGCTCAACGCCCTGCCCAGAGCGGAAAACCTTGCCGCTGCCCACAGCCCCATCAGCTATGAAAGGGTCATGCAGCTCCTTGAGTAACGAATGATCCCTGAAAACCCTCAGGAAAACTGCAAATCCACAGAACGCCCCTTTTCCACATCAGCCCCGCCAGCCCGCAAGGCTTCAGGGGCTTTTTTCATGCCCATCCCCCCCTTCACATCGGAAAATTTTGCCTAGCCCTCTCCCTCCCCATTTTCCCTGGCAGGTGATTTTTTCCTGAAAAATGCCGGACTTTAAAACAATAAACACTTAATATAAAAAGATAAAAACACATATAAAAACAATGGCACCCCTATTGCATATTCACCTTCCCAGAAAAACTGCAGGCCAAAGGGGCAAAGAGACATGCCATTTGGCAGATTGATCTTACCCGCATCCGCCAAAGGGGGAATACCATGGGTCTTCGAATCAATACCAATATCGCATCGCTGACGGCGCATAAAAACCTGAGCAAGACCGATGGGCATCTGTCCTCCTCTCTGGAACGGCTTTCCTCGGGCCTGCGCATCAACAAGGCCGCAGATGACGGCTCCGGCATGACCATCGCTGACTCCCTGAAATCCCAGGGTCTGGGTCTCGGTCAGGCCATCCGGAATGCCAGTGACGGTATCAACATCGTCCAGACGGCGGATGCGGCCCTGGAAGAATCCATCAATATCGTGAATACCATCAAACAAAAGGCCATTCAGGCCGCCCAGGACGGCCAGACCACAGACTCCCGGTCAGCCATCCAGTCCGATATTGACAAGCTCCTTCAGAACCTGGACACCATTGCCAAAAGTACGTCCTTCAACAACCAGAAACTCCTTTCCGGAGCCTTTACCAACAAAAAATTCCAGGTGGGGGCCTACTCCGGGGAAACGGTAAATATTTCCATTGCCGCTTCCCAGGCAGACAAGATCGGCCACACATCCGTCAGCAAAATGACTCTGAAAGACAACGAGCCGGGCCTTGTCAATCTTGCCATTTACTCCAATATTCTTGACAAGACCTTTGACCTGGAATCCGTTGAGGTGAAATACAACAACAACCGGGAAAACAGCATGGGTGCCGTGGCCGATGCCATGAACCGCCTCAGTGATGTCCTGGGCATTTCCGCATCCGCCTTTGTTACGGCCACCACAGATCTCAATATTGCGGAAGGCAGCACCAGCAAAGATTTTGCCATCAATGGGGTCACCATCGGTGCCATCAATGTCCAGACCAATGACAATGACGGTTCTCTTGCCAAGGCCATCAATCAGAAAAATTCTCAGCATGGCATTGTGGCCTCCGTTGATGCCAGCGGCTACCTGACCCTTACCTCCACAGATGGAAGGGCCATTGAGGTCACCACCGGTGGGCCGGAAACCGAAGCCGTGCTGCGCAATACGGATATGACCACCACAGGCTATATTCAATTGACCCAGATGAGTTCTTCGGAAATCATCATCCACAACGTTGGGGGCGGGAATGCCGTGGCTCTGAGCACTCCCCTTGAAATTGAAGGCAACTCCAGCCGTACCACCCAGGAATCCCTTCTCAAGGAAGGATCCGTACTGACACGGGGATCTTCTCTCGGAGCCGGATTTACCACAGGGCAGGATCTGGTGGGGGATGACTTCAGCAGCTCCAACACCACCACAACAAAAGAATCCCTTTTAAAAACAGGCTCCGTGCTGCTGGCCAATACCGTACTGGCAAAAAGTTCCGATATCGGTGCAGACACCACCATCCTTGCGACTTCCAACACCACGGAAGACAGCCTGGTCAAGGCAGGATCCATTCTGAGGGGCGGAACCGTCATTTATGCCAACACCCAGCTTGGAGGGGATGTCCGGACAACGGGTGTCACCACCCAGACCATCGGAAACTCCATCCTGAAAGAAAATTCCATTCTCCAGGATGGCTCCACCATTGGCACAGGTACCGAGCTGGGAGGCAAAATCACAACGGATGGGGATACCAGCAAGACAACGGGAGACAGCTACATTACGGCGAATTCAGGGCTTACCTCTGGAAGCCTCATTGCCGCAGGTACCGTTGTCGGGGGCAAAGTTACCGTCAACACTGCTGGCACCAGCAAAACCACGGCGGACAGCATGATCCGGGCAGGGTCTCAACTGGCTTCTGGCTCCACCATCGCCGCAGGCACCGTCGTCGGGGGAGACATGGTTACCTCCAGCACGACCACACTGACCGAGGGAGATTCCATCCTCAAAGCAGGCTCCGTAATCAATACGGGCTCCACCATTGCGGCCAATACCACCTTTGGGGCCAACATCACCATTTCTGCCACAAGCACAACAATTCAGGACAGTACGCTCACCGCAGGTTCTCAGCTTGTTTCCGGCTCCATCATTGGTGCAGGTACAATCATCAGGGGCGCAAGTGTTACCTCTGTTGGAGATATCATCACCAACGATACCAGCATGATCACCGGAGGAACGTTGATTTCCGGCACAGTCATGAAAGCAGGAACCATTCTCGCAGCAGGTCAATCCATTGACACCACATCCGGGACAATTACGGGGGGCACCCTGGCAAAGGACTATACCCTTAGTGGCAATGCAACTCTCAATAACGGTGGCATTCTCTCGCTCGCTGCAGGTTCTACACTCCTTTCCGGCTCATCCTACGAAAATGGTTCCAAAATTGCCCAAGACATGACCATATCCGCATCTGTCACATTAACCGATGATATGGTTCTGAAAGCTGGTTCCCAGCTCGCTACAGGCAGTACCATTAACAATGGTTCCAAACTGGATGTTTCTGTCGAGGCCAATGTTGGCGCAACCCTGGCGGACGACATGGTTCTGAAATCCGGCTCCCGTCTGACAGCAGGCAGTACCGTGAAAAATGGTTCCTCCATTGGGGCTGATTTTAATCTTTCTGCAGCAGCAAGCATCACAGATGACATGGTTCTGAAGGCGGGATCGGCTCTCAGGGGTACCGATGATCGCAGCTTTCTCACCCAGGGGTCTTACCTGTTCGCAGATATCACCACAACCGGTACGGCAACCATCACCGATGCCATGACCCTGAAAAGCGGCTCCATTGTGGCAAGTGCTTCCGTACTCAATACGGGAAGCCGGATTGATGCCAAAATAATCACCGAAGGCAGCACCAACCTGAGCCGGGACATGACCCTTACGGCAGGTTCACTGCTGACCTCAGGAACCATCATCAAACTGGGCAGTGAGGTGGGAGCCACCCTGACCCTGGCCAGCGATGCCAACATGACCACCAGTCAGGATATGGTAATGAAGGCGGGCACACGGTTTGCCGCCAACTCCGTTCTTGCTACCGGCTCCCGCGCTGGTGTCGATATCACCATTTCCAGTCAGGTGACGCTGGAAGCCGATGCCAACATCAAAACAGGCTCTTTCCTTACCATCAACAATGCCTTCAAGATTGCGGCAGGTTCTACCCTCGGCGGCCCGGTTACCTTGGACAGAGATCTGAACATCACAGCGGATTTCACCCTGGCCGAAGATTCCGTCATGTCCAGTGGCACCACCCTGGCCAACGGCTCCACCTTCGGAGGCACCATCACCCTGAAAAATGACGAAACCGTTTCTCAGGAAGCCGACCTTCTCATCAAAGGCGGCAGCACCCTCAAGGCAGGCAGCTTTGTGGCGGAAAACACGGTCATTACCATGGACATGATGGACTCGGAAGGGACACTGCATACCGCAGGAACCGTACTGAAAAGGGGCATCACCCTGGCCGAAGACGTGAAAATCCCCAACGACATGACCCTTCAGAATGGCTCCATTCTGAAGGCCGGATCCATCCTCACGGCCAATGATGCCAAATCCGGGGATGCCGAGGCCCAACTCGGAGATACGGAAATGCTGCGCCTTTCTCAGGTCAATGTCCTCAGTCAGGACAATGCCCAGAAAGCCATCGCCATCGCGGACGCCGCCTTGAAGGATCTGGACAAGATCCGGGCAGATCTCGGATCCGTACAGAACCAGCTGACGTCCACCATCTCCAACATTTCCACCACCAAAGTGAATGTGAACGCTGCGGAATCCACCATACGGGATGTGGACTTTGCCGACGAATCCGCCACCTTTACCAAGATGCAGGTTCTGATGCAGGCGGGAACCTTCGCCATGGCCCAGGCCAACTCCAGCTCCCAGAACGTCATGAGTCTGCTCCAGTAAACCTTACGCAGCCAGCGGACAGGGCAAGGTACCACTCATGCCCTGTCCCGGCCTGCCCCACAGCATACAAAATCCCCCGAAAGCGGCATGGGCCCTTCGGGGGATTTTCGTTTGAGAAAAGGAATAAAGGCTGGTACCTTCACCCAGGAACAACAACCTGTTTTTCTTTGAAAGAGTTCAGCCATGAAAAAGCTGCCCATCGGCATTCAGAGTTTTGAAAAAATCCGTGAAAACCCTGATGAATTCTACTATGTGGATAAAACGCCCTTTGTGGAAAAACTGCTTCATGAAGGCGGCGGCTTCTTTTTCCTCTCAAGACCCCGCCGCTTTGGAAAAAGCCTCTTCCTCGATACCCTGCACCAGGCCTTTGCCGCCAGAAAGGATCTTTTCAAAGGCCTTTACCTGGAAAAAAACTGGGACTGGTACACCGCCTACCCTGTCATTCATATCAGCTTTGGCTCCGGTGTCATCCGCAGCCTTAATGAGCTGCAGCAGACAGAAGAAGAAATCCTTGCCCGCAACTGCAGACGATACAATATCCCCCGCCTTGAAGCCCCCACACTAAAAGGGAGGTTTGCAGAACTCATCGAAACACTACGCAAAAAATATGAGCGAACCGTAGTGGTTCTTATTGATGAATACGACAAGCCCATTCTGGATCGCATTGATGATACAGAACTTGCTGTCCTTATCCGGGAAGAACTCAAAAACCTCTACTCCGTTCTCAAGGATGCGGATGCCCACCTCAAATTTGTCTTTATCACAGGCGTGAGCAAGTTCTCCAAGGTTTCCCTCTTCAGCGGGCTCAACCACCTGCAGGACATCACCCTGAACGGAGACTACGCCACCCTCTGCGGCTACACGGAAAAAGAACTGAACGAGGTCTTTAAGGACAGACTGAAGGGCCTTGACAGCGACACCATCCGGAACTGGTACAACGGCTATACCTGGCTGGGGGAAAAGGTGTATAACCCCTTTGCCATCCTCAATGTTCTCCAGAGCCGTCAGATACGGAACTACTGGTTTGAGACGGGCACGCCTACCTTTCTGATCCAGATCCTCAGGAAAAACAATTTCCGCTCCTTTGAAATGGAGAAAGTTCAGGCCACAGGCACCATTAT
>NZ_JCANVJ010000006.1:0-151633 GCF_059569355.1 Desulfobotulus sapovorans DSM 2055 | reverse complement strand
AATACAATTTTCGGTGGCGATAGCGTCAAGGTCACACCCGTTCCCATCCCGAACACGGAAGTTAAGCTTGACTGCGCCGATGGTACTGCATGGGCAACTGTGTGGGAGAGTAGGACGCCGCCGGATTCTTTTAACGCCCTGTCTTCAAGGTGAACTCACCTCGAAGGCAGGGCGTTTTTTATTGGGGAAAGAAAAGAAAGGATCAGGGGGCGGTGGATCTTCAATGGCCCCCTTTTGGTGGTGGTTTATTGATGGACGGTAAGCGGAGACCAATTCAGGGGAACACTTTTCAAGCTAAGGATCACAGCATTTCAAGAAAGGCTTCCACCCGCACCCGCAGGTTTTCCGTATCTGAAGACGAATACCCCGTCTCCAGATGCAGACAGGGAAGTCCCGTTTCTTCCATGATACGGCTTACGTGGCAGCTTTCCATAATATAAGGGTGACAATGGAAAAGGCAGGCATCCACCACAGCATCCGCACGGAAGGTGACTGCAAGGTCACGCAGCAGGGCCATCCGTTCCGGATTGGGGCTCATGCAGGCGCAGGGGGTGTCCAGATAGTAACGGCTCAGGGCCGCAAAGGGATCATCCGTTTCAGGAATGCTGCGGTAAAAGCCCTTCACGCCCGAGCAGTGCTCCTGAACCACCACCACAGCGCCGCACGCCTCAAGGAGATTCAGGATCTTATCCGATCCTTTTCCCATGGGGCATCCCGTGAGCAGAATGCGCTTACGGCCTTTCAGGGACTTTCGTCCGCCCGCCTCAACGATTTCCTGAAGATTCTCGTACAGCTTTTCCAGAAGCCCGATGTAGGCCTCCACATCCAGCCCGTAATTGCGGCTTTCCGTCACCAGCAGCATCTCAGAGCCGGAAAGGGGCAGAGGGTCGGACGCCATCATCCATGCGATTTTCCGCATCCATTCCCGGCGTCTGTTGAGAAGCCCGATGGCTTCTCTCAGATCCCGGTCTGCAATCTTTCTTCCCGCAAGCCCCTCCAGTCGCTTCCGTAAAGCCGCAACCTCTCCCTGCCAGAATGCAAGCGCCCCTTCACGCCTGCTGTCATAGGGAAGCTGCATCACATGAACATCCCGGCTCTGGCCAAGAAATTCGAACATCTTTTTTTTACCGTCACAGGTGGTTTCCCCCACAATGAGATCCGAGGCCGCAAAAAAAGGACAGGTGTCTGTGATAGCATAGCCATAACTGGATTTGATGAGGGGACAGAGGGCAGGAGGCAGATCCACCTCCGCAGCGGCAATGGGATCTTCCTTTTTACCGCAGAGGCTGACGGGAATCAGGCCTGCGGCCCGGATCAGTTCTTCCGGAGCAAAAAGGCAGAAAAGCCCCACCACGCCGACACCCCTTTCCTGGGCTTCGGACATTTCCAGAAGACAGCCCTCCCCCAGTGCCGCAATGGGCGCAAGAGCCGCCCGAACCTTCTCCTCAAGAGCATCCTGCTGCATCACTACCTCCTTGATCCCGCCTGCATCCAGGCAAAAAGGGATACGGCAAAAAGAATCACACAGCCATGCACCATCCGGGTCCAGAAACCCGAAAGACCGGAGGCCAGAATACCCGCCTCAATGATTCCGATGATGATGGCCCCCACCAGGGTGCCGTACATGGTTCCCGCACCTCCATAAACGGACGTGCCGCCGATGAACACCGAGGCAAAGACAATTAGCATGTAGCCTTCGCCCTGGGTGGGCCACCAGGAAGCCATTTCCGTTGTCAGCAGGATACCGGAAAGGGCTGCACAGAGGCCCATGAGTACAAAAACCAGAATCCGGGTCCGGGCTACGGCAATGCCCATGGTGCGGGCGGCAAGGGCGTTGTCCCCCACAAAACGCACCGCATCGCCAAAAACATGGCGGGAATGCACCAGAGCAAACAGCACAAAGAGGCCCGCAAACCAGAGAAACTGGGCGGGAAAAATCCCCCAGAGACGCCCCGCCACCAGATCATGGAAAAAGGTTCCCCGGATTTCCGTAAGGCTCAGGGCCAGACCGTCCGCAACAAGGATGGTTGCACCCCGCCAGAAAAACTGGGTGCCGATGGTGGCGATGATGGCAGGCACGCCCATTCCCACCACCAGAAGACCGTTGATCAGTCCCGCAAGAACCCCCACGGCCAGACCCGCCAGCACCCCGGCAAAGGGTATACCGGTAAGCTCAAAAAAAACAGCAAAGGCATAGCCTGAAGCGGCCAGTACGGAAGGAAAGGAAAGGTCAATCTCCCCTGCGGTCACCACGAGGGTCATGGCAAGGGCCATAATACCGGCAAAGGGAATTGTGGCCATGTAGGCCATGTAGATTCTGCCCGAAAGAAAGGTCTGAGGACTTAAGAGCATGAAGAGAAAGAGAAGAAAAAAAAGAATAAAGGTCACCGCCGCCTGAATCCGGTTTTTATAGAGAACCCCCATCATCAGAGGCCTCCTTCGGACGCAAAACCCGTAAAAAGACCGATGAGTTCCGGAAGGGAGAGATCCTCTTTTCTGTAATTACCCACGGTACGGCCCCGGTCAAAAAAAACAAAGCGATCACAACAGCGGTGCACATGGGCCAGATTGTGGGATACCATGATTGCAGCTTTTCCCTTTTGCCGGATTGCCTCCACAAAGTGCAGTACCTTTTCCACTTCTCCATGGGCCAGCGCCGTGGTGGGTTCATCCAGAATGACCAGATCCGCATCAAAAAACATGGCCCTTCCAATGGCAAGGCCCTGACGCTCCCCTCCGGAAAGAACGGAGACCGGCGCATCCGGATGCAGCCCTGCTCCGGAGAGGCCCAGGGTCTTTTTCAGCACTTCCGCCACTTCCCTGCGCTCCCGGTTTGCATCGATGAACCCCAAAGCATTGCTGTAATGGCGGCCCATGAAAAAATTTCTCCAGATGGGCTGTTTTTCCCCAAGGGCGCGATCCTGATGCACGGTTTCAACCCCAAGCTTTCTTGCACTGGAAACCGTATAGCGTTTCCAGTCGATGCTGCGGTTCTGAAGGTGCATGCTGCCCCCGTCCGGAGTTTCCACCCCGGAAATCAGTCGAATGAAGGTGGTTTTTCCGGCTCCGTTATCCCCCAGAAGGCCGAGAACCTCCCCGGGCATAAGATCCAGATCCACACCCGCAAGGGCGATGACCTGACCATATCGTTTTTTAAGACTGCGCACCGAAAGCAGAGGCTCCATGGGTCTCCATGACTTTGGCGAAGGCCCGGACGTTCCGGCCTTGTGTTCCAACAAGCCTGAAAACCATGAAGCTCCGCCCTATTTTAATCAAGGACAAAGCCCATGGAATTCAGGTTCTTCTTTTAAAATTACCTCAGGCCCTTTTTCGCCAGAGGCTCCACCAGACCGAGGTTGCCTGCGTGGATAAAGCCGCTGCCCGTATCAATGGTGAGGCCGGAAAACCCGTATTTTTTCGTGAGCGCAATCTGCGCCACGGAAAGATAGCCCAGCAAAAAGGGCTGGGCATCCCCCACCAAATGGACATACCCGTTCTTGATGGCCGATGCCGTGGCAGGAGAGAGGGAAAAACCCGCCACAGCCACAGCACCCGGCTTCTGACCTGCGGTGCGCAGAATACTTTCCATCTGTGCCGTCAGGGAGCCATGGTCAATGATCATGAGCTTTGCATCCGGTCTGGAGGCCAGATAACCCGTCACCAGAGGGGCACCCAAAGAAGGATCCTGATCCACCTCAGGTGAAATCTCGTAATAATCCACCACGATGCCATGGGCTTCCAGGGTTTCCAGAATGCCCACAGCCCTGCGACCCCGCGTGGGAAGGCGTTTCAGGCCCCAGACAAAAACCCGGTCTCCCTTCTTCAGGCTGAAGCGCCGGATGGATTCTTCGGCCATGGCCTTGCCCTGGCTGTAATTGTCCGGGCCAATGTAGCCGAAACCTTCGGCCTGGTATTTTCCCTGAGCTTCCGGAAGGGGCGTATCACAGGATGTCACCAGAATACCGGCTTTACGGGCGTCTTCAATGAAAGGCGCATAGGCGGCATCTCCGGGATGGCCCATGACAACGATGCCGTCCGGCTTCACGGCCACGGCCTTTTTGAAATTTTCAATCATTTTTTCCGGATGCCAGTCCGAGTACACCAGGGTTAAATTCACTCCCAGGTCTTCGGCTGCGGCCTTGGCACCGTTCTGTACCACCGTGTTGTAGCTGCCGCCCACAGGGCCGCCCACATCAAACCAGATTTTAAGCCCCTGCCCCGTGGTCTCCCCTGCCATGGCCGTTGTCACCACCATGAGAAGACCCAGCACCAGACATCCCACTGACCTTTTCATTCTCCCCGCTCCTTATGTCATTGGTTTTCATTTATCAGGCTCGCCTTGTTCCTCACCTTTCCGTGAGCATCCGATGGTGCCTCAGCGTTCCTGAGCATACAATCAGTTTTTTCTATACGGATAAAATCAAAGGATGGTTACCTGCTATGACAGGCAGAGGTCAAAATGATTTTTCCGATAGGATTTCTGATAATCATGCAGAAAATCAATATATGTAAAAAATCAGCCCTATAGAATTCCTGGTACTGGAAGCTGTCCGTTCAGTCATTGACATCCCCGGCCAGGTGGCTGAGGGGGATAAAAGGGGGAAGGGCTGTGCATGAGGTCGGCACGCGGGGATGACAGAACTGTGGTGCAGAGGAAGCATACTCTGCACCACCCGATCGGATTCTGTCAGGAAACGTTTATTTCCAGGTAATGGCCGCCGCAGATCGCGGGGGAATCCTGTGGTATTTGAATCGGGGGACACCTACCAGCACGGAGCCGTGGTTGTTGACCCCTTTGGGCAGGGCCAGGGCTTCTTTCAGAGGGGGCCAGAAGGTGGCCGCGATGTTGAAGAATCCGGCCCAACAGGTGCCAAGTCCCATGGACGGGGCGGCCACTTCCAGGTAGGCGAGGGCCGTGGCGCAGTCAATGGCACCCGTGGGAGCGGCCTTATGGGCGCAGGCCACTACGATGTGGGGCGCATCCCGGCAGATGACATCCAGTCCCAGGTCAAAACCCGCCACCGTTTCTTCCAGATGGAAGGCCTTGGCCATGGCGGGTTGTTCCTTGATCATGTAACGCATCCAGTCTGCCACCATGGCGGTGAGGCGACGAACTTCTTCGGTGTCGTGGATCACGAGCCACTGGACACAGCGGCTGTTGTGGCCCGTTGGGGCACAACTGGCTGTCTGGAGCAGTTCTTCCAGGCGGGCCTTGTCTACGGTTTCTTTTTTATAGTTGCGGATGGAGCGGCGGGTGGCCAGGAGATGTTGGGTGGCCTTTTCATTGGGGAGCAGATTTCTGTCCACAGGGGTGCAGTCTTCGGGTGCCAGGAAGTTCAGGCGGATAGCCGCTGTGGGGCACACGGATACACAGTGACCACAGCGGATGCAGAGTGCTTCCCCTCCGGCCACCAGGGCGGGCATCTCTCCCTTCTTGGGAAAGCCTAAGATTTTAACCGGGCATTCTGCGGCGCAGATGCCGTCCTTGTTGCAAAGATCCGGATCAATGGTGACAAACGCAGCTGTCATGGTGTTCCTTTCCGGCATCAGCCGTTGGGTAAAAAAGCAAGAACCTGAAATTCAGGCGGGAACGCTTTTAGGGGGTGTTGTTCTTCCGGGAGAGGAATTTTTGGCCCATATCATAAAAAATCCAGGCCATCATGCCCAGGATGAAGGTACTGCCCGGTGTGAAGGTGCAGAAGGCTTTGTACCCGAGAAGGCAGTCTTTTGAGGCATCAGCCCTTGGGATCAGGGTCGAGAGGGCCAGAAGAAGGCAGAGGATGGCGGCGGTGTTGAAAAGACGCGGAATCATGAAAATCTCCTTTTATTCTCTTAAGGTTGCCGTAAGACGGAGGGGATGGAGAAGCAGATCCAGGGCATCGCAGATGTGGCGGCTTGCAAGGTCGGCCTGTGTCAGGGTGGTACTTGCAACCCCTTCCTTCATGAGGATGGCAATACCGATACGGGCTGCCTGCACCATGGCGGCATCGTTGCGGCCATTGCCCATGGCGATGACGCTTTCTTTGCCAAGATTTTCCACAAAGGCTTTTTTTGCCTCTGTCTGATCGTCTGCTTCAATGGTGACAAGCTGAAGGGGAAGGCCGTTGAGGGATCGCTTTACAGAACCGAAGGTGTCTGCGGTAATCACATGGATAGAGAGGGCTTTCGCCAGCTGTGTCAGGCGTTCGGTCACCCCTTCCACAAGTTTGCCGTCTTCTGCCAGGGTACCGTTGTAATCCAGCACCAGATGCTTCGCCTTTACCACCCCGAAACCGGGGATCTCCAGTACGATCATGGCTATATCCTTATACGGGGGCCTGTGGTGTATGTGACATTTTCAGTTAAAAAAAATCTGTTTGATACTTTGCAGGGTCATTTTTGAGACGGAGATCGGTACTGAAACATTGTAAGAGCATTTTGGGGCAGTGTGCTTCAGGTTTTCAAGTGTCACAGAGATGACCGTTTGGAGTATAAAAATTCTTATTTTTCAATGACCAGGGCGATGCTGTAGAAAAGGCAGAATAAAAACGAAAGGTTTGCCGTATCCGCCAAGACTTCGTTAAGGAGTTTTCCGTCCATGTGCCACATGGACTGGATCAGCACAATGGCTTTGGGCAGGGAAAGAAAAACGAGAAGCATCCAGGAGCTGCCTCCCAGAACAAGACTTAGGGGAAAGAGGTAAGCACCTGCCACCAGTGCCGTGAAGAAATAACGGCTGGGGATGGCTCCCATGCGCACGGCCAGGGTGCGTTTTCCTGTGGAGGCGTCACTTTCCATATCCCGGATGTTGTTCACCGAAAGAATGGCTGCGATGAGCAGGCCCGCAGGCAGAGAGGCCAAAAGGGCCGTGGGGGAAAATTTCAGGGCCATCACCCAGGCCGTACCGCAGACGGCGACAGGGCCGAAAAAGAAAAAAGCCGCAGCTTCTCCGAGGGCTTTTTCCGTCATGGGAAAGGGGCCTGCGGAGTAGGCCAGAACACCGATAAGGGAGACGAGGGCAATGGCAAGGGCGGGAAGGCCTCCCCTGAAAATAAGATAAAGGCCCGAAAGCAGGGCAAGCGCCATGCAGCAGAGCATGGCGGCAACCACTGCCTTTGCGGGGAGAAGTCCGCTCTGGGTAACCCGTAGGGGACCTAAGCGTTTTTCCGTGTCATGGCCTGCCTTTGCGTCAAAATAGTCGTTGGCAAGGTTGACGGCAATCTGGAGGAGGAGGGCTGTGATGAGGGCCAGTATGCCGGAAAGAAGGTGGAATTTTCCCATATGAAAGGCGGATGCCGCTCCGAGAAGGACGGGGCCTAAGGCCGCAGGCAGGGTTTTCGGTCTTGTGGCCAGAATCCAGGCCTCTTTTCTGGAGATGGTGGTCATGCCTGCTCCTTGATGAAAAGGTGGGGGGCAAATTTTTTTTCAATGATACGGATGGCCCCATAGAGCAGGCTGCCCAGAAGGCCCATGGCCAGAATACCGGTGTACATCTGGGGATAGCGCAGCACCTGATAGGTTTCCACGACGATATAGTAGCCCAGTCCCCACTGGGTCAGGGCCTGTTCCGCAATGAAAAGGACGGCGACTGCCGTGCCTGTGGAAACCCGCAGGGCTGTCAGGATGGCGGGCAGGGTGGCGGGCAGATAGACAAAGCGGAAAAGGGCCCTGCGGCCTGCACCGAGGGAGCGTACCGAAGCGATGAGCTCCGGGGTGAGGTTTGCGGCCTCATCCCGTACCACCACAAGAATCTGGAAAAAAAGAATGAGGGAGATGAGAAAAATTTTGGAGGCATCGCTGATGCCCATAAGAACGTAGATGACGGGGAGAAAGACGATTTTGGGTACGGGATAGAGAATGCTGATCACGGGAGAGAAAAGGGCGTTGATCCGGGGGGACTGCCCCAGGGCAAGACCCAGGGGAGCGGCACTGCATACGGCAAGCACAATGGCAAGGATGACCCGTGCGGCACTGGCAAGAAAATGCAGCCCCAGTTCTCCGGGAAGGTTCTGAAAAAAAAGGGGAAGTACGGTGAGGGGGCCGGGGAGGATGGGCCGGGCCAGGGCAAAGGCGCCGACCTGCCAGATAAGGAGAAGTATGGCAAGGCCGATACAGGGGTCAAGGAGCCGGAATCCTGTTTCTTTCATGGCCGTTCCCCCATGCATTCCCGTATCTGCGCGCATATGGCGGAAAAATCCGGATGGTTTCTCGGCTCCGCTTCAAGGGCCAGAGGATTGTCAAGAATCTGTGGGATTCGGTTGGTCGTGCTGCGGGCCAGGAGGATTTTTTCGCCCAGAATGACAGCTTCGGCAATGTCGTGGGTAACGGTGATGCGGGTGAGGCACTGATCCTTTCCCAACCGGGCCATGAGGCTCTGGAGTTCTTCCCGGATGGGGGGATCCAGAGCGGAAAAGGGCTCATCCATGAGGAGAAGATCCGGTTCCATGATCAGGGTGCGGGCAATGGCGGCCCGCTGGCGCTGGCCTCTGGAAAGCTGGGCGGGATAGAGGGTTTCCTTACCGTCAAGACCCAGGTGCTGCATCCAGCGCCGGATAGTCATTGCATATCCCTTTGTGTCCATACGCCATGAAGTCGGGGTGTGACGGCCATCGGCACCGTAGAAGTTCCGGATTTTCAGCCCCAGAGCCACATTGTCTTCCACTGTGGCCCAGGGCAGAAGGCCATGATCCTGGAAAACCAGTCCACTTTCCGGTCGTGGGCGTGTGAGTTTTTGACCCTCAATGTGGATGTCGCCTTTTAAGGGCTGTTTCAGGCCCGCTACAAGGGCCAGCAGGGTGGATTTGCCACAGCCCGAAGGGCCGATCAGCGCCCAGGATTCCCCTTTGGGGATATCTACAGAAAAATTTTCAAAAAGGGCGGGTTTTCCCGGATACCCGAAAGAGAGGCCCTGAATGCGGATCATGCTCATGGCTGACCGTGTTCTCCGGAAGGATCGGGGGTACCGGAGGAGCTGTCCTTCAAAACAGTTTCAGGGAGTGTTTCAGGGAAAAAATCCGCAATGTTGTCCCTGTAGGTGAGGGGGGCGGGAAGCAGATCTCTGGCCACCATCCAGGCCATCATGTCCTCCCACTGGGCAGGAGAGGGCAGCTCGGCCACGGGAAATGAGGGAAGGGGGAAACTCCCCTGAACCTCAGGCGGTATCCGGACTTTTTGGAGGAAAAGATTCCGGAAAGTTTCGGGATGCGCGTTGATGACCCTGCAGGCCCGGTTCCAGGCCTGAAGAAAGGTCTCCAGGGTTTTCCTGTCATCCCGGATGGTACGGATGTCAAAGCTCAGGACGCTGGCACTGTAGAAGGGAGCTTCCAGATCGTTGGCAATTTCCACAGCACCTTGCTGCATGGCGGCGAATGCCAGTGGGTCGGGTATGACCGCCGCTTCAAGCCTTCCCTGCATGAGGAGCTGAAATCGTTCAGGAATGGCGGGAACGGAGCGGATTGTCGCATCATGGACACCGGCTCCCTGGAGCATGCGATCCGTAAGATACTCAATAATGGTGTGACGGCTCACGCCAATGGCTGTGTTTTTCAGGTCAAAGAGTGTTTTTTTGTCGCTCCCCGGTCGGGCCAGGATACGGAAGAGGGGAAAGCTTCCCATGGGGCGTCTGGCAATCTGGAGGATCTGCATACGCAGGCCATCTCTGTTGAAACTGGCCGTTCCCGCCATTTCGTTGACCATGCCGTGGATGCGGCCCGCCTGCATGAGCTGATCCCGCTCCAGGGCTGAAGCCACGGGGATGGCCTGTACGCTGAGCCCCTTTTCCTTGAAATAGCCCTGGCTTTCGGCCACATGGAAGGGCAGGGCATCGGGAATGGGGAGAAGGGCAACCCTGAGGGGGCTTGCCTGAACGGAAAGGCAGATGAGCATGTTGGCAAGAAAGATGAAGAGGATGCGCATGGGATGGACACTCCGGAGGATTCAGGACAGGAACACGATTTCCTTTGCAGCACTAATAGGCAAAAGCACCCTTTCCTGTCAACACCCAGCCTTGTTGGCGGACGGAAGGTTTCCCTCTAAAGATCTGGAGCTGTCTCTGGTTTATGTGATCTTCAGGGTCTGCACCTGACTTTCCAGCTGATCGGCAATGTGGTTCAGAGTCCGGGAAGCGGCGGACATCTGGTCTGCGGCTTCGGCATTGGCCTGAACCACGGTTTCAAGACCGCCCAAAAATTCCGTTGCCTCACCGATGGCCTGGGCCTGCTCATCGCTGGCGGCCCGGATTTCCCGCACCCTGTCCGCATTGGCCTGGATTTCCGGAATCAGAGACTGGAGGTGTTCTCTGGCATTTTGCGCCAGTGTTCCTCCATCTTTTGCCACCTTGGCAATGGCCATGGCAGAAGCCCTGCTTTTTTCCGCAAGTTTGCGGATCTCGTCGGCCACCACGGCAAAGCCCCTGCCGTGTTCCCCGGCGCGTGCCGCCTCAATGGCGGCATTTAAGGCCAGAAGGTTGGTCTGTCGTGCAATCTCTTCCACAATACCGATACGTTTGGTGATATCCGCCATGACCTGCACCGCATTTTCCACGGCCTTTCCGCTGGCTTCGGCCTGACTTGCAGCTTCCAGGGCACCGTTTTCCGTGCGTCTGGCCGTGGCCAGGTTGCGGGAGACGGCAAGGCTGATCTCCCGCATTCTGTGGGTCAGGTGTTCTGCCGCATCCGCCTGGCGCAGGGTGCCCTGACTGAGGCGTTCGGAAATGGCAAAGACATCCCGGCTGGCATTGACGCTGTGACGGGCGGCAGCGCGTACTTCCGAGGCGGCCCTTGCCAGTCTGCGCACCATGGTGGCCAAGCCCTGGCCCAGAGTATCCTGATCCGAGAGGATGGGCACGGACACGGTGAGATCCCCGTCCGCCACCTTGCGGGCAATCTGGGCCTTGGTCTCCAGGCTGTCCACAAAGGTATTCATCCACAGGGAAAGCAGGGCCATTTCATCCCTGGACTGGATGGGAATCCGGCGGGTCAGATCGCCTCTGCCCTGAGCCACATCCTGAACAGCGGCAATGAGGCGGCGCAGGGGCAGAATGACGATGCGTCTCAGGGAAAAGACCAGGGTTCCGAAGAGCAGGAGGTCGAGCACAAAAATGGTGATGAGAATTTCCCGGATGATTTCCCGGAGTCCGTCCCTGTAGTAGCCGGAATCAAAAATTGCGGTGACGGAGCCGAGGGCTTCCCCATGCTGCACAATGGGGATTTTTCGGACAATTCCCCTGTTTTCGGGAAGACCCCTGACCGTTTCTGGACTGCCTTCGGCGTTGCGGGCGATGCAGAGGATGAGCTTCTGATTCTGGGGTTCGGAAACTGCCACAGCGAAAAGCCGTCTGTCCTTCATTTCCGATTGCAGGGTCAGATAGACCTGGGCCATGTCAAAATTATAAAAAGGTTCCACAAGGGTCTGGCCCAGCCTGTCGATGATGAGGCTGGCATCCGCTTCCATATTTTTTTCAAAACGTGCTTTGGCAGCCTGATACTGCCAGGCCCCGAGGAGTCCCAGGATTGTGGTGGAAAGCAGCAGTACCATGGCGCTGATGCGGAAAAGCAGGCGGTGTTGTGGAGCCAGACGCTGGGAGTTGGGAGACATGAGGAACTCCTTGGCAGGGGGGAAAGGCCCGGATTTTTTACCGTCAAAATACGGAAGGCCGGGTGAGACCCTTAAAACCTTTTTTCCGTGAGCTGTTCCAGAGCCGTGTTCTGAGCAGGAAGGGTCAGGGTTTTTTTGATGATATCTGCTATTTCCTTGATGGAAAAGGGTTTTTGTATGAAATGCAGGTCAGCCTGAAGGACGCCATGCTGGGCAATGACATTGGCAGTGTAGCCGGACATGAAAACACACTTCATTTCAGGGTATTTTTCCATCAGATGCTGGGCCAGATCCCGGCCATTCATTTCCGGCATGATAACGTCTGTGAGGAGAAGGTGGATTTCTCCGGCATACTTTTCTGCGAGGCTCAGGGCTTCCTTGGGACTGGCTGCGGCAAGAACCCTGTACCCCAGGTGGGTGAGCATACGGGTGGTGAGTTTCAACAGGGCAGGTTCATCTTCCACAAGCAGAATCCCCTCCTGGCCGATGGGAGGGGGAGAGACGGGTCTGGGGTTCTGGGAAGGTGTCTGTTCCTTTGCCTTTGGAAGATAGATGCGGAAGGAACTGCCTTCGCCCGGTTCACTGTACACCTGAATAAAGCCCCGGTTCTGTCGGACAATACCGTAAACTGTGGAAAGGCCCAGACCCGTTCCCTCTCCCAGAGCCTTGGTGGTGAAAAAAGGTTCAAAAAGCTGGGACATTACCTCACTGTCCATGCCGCAGCCGTTATCCGTCACAGTGAGAACCACAAAGTCTCCAGAGGGAAGTTCCCGATGGTTTTCAGGGAGGTCACCCGAGTGGATGTTGGCCGTTTCAAGGGTCACCCTGCCCGTATCCCGGATGGCATCCCTTGCATTGATGGTGAGGTTCACAAGAATCTGATCCACCTGGCTTGGATCCATCTCCACCCGCCACAGATCTCTGCCAGGATGCCATTGCAGATCAATGTTTTCTCCAATGAGCCGACGCAGCATGATCAGCATGTTTTCAATAATATCGTTGAGGTAGAGAATTCTGGGTGAGATGGTCTGTCTGCGGGCAAAGGTCAGCAGCTGGCGGGTAAGGGCTGCGGAGCGGTTGGCCGCCTTCTGAATTTCCTTCAGATCCTGAATCAGCGGATCCTGGGCTTGCAGGCGACCCATGATCAGTTCCGCATGACCCAGGATGATGCCCAGCATGTTGTTGAAGTCGTGGGCGATACCACCGGCCAGTTTGCCCACCGCCTCCATTTTCTGGGACTGGCGAAGTTCGATTTCAAGGCGCTTGCGTTCACTGATATCGTGGATGATGGAGTGAAGATACTCCCGGTTTTTCATGCGGATGAGGCTGGAGAAGATGGCCACATCCCGAATGCTGCCATCCGCCCTTCGATGCTGGAATTCAAAGTGTATCCGGCCTTCTTTTTTGATGCGTTCTATTTCCTTGCGTACGGCGTCTTCGGGCAGGGTATTGATGTCCTGGATTTTCATGCTGCGGAGTTCTTCCCGAGACCATCCATAATAGCGCACGGCGGAGGCATTGGCATCCACAATGGATCCGGTTTCCGGGTCAAGGATGAGCTTGACCGCCGCATGTTCTTCAAAAAGTCTGCGGTAGTCTTCCTCACTGGCTCTGAGGGCTTCTTCGGACTGTTTTTGCCGGCTGATGTCCTGGAAGGTTCCCCGAACCTGTACCACCCTGTCCTTCAGGACTACCGGATGACCAATGGTGCGAACCCATTTGTGCTTCCCCTGGGCGGAAAACATTTCCAGTTCCAGATCAAAGGGGGTTTTCTCCGCGAGGGTTGTCTCTATGGCGGTTTCAAGCCGTTTGCGGGAGGCATCGGTATAAAAAGAGAGGCTTTTTTCCGTGGAGATTTTTTCTTCGGGATGGAGATCATGGATACGGCCGACCTCATCGGTCCAGTTCAGCGTGTCTCTTTCCGGGTTATATTCCCAGGCACCGATATGGGCAATATGGCCCATTTCCCGGAGCAGGGCTTCGTTGTTTTTTATTTTTTCCTGATTGCGGTATTCTTCTCTTACATCCCGAAAAACCAGAACCACACCGGTGAGAAGACCATCCTCCCGGATGATGGGGGCGGCACTGTCGGCAATCTGGATTTCCTGACCTTCTTTGGTGATGAGCAGGGTATGGTTGGCCAGTCCTTCAACTTTTCCAGTGAGGATGACCTTTTCCACGGGGTTTTCCACCGGATTTCGGGTATGGGCATTGAGAATGCGGAAAATTTCCGTAAGCGGTTGTTTCTGGGCTTCCTTCAGTGTCCATCCGGTGAGGGTTTCGGCCACAGGATTCATGAGGGTGACGCGGCCTTTGATATCCGTGGCAATGACGGCATCCCCTATGGATTTCAAGGTAATATCCAGATTTTTTCGGGAGTTTTCCATTTCTTTCAGATACTGGGTGGAAAATTCCTGTTCTGCCAGAACCTTACCTGCCAGGATGGTCGCCGGAGGGTAGATGAGAAAAATGGGCAGGGTGATGGTGGAAATAACCTGCCAGGCCACATCCTTCGGCAGGGTCAGCATGAGCGCCAGCATGGCAAGATGAACGGCGATGCCGAAGACAAAAAGATAGACTGTGGAAGGAATGCGGCTTCCGGGTTTCAGATGAACATGGGCCATCAGGCCAATGCCCATGGAGGACAGGATGACCAGTGTCCCGGTGACGGCACCCACACCGCCCATCTGTATCCGGCAGAGGATGGCCATGAGGGCGGCAAGACCTCCGGCGATGGGGCCATGGAACAGGGTGCAGAGGCTGATCATCACGGATCGGCCATCAAAGACAAGGCCGGGGCCGAGCACAAGGGGCTTCAGCATACCGATGACAGCCGCAGTACCGAACAGAACCCCCTGCATCCAGGGGGCCAGGCGGGTTCCCCTGGGCCAGCGTCTGGCAATAAAACCGGAGAGGACGCTTAAGGCGATGAGCAGGCTCAGATTGAGAATCAGATCCAGATACATCACGGCTACCTTGAAAGCTTGGGTTACAGATAGTTGTACAGAAAGTATTTTATTCTCCATAGCATGGCAGAGGGAAAAGAAAAAGGCGTTGTCTCTATTTCGGAGTCTGCGTTTTTTATCGGACAGAGGAAAGTGGACTACGGGGTGAAAAACCGGTAGATCAATAGATCCAGATATGCTAATCCCTTCATGTGTATCACAATGCCTGTTTTGTCCTTATCCGAAAGGTTGACCATGACATTTCTTGAAGCCCTGAAATCCCACATTCTTGTTTTAGACGGTGCCATGGGTACCATGATCCAGAACCTTGGCCTGACCGCAGCGGATTTTGGCGGTGAATCCTATGAAATGCTCTCGGACATGCTGGTTTTTTCCAGACCTTCGGCCCTGCGGGATATTCATCTGGCCTATTTTGAGGCGGGAGCCCACGGGGTGGAAACCAACACCTTTGGCGCAAGCCCCCTCAGACTTCAGGAGTTTGATTTTTCGGATCTGGATACGGGGGTTTTTGAGAACATCCCCGAAGGCATTCTTTTGAACCGCCTTTCTCCGGAAGAGATGGCCTACTGGATGAGCCGCGAGGGGGCTGCCATCGCCAAAGAGGCCAAGGAGCTGTTCGCGGCCTCCCCGGCCTATGATGGCAGGCCCCTTTTTGTGGTGGGCTCCCTCGGGCCTTCCAACTTTGTGCTTTCACCCACGGAGGCGGATCTGCACAGGGGAGACTGGGAAAGCATCGAGGAAAATTTCCGGGTGCAGGTTTCGGGTCTTGTGGATGGCGGGGTGGATGTGCTCCTTTTTGAAACCCAGCAGGACATGCTGGAGCTGAAAGCCGCGGTTTCGGGAGCCCAGAAGGCCATGAGGGAAAAGGCCGTGCGCCTGCCCATCATGTGTCAGGTGACGGTGGACGCCCACAGCCGTATGCAGATTTTCGGCACGGACATCCATTCCGTGATCATTACCCTGTCCGGCATCGGCATAGATGCCCTGGGCATCAACTGCTCCATCGGCCCGGATCTCATGGAGCCCACGGTGGCAAAACTTTCCCGTTTCAGCCCCCTTCCCATTTCCGTTTTGCCCAATGCGGGGCTTCCGGAAAACATTGGGGGCAGAACGGTCTTTCCCCAGTCGCCCGAAGATCTGGCCGGACATCTGGCCAGATTCATGGATACCTACGGCATCAACATTGTGGGCGGATGCTGCGGTACCACCCCGGCCCATATCCGGGCCGTGGCCAAAGAGGCCGGAAAGCGGAAGCCCAAAGAGAGAAAGCCCGAAGGCGGGGTGTATCTCGCCGGGCCGCGAAGGGCCGTGCGCCTTGAAAGCGAGGCCCAGCTTATCCGTATCGGGGAAAGGCTCAACGTGCGGGGCTCCAAAAAGGTGAGGGATGCGGTAGAGCACGATGGCCTTCCGGACATGGATGCCCTGGAGGAGGTGGTGCGGGAGCAGCTGGAGGATCTGGGCTGTGAGGTGCTGGATGTGTGCATGGACTCCAACATTGTGGATACGAAAACTGTGCTGCCCCAGGTGATTCAGGGGGTCTGCGTGGATTTTCCGGGGGCGCTGTGCATCGATTCCTTTGACGCCGATGCCCTCATCGCTGCGGTGAAGGCCTATCCCGGCCGTCCGCTCATCAACTCCATCTCCATGGAGGGTCATGGGGAAGCCTCCAAGGCGGATTTCATCTGTCGCCATACGGCCTTTCACCATCCTTTATATATTGCCCTGGCTGCGGACGATGAAGGCCCGGCCCAGACAAGGGAGCGCAAAAAAGCCATTGCCGGCCGTCTGGTGGAAACGGCCTCTCTCTATGGTGTGGCCGCGGATCAGCTTCTCATCGACATCAATGCCTTTCCCATTGGTTCCGAGTCGGTGGAGGGCATGAATTTTGCCTTGGAATCCCTTGCCTCCATTCCCCTCATCAAGGCGGCCCATCCCGGCATCATGACCACCATCGGTGTCAGCAACCTGACCAACGGCCTTGCGAAAAAGCCCTATATGCGCCTGGTGCTCACCTCCGTCTTTCTCGATGAGGGCCGGAAGCGGGGGCTGGATGCAGCCATCGTGAATCCCAACCACTACGCCCCTGTGGAAAGTCTGGATGCCGGAGATTACGCCCTGGGCCTGAAGGTGGTGCTGGAACGGGACATGGAGGCCTATGCCGCGCTTGAGGACATTGCCGAGCGCAAGCAGGGCCGCAAGGTGGAAAAACGCTCTTCCTATGAGGGGCTTTCGCCTGCGGAGACCCTGAGGGAAAAGATCAAGGATGGTTTCAAAAAGCGGGAGCCGGGTGTGGTGTGCTGGAAGGGCCGGGAGATTGCCTATCAGGACAACATTGTTCTGGATGCGGTGAAGGCCCTGGAGGATTTTCCGCCCCTTGTCCTCATCAGTGACTATCTCATGGATGCCATGAATGTGCTGGGCGAACGCTTTGCCGCAGGGGAGGCCTCTTTGCCCCATCTTCTGAAGGCTGCGGACGTGATGAAGGCTGTCATGGGCTTTCTCGAAAATATCATGGCCGAAGGGGTTGTAAAGGAGGCCTTCAAGGCCACCATTGTCATGGGTACGGTGTACCAGGACGTGCATTCCATCGGAAAGGATCTCACCAAGACGCTGCTGGAAAATTACGGATTCCGGGTCATTGACCTTGGGGTACAGGTGCCGGTGGACGCCTTCGTGGAAACGGCCATCCGGGAAAAGGCGGACGCCATCGGCATGAGCGCCCTTCTCGTTCAGACGGCCAATCACATGATTACTGTGGTCAAACGCATGGATGAACTGGGGCTTTCCATTCCGGTCTTTGTGGGCGGAGCACCCGTGAACCTGCGCCATGCCGCCACCGTGGCCCTGCGGGGGGGCGGAGATGTGGAAAAGATCAAGCCCGATGTCTTTTACTGCCAGACCGCCATGGACAGTGTGAATCTCATGGAAGGGTTAATTTCTGCCAGAAGGGAAGCCGTGATTGGGGAAAACCGGGAAAAGCTCTTTGGCGCATGGCAGGCAGGCCAGGAGAGGGCAAAGGAAAAGTCCGGGCTTCTGGCCACCCTGCCACGGCGTAAGCCTGATTTTGGAAACCATCCGGAAAGTCATTCTTTTGCGGCAGAAACCCTTTCCCCCCTGCTGAGGGAGATCGGCATCCACGAAAAAGGGCTTTTTGCCCTGAACTGGAAGATGGGAAAGGACAGAAGGGATGGCCAGCATCTTTATGAAGTCTGGATGGAAAGGGCGCAGAGGGAAGGACTGATCCGACCTTCAGGCCGTGTGGCCCTCTTTCCGGCGAACAGCGAGGGGCAGGATCTTGTGCTCTTTGATCCGGAAAATCCAGGCCAGGAAGTGGCCCGCATCCATACACAGATGCAGACCGGCTCCGGCAACAAGGATATTTTCTGTGTGGCGGACTTTGTAAGACCCTTTGGGGATGGTAAAAGGGACTGTGTGGGGCTTCAGATTGCCACGGCGGGGCGGGCATCTTCAGAAGCTGTGGAGGCCTTCAAGGCCGCAGGGGATACGGAAAGCGCCCATCTTCTTCAGGGGCTTTCCGACCGTGTTGCCGAAGATCTTGCAGGGCTTTTACACGAAAGACTGAAGGCCCTTTCCGGGCTGGATTCGGGGAGCCGTTATTCTCCGGGTTATCCCGGTATTCCCCTGGAGGAAAACGGGGTGCTGTATCGTCTTCTTAAGGCCGAAGAGCTGGGAATTATCCTGACGGAGGCGGGGGAATTTCACCCCACCTCCACCACGGCCGCTCTGGTGGTTTTTCATAAGGATGCGGGGTACGTCAGTCCGGAAGTCTGAAGACGGGGAAGGGCGGGAACTGAAGATTACATGGGGGCCGGGCATTCGGCCCCCTTCTTTTTGGAGCAGGAGGGATCAGGCTACTCTTTGTGATTCTGTACAGGGTGGCGTTTGCGAGTAAGGCTATAATTGGACAGGTATTGTGGAAATCTCAGGATTTTCCCATGTATTTCGCAAGAATTCTGTCATATTCCCCCGATGCTTTCAGTTTGGCAAATCCTGAATCAAATTTTTCGTTAAAGAATTTAGCTTTAGGACTCTTTTTTGGGAATAATATATAGTAGTTGTCCATGGCAGTAGGGGTGGGGTGATGGGTAAACTGGGTGGCTTCCGCAGGTGTGAAAAATTTGTTGATCATATAATACCCTACAGCTTTTGATGTCTGATACACATCAATTCTGTCACCCAGCATTTTTTTAAAATTCAGCTCTTCCTTTGGAACCGCATCAGCCTTGATTCCCGCCTTTTTGTAAATTCCCTCATTTGCGTATCCGATGGTGACTCCGACCCTGTATTTTTTCAGGTCTTCCAGGGTCTTCCAGTCAAAGGGTGTTGTTTTCAGATGAAAGAAAACGCCTTCATCCTGTATCAGGCTGTTTTGACTCGGATGGAAAATTTCCATTCTGTCCGCTGTTTTAAGCCAGGGAAAGGTGCCGTCATAGTCTCCATTTTCAGTCATTGCCATGCTCCGTGCCCAGGGGAAATAGGCATATTCGACACGGATTCCTTCAAGTCCGAAGGCTGCTGAAACGACTTCTTCAGCGAGTTTTCCATTCTGTTCTTTTTCAGAAGTAAAGGGCGCCCACTCTCCTATGGCAAGTTTTACCACGGTCTCTTCAGAAAAGGCGGAAAGGGTGCAGCACAGGTACAGGCTGATAAAAAAGATAATTTTTTTCACAGGCGTCTCCTTTTTTTGATTCAGTGGTTTTCCGTTACTCGGGATAATACATTTTTTGCGCAAAAAACATTTAGTGTATTATCCCTATTCTGTTTAAGAGTAGGAGATTTATATCTTGAAACGCTGTTCAGCTTGGTAATGACAATAAGATACAGAAGCAGGTATTGTCAATAGGTTGTGTGAGTGCCTATGCCACCCTGGAAGTCTGAAGACGGGGCAGGGCGGAAAGTGATGATTCCACGGGGGCCGGACATTCGGCCCCCTTTCCGTTGCAGGTGAAGGCAAGGTCTGTGGCAATGGCCCTGAGCTGTTCTGCCTGGGCGTTCATTTCTTCAGAAGCGGCTGCGGACTCTTCCGCATTGGCGGCATTTTCACCTGTGGCTTTTTCAATGGCGTGGAGATGCTCTGCGATACTGTCCAGTCCCTTGGCATTTTCCCTGGCGTTTTCCTTCAGTTCTGTCACCAGGGTGCGGATCTGGCCCATCTGTTCCTGGAGGCTTTTCATCTGGCTTTGAGTTTCCCGGACTTTTTTCATGCCTTCCCCCACATCCCGTACCGTGGCATGGATGAGATCCGCCGTGTTTTTTGCGGCTTCTGCGGATTTCATGGCAAGGTTGCGGACTTCGTTGGCCACCACAGCGAATCCGGCTCCGGCCTCGCCTGCACGGGCGGCTTCCACAGCGGCATTCAGGGAGAGAAGATTGGTCTGGAAGGCAATTTCATCAATGGTCTTGATGATTTTCACCGTATTCTGCCCTGCGGAGGCAATGCCCTCCATGGCCGACACCAGGGATTCCATGGACGTGCAGGTGGCGCTCAGTTTTTTTTCGGCGGTTTCCACATGACGGCTTCCTTCTTCGGTATGGGCTGCAACGTTCCGGGTGCGCAGAGTGATGTCACCAAGGGAGCGGCTTGCCGCCTGACTTGCTTCCACCTGCTGGTTGGTTCCCTCACTTAAGCTCTGGGCCGAGGCGGAAAGCTCCGCAGAGGCCTCCGCCACATGCAGGGCGGTGTCGTTCAGGGTCAGGGTGCTGAGGTTGATCTGGCGGATCAGGGGGCGGGTGAGGAGAAAAAGGAGGAGGGAGGCCGTGAGGAGGGCCATCAGGGTCAGCAGGGTGGAACCGCCCGCCAGGCGGTTGACCGCCGCCAGCAGGGAGGCGCGGGGGGCGCAGGCCACAAGCATCCAGTTCTGGGCGGGAATAGGGGCAAAACCCGCCATCCGGCTTTCGTTTTTCATGGCATAGCCCATAACCCCTTCCTTCCTCTCCTTCATGGCAGAAAAAAAGGTAAACGTTCCCACGTTTTCCTTTAAAACCTTTTTCCTGTCCGGATGTACCAGAATATCCCCCCTGTCATTGGCCACCCAGATGAAGCCATCGGATCCCACACGCACCGGTGCAATGAAGCTTTGATCCATCATGGCAAGGCTGATGGCAGTGAGGGCGATGCCCACCACCTTCCCGTTGTGAAGAATGGGGGCGGAAATGACAAAAATGGCATTGCCCGAAGCCATGGAAATAATGGCATCGGACACGGCGAGATTACCGCCCATGCTGGTCTGGAAATAGGCCCTGCCCGAAACATTGATCCCCTTTTCATGGCTTCCGTCGGAGGTGGCGAGGACACGGCCTTTGGCATCGGCAATGGCGATGAGTTCATACTGCCCGCCCATGCTGTCCATGCTGGCTTTGAGATAGGCTGCACTCTGGGGGATAAGATCCGGTTTTGTTTCGTTTTCAAGAAGGGTGGAAAGGAAAAGGGGATTGAGGGCATAGGTTTCCACATCCCTGCGTCTTTCCTCCACCCACTGGGAGATCTGGCTGGCTGTGCTGCGGGCCACAAAGGCCAGATGCTCTTCCGTCTGATCCAGCATGGCGCGTCTTGCCATGGCATAGGCAATGGCGGAAAGGGTGATGAGGGCTGCGGTGAAAAGAAGGAGGGTGGGGAACATGAAACGCTGTCTCAGGGAAAGGGACATGGCACACCTCTTAAAGACACGGTTGGCGGTATGGATCGCAGGGCGTAAGGGCATGGATACAGCAAGGACGGGAGGGCTTCAGGGTAAAAGTATAGAAGCAGGCGGAAGAAAGGTAAAGATGTTTTGTTGCGCTGCGTTGGGAGGGGGGGAGGGATCTCTGAAGGCTGTTGTACAGCCTTCAGAGATTGCGTCATATCAGCTGCTTTTTCCTGAAAGGTACTTTTCCATGGCGGCCTGGGGAGCCAATCCCATATTGACAATATCATGCAGGGCACGAACCAGGGCTGTGGGATCCTCATGCTGGAAGACGTTGCGGCCCAGAGAAAGACCGGCAGCACCCGCCTGCATGGCGTCATAGGCCATCTGAAGGATCTGGGCGTCATTTTCCAGTTTCGGGCCTCCCGCAATCACTACAGGGATACAACAGGCCTCCACCACCTGACGGAAACTTTCCGGGTTGCCCGTATAGGGTACCTTCACCACATCGGCCCCCAGCTCTTCGCCCAGGCGGGCGCAGTGCTTTACTACATCCACATGGTGCTCATTTTCAATGCGTGGCCCCCTGGCGTAGACCATGGCCAGAACGGGCATGCCCCATTCATTGGCACGGGTGGTCACGTCACCGAAATCCCTCAGCATGCTGCGTTCATTTTCGTCCCCCACATTGATGTGCACGGAAACCCCGTCTGCTCCAAGGCGCAGCCCGTCTTCCACGGTGGCCACAAGGCTTTTGGTGTTGGAAAAAGGGGAGAGATGGGTGCTGGCGGAGAGGTGGAGGATGAGGCCGATGTCCCTTCCATGGCCCCTGTGGGTGCGGCGGGGGAGTCCCTTGTGCATCAGAACGGCATTGGCGCCGCCTTCGGCCACGCGGTTGACGGCACTTCTCAGGTCAATCACGCCGGGAATGGGGCCTACGGTGACTCCGTGATCCATGGGGACAATGATGGTTTTTTTGGTGTTGCGGTCGAAAATCCGTTCCAGCCGAACCTGTTTGCCAAGCTGCATGGTGTTCTCCTTTGTGGTGCAGGCAGGGGCAGGCGGGGATAAAAAAAAGGAACCGTCGGCCTTGTCTGCCTGCGGTTCCTTGAGGTGTGTTTGCAAGGGCTTCTTTTAGACCAGCCCACCTTCAGGAGAACCCCAGGCGTTTCTAAACACGCCATAAAAGCTCTCAAAATAAAATCGGAAGATGGGAAATCCGTTTCTGTTCATGACGGACTTATGGGACAAAACCAGAAGCTTGTCAAGTTTTTTGGCAAGGCGCGTTCGGTAAAGCCTTGGGAGGCCATTCCGGTTTCAGAAGAGGAAAAAATAGCTCAGGCCCTATTGATGGGGCAAAAAATCAGCAGAAAATGTGGAATGATTCAATTTTTGGGGATGGCTGTATTGTCTTGCGCTATTCAAATTTGGATTTTTTTATATTGGAAATAGCAAATATGTATTTTTATCTCGTTGGATAAATGGGGTGATGTCTTTATTTATATCCATAATATAAAGGTTTTTTGGATAACCCCCCATGGGCTGTGGCTTTAGGTCTTTATTTTGCATTGTTTTGAAGTGTAAAAAAGAATCGGGTGATGTGGCAGGTTTTAAGGTGAGGATTGTAGGGGAGAAGAAAGGGGGAATTCATGGCGGTCTATCCAGTGAGAATTTTTCCGGATGAAGAGACTATATATAATCTTTCCGGTAATATGTTGAAAATATGGGGTTCCATAGATAGCTGGATGTCGGTGGATGAGCTGTTTTTGAAAATGAGGATTCCTTCAGAAGAATTTTTCCCCGATCTTCTGGGTCTTGCAGCCATGGGCTTGGTGCGCATGGCTGCGGAACCTTTTTGGGGCTTGGGGCTGGGGGCAGAAGGAAAGTGTGGAAAGGAAGTGCGAAGGCAAAAACGCTGTGGGCTTTACAGGGGGGTCGAGGTGGTGGATTATTGATGGGAGGAAGCAGGAAGAAAGCCATATGGGTATCTGGGGTGCTGGTTTCTGGCAGCAGCATACGTTGCTGCCAGGCTATCGGGTGATCAGCAAAATACTTGACAAATCCGCACAGGAGACGTTAAAAGGCCACATCATTGTGAAAGTGGATTTTTATGCCCTGACAGGAGGACTTCATTGAATCCTCGGGGGACGGGAAAATACAGAAATGCAAAAAAAATGCAGCACTATCATGCTTTTTTTATTCGGATGCTGGCAGAGTTCTTTTTAGGGAGCCTCTTGCCAGATTTTTTTGCAGATGAAGCAGCCGTAAATTTTTTTATTTTTTAAATGCTCTGGCAGGAGTCCTGAGGAAATGGGGGCTGGCCCCCTGTGACATCAATATCGGTGTCTGGTTGGGGCTTTTTTTTGGGGGGAGAGGCTGAAAAGTCTATGTGAATCCTTAAAAAGCCAGAGTTTTTCATAGTTTGAGGTAATGGAAACCATGGCAGTATTAACATTTTTCAGGAGGAAATGACTCATGGGTGGACACGGACCAGCAACGGAGTGGGGTGAGGATCATGCATCGGACTATAAAAGCAAGCTGGGTATCTACATGTTTTTTGTGTATGTACTTGTGTATGCAGGCTTTATCGCCATTAATGTACTCAGTCCCAGAACAATGGAAGCCATTGTCTTTGCGGGCTTGAACCTTGCCATTGTTTATGGGGTTGGACTTATTTTTCTGGCCTTTATCATGGGGCTTATTTACAACAAACTCTGCACAGCGAAAGAGGATGAGCTGAATAAGTAGGAGGGTGCATTTATAGGCATCATCCTGTTTTTTTTATAGGATATGCTCCGGAAGATCAGGATTAACAGATTGATTTTTTCTCTTTAATCCCTGGCAGATTCCTTTCCTGGACATCCCTGTGCTTTTTTTTAGCTGATTTTTTGTGTGTATCTTTATTCTTTTACGAAAAAAGAAGACAAATTGAATACATAGGAGTCATCGTAATGATTTACAATCCATCACCACTGGCAGTGGGTATTTTTGTTGCCTTTGTTCTTGCTGTTTTAGGACTTTCATCCTTTTTTGCCAAAAAAACCACTTCGGCGCAGGGGTATTTTGCTGCGGGGGGTACCATTCACTGGGGGGTGAATGGTATTGCCTTTGCGGGCGACTATCTTTCCGCAGCCTCTTTCCTGGGAATCTGCGGGATGATCGCCTTTGATGGCTATGATGGTTTTCTGTACTCCATCGGCTATCTGGCAGGCTGGGTTGTGGCCCTTTTCCTTGTGGCCGAACCCCTGAAACGTTACGGTAAGTTTACCTTTACGGATGCTTTGAACTTCAAGTTCAACTCCAAAGGGATTGAGCTGGCCGCAGGGATCAGTACGCTCATTGTTTCCGTCTGCTATCTGATTCCCCAGATGGTGGGTGCCGGTGTTCTGATTACCCCTCTTCTGGGTCTGGAGCACCACTGGGGCGTCATTATCGTGGGTGCCATTGTAACCTATATCGTGGCCACAGCAGGGATGACCTCCACCACCTATGTGCAGTTTCTCAAGGGGGGGCTTCTGATCATTTTTTCTTTCCTGCTGACCATGGGGATTCTTTACAATGGCATCAACAAGAAACCGTCAGATGACTACCATGATTTCAAGACCCTTGCCGTTACCGTTGAGGCCGGTAAGGTTGCTGCCGTAGCCGATGCGTCTTATAAGCTGATGGGTTCCGTAGCCGTAGGCAAGGATCAGTTTGTCAAGCTTGAAAAGGACAGACTTGTCAACTGGTGGGTTCTTGCAAAGGCCGATGGTCACTATGTTCTCAAGGAAGCCCTCAGCGTTGCTTATCTTGCCAGTGGCGAGGAAATGTACAATGGCGCGCCCAAATCCGAACAGCGTTTCTTTCAGGTAGGCCATGCAAGCAAGCTGATTGTGGATGGTAAGGAAGTGGAAAAAACCGGTCCCACGAGTCCCTTTAAATTCCTCAGCACCATCACCGGAAGTGAAATTATCCGTTTCAAAAAAGTTCTTTTCATGGACGGTGAAGACAAGATCATGCTCTGGAAGCAGACGCCCACAGCGGGTTCCGATATCATGAAGCCGGGCCTCAAGGTCAGTCTGGGTGAAGGTAAGGGCTTTCTGGGCAATCTGAACTTTGTTTCCCTGATGCTGGCCCTCTTCTTAGGGACTTCCGCACTGCCCCATGTTCTGATCCGTTATTATACGGTACCCAGCCCCAAGGATGCCCGTAAATCCACCATCGTTGCCATCGGCTCCATCGGTTTCTTCTACCTTCTCACCGTATTCATGGGCCTTGGCGCCATGGTGACGGGTGTTCTGGATCTTCAGAGCAGCAATATGTCCGCCCCGCTTCTTGCGAGACATTTCGGACTTGTACTCTTTGCCTGTATCTCGGCCATTGCCTTTGCCACGGTTCTGGGTACGGTTTCCGGTCTTATCGTGGCCTGCTCCGGTGCTGTGGCCCATGACCTGGTGTCCAACTACATGGGCATCAACCTCTCGGACAAGGGACAGGTTCTTGCCGGTAAGGCAGCGGCCGTTGGTGTGGGCATCATTGCCATGATTCTGGGGATCATCTTCAAGGGTATCAACGTATCCTTCCTTGTGGGATTGGCCTTTGCGGTGGCAGCCGCAGCCAATGCCCCGGCCATCATCATGATGCTGTTCTGGAAGAAGACCACAGCCCAGGGAATCGTTTCCTCCATCTTTGTGGGGATTGTGACCTCCCTTGTGATCATCCTTTTCTCTCCCAGCACCTATGCGGATCTCTATAAGATCACGGCAAAAGCTCCCATCCCTCTGGACAACCCGGGTATCATCGCCATTCCCTTAAGCTTCATTACCCTGGTGGTGGTTTCTCTGCTGACCCAGAAAAAAAAGGTTAACGCCTAGTTGAAGATGGCTGCGCCGTAGTTTGCTGAATGCATTAATCTGAAAAAGGGGATCGTTCATCTGAGCGATCCCCTTTTCTTTTTTGTCAAAGAACCCCGATTGGGTATGAAATCCAGTCGGGTAGTTTGATTTGATGATTTTGTATATTTTTTAAACACAAAATCAAAAAGACGGGATTCGTATACCCCGTCCTGTTTTATTTTGTCAATGATATTTTTGTTTAAAAAGGGCTTGTGTATATAAAATTAACAAGATTTTTGGGCCCTATAGGGCACGGGCCTGGATGTCTGATTTTGATACCGGATCAGGGTGCCTGAATTCAAAATTTATTCAAAATTTGAGCCAGAGAGGAGAACGTGTTTTTCTGTTGCAGAGCAGGGGGAGGGGTGCATCCTTTTTGAGGTTTTTTGCTGAAGGTTCGGGGTCTTTTTCGTAGGCAGGGCCGCTGGGGCGGATGATGTGCAGATAAACAAGCAGTCTTTCCAGGAACGAGGATTTTCCAAGGCGGATTTCATGGTTGACCTTAATGAGATTCAGGCTGGCATCCAGAAGGGCAAAGCCGCGCCATGCAATGCAGATGCCGTGATAGCGTGTTCCATCCTCAAAATATTCATGCCACCTGTGATGGTGACCAAAAAGCCAGAGCCTGGGGCTGAAATGCTCCACCAGCTCCTCACTGCGGGGAAAACCGGGGTTGCGATAGTAGTGCACTCCCGGGCTGTTGGGAACACCGATACCGGTGGGGCAGTCGTGGGTGATGATGATATCAATGGCATCCGGCGGGAAGGCGAGGCAGCGGTCAATCTGGGGGTTGGTGATCAGGGTGCCGTATCCCGTTATCAGGGGATCCATGTAGCCCGTACCGCCCAGAGCGAGAAACCTGTGGCCGTCTATGGTGTGGAGGGAGGCCCGTGGCAGGTAGGTGAAGCAGTCTTCATACTCTTTTACCAAAGCCTGAATTTTATAATAGTCTTCATGATTGCCTTCGATGAAATAAAGCGGTCTAAAAAAACGTTTCTGGTGTTTTCTGAAATAGGCCTTAAGGTGGGATGCATAGAGGCCAAAGTCTCCCAGATGAATGACGCAGGAGATAGGGTAGCCCAGCACATTTTCCGCGTATTCAATGTGTTTGTTCACTGCGTCATAGTAGCAGTGCGTATCGGTTACAATCAGTATCATCCGTTGTTTATCTGTCCGGTAAAGTCATAGCTGAGTTTTACCTGAAAGTTTTTGGTTTGTGAGAAGATTTCCTTGAGGAGTTTCTGTTCTATGGATGTGAGACTTCTTGGGAAAACATGGTTGGAAGGGCTGTGCTTGCCCGAAGCAATGGCTTTTGCATGGACACGCAGGCGGATCTGCATCAGGTAGGTATAGGCCTGTACCATTTCCTGATGATTGATATCATTCAGAACTTTGAGTTCATGGAGGGCATTCAGCCGTGTGATGGTATTGGCGGCTCTGATTTTATTTTTGATGGCATAAATCCTGGCAAAGTCCACAATGGGCATCATGGCGCTCTTCATTTCAAAGGCTCCCCGTTTGGGGCCGGATGTTTCGACAATAAAATTGCCAAAAAGTCCGATGGGTGGGGCCATCTGCAGGATATTTCTTGCGAGCATCTGGAAGAATCTGAAGTTTTCCGATGCAATGGTTTCGATATGATCCCTCAGCTCATTTTCGATGGAAAGGTCACCATAGGCTGTCCGGAAGTCAAAGAAAATTTTAATTCTCAGGAGATCTTCGGCTGTGGCGGAAAAAATCCAACGGCTGAAATACTGCTTCCACACGGAGAGGGGCTGGCAGTATTCCGGGTTCATGGCCATATTGTTGCCTTCGCAGAAGGTATAGCCCGCAGCATTCATCCAGGTGCATACTTTTTTTCCCAGAGCGAGATAGTATTTCTGAACAGCGGGTTCCTGTTCAGGTGGAACATCCTCGTAAAGAATGGCGTTGTCCTGATCGGTTTTAAGGGTCTGTTCCTCACGGCCTACACTGCCAAAGACGATGAAGGCGAATTTTGTCGGGGGGGTGCCCAGCTCCTTGATGGCAAAGGAGATCAGCTGGGTCAGAATGGTATCACTGATCTGGGTGGTCAGGCTGTTGATGTTCTGGGGGCGGGTACCGCTCTCGATGAGGGTTGTCAGAAGAAAAGGGGCAATGGCATTGCTTGTGATGATATCCTCCGGACTGCTGGCTTTCCGTATGGCGTCCAGGAGAACGGACGGGGAGTGGTGCTGGATTGCAAGGATTTGATTGCCTGCCATATTGCCAATGATGTCTCCTTTGTTGTTGGTGATAAAGATATGGGAAGATTGGGTGTGGCGCATGTTTGTCCAGGCTTCAAATACGGAGGCCTGTTCCGGGAGTGTGGGAACGGGAGCCGACATGATGGCCGAAACGGGTGTTTCCATGGGGGAAAGATGTCTGGCAATGGCCTGGCGGATGTCTTTGTCACTCAGCCACCCGATGGTTCTGTCCTGTTCTTTTACCAGCAGAACTTCCGTATTTTCTGTATCCATGAGACTTGCGGCCTGGTACAGGGGCAGGGGGGAAGGACAGCTTATGACGGGGTGCAGGTGCAGACCACCGATGCGCTGATTGTGGTACATGAGGGCTGATTGCATCTGGGAGATGAGGGTGGCACTGTTTTCCTCCCGCTGCACCACCTGGCTGATATCTTCCAGAATACCGTCGAAACAGGATATTTTTCCATTTTTATCCAGCACGCGCACCCCCCATATGGAGGCATAAAAGGGGGTACCATCTTTTTTGAGGAAGCGGACAATTTCACGCTTCAGACCCTGGGGTCCTGTGGTCTGCCCTAAAATTTTGTAGTCGTCCCGGTTAAAATAAAAATCAAGCAGGGGTTCAGCAAAAAGACTTTCCTTTGAGGGATGCCCCAAAAGCTGAACCAATGCCGGGTTGGCTTCAATGAATTTTGGATTTTTTCCAAGACTGATCCGGAAAAAACCCACATTCAGATTGTTGACCATGGAACGGAATTTTTCTTCACTGGCTCCGAGTCGGCTGCGTTCCTGTTTTCGGGTTGTAATATCCGAAACAATGGCCATGAAGCCTGTTTTTCCTCCGAGGGAGATGGGGGTTGCCGAAAGGGTAATGTCGATCATTAAGCCTTTTCTGTTTTTAATCTGGGCTTCAAAACGTTCGGGGACATGTTTTCCCTCCAGGAGCTGGGTCATGAAATTTTCTTCTTCCGTGTCATCGGCAGGCATGAAAAGCCGGGCAGTTTCCATGGACAGGAGGTCTTCCAGAGGATATCCGAGAAGATCTGCAATGGTCTGGTTCACATACATGATGCGACCTTCAAGGGACATGAACATGCCTTCTGCTGCGGATTCCACGAGGGTGCGGTATTTTTCTTCGGATTCCCGGAGAGCCTTTTCTGCGATCTGCTGTTTTTTCATGGCTTTGTAGCTCTGTACAGCGATGAAGGTAAGCAGAAGGGAGATGATGAAGAGGATGGAGAGAGAAATTTGTATGAGATTGTTGGTGATGGTTCGGATTTCAGCCTTGACGTCATCAATGTAGATGCCGGTGCCGATAATCCAGCCCCATGGGGCGAACCCCTTTACATAGGAAAGTTTTGGGATGATGCGTGCTTCTTCGTCCTGCCATTGCCAGCTGTATGCCACATAGCCGCTTCCCTGGCTTTCCACAAGTTTGACCATTTCAATAAAAATACGTTTACCGTCAGGGTCGGTATAATTGGCAAGACTTGCCCCATCAAGGTCGGGTCTGTAGGGGTGGATCACCATGCGGGGGAACATGTCGTTGATCCAGAAGTAGTCCTTCATTTCATGACCATAGTGCAGGTTTTTGATCTGATCCATGGCCTGCCTCTGGGCCTGGGCTGTGTCAATCCGTCCAAGCTGAACCTCATTTTCCAGGGTGGAAAGAATGGTCCATGCGGAATTGGTCAGTTCCCGGATCATTTCCCTTTTTCTTTCGAGGCTGTTGTTTTCTATGGTAGGAATGATGATGGAAAAAAAAGCGGTTAGAAACAGGGCCATGGTCAGAATGGTGGGGAGTATAAAACGAACAAGAAAGGTCGTGAGATGAGCGGAATTTTGGTGCGATATCATTCATGCCCCCGATACGGATTTGTCCTGGTGGAAAAAAGAGTGGGTTGCGGTATGATGGCTTGGATTTTCTGAGCAGATATTTTTTTATTTTTTGATGTGTTTTTTATACGTTGAATTGTATTCTCTGGTCAAGGATAAAGCGGGTTACGTGCGTTGCAGTGCTGTGAAAAAAGACCTTATCCCCAAAGAACGCCCGGATTTCTGTGTTCAGAAGAGGGGTGGCAAGGCTCAACTTCCAGTGGAGACGATTGCATGATTACACCACATAGTGCCTTCCCATGGGGCAGTTTTCTGGGTCGGGTTGTTGTGCCTACTTTTCTCACCATTGTTCTTTTTATATCGGCCTTTTTTTTTGTCATTATTCCCACCATTAAAAACAGTGGCATGGACAGAAAAAAAGAGATGATCCGTGAACTTACCAATTCGGCCTGGAATATCCTTGCCAAACTGAACAATGATGAGCAGATGGGACTTCTTAGTCGGGAACAGGCCCAGGAGCAGGCCATCGCCCAGATTAAAAACCTGCACTATGGTCATGAAATGAAGGAATATTTCTGGATCAACGATATGAGTCCCCGGATGATTATTCATCCCAACCGTTCGGATCTGATCCAGAAGGATCTTTCCGACTATACCGATCCCGATGGAAAACGGGTCTTTCTTGAAATCATCCACCTTGTATCGGATGCGGGTTCGGGGTATGTCCGCTACAAATGGCAGGCCCATGATGATCCTTCTGTGATGGCGTCTAAAATTTCCTATGTAAAGGGGTTTGCGCCCTGGGGCTGGGTGATTGGCACGGGAATCTATGTGGATGACATCCACGCTGAGATGAGCCTTCTTGTCGAGCATATCGTGGCGGTTTCCCTCGTGATTATTATGCTGAATGTATTCATATTTTTGCATATTATCCGGGGGGCTTACCTGACCCATAAGCAGCAGCGGGCGGCAGAGCAGGAGCTCAGAAGGACAAAGTCTTCCCTGGCCCTTTCAGAAAAAATGGCTTCCCTTGGCAGATTGTCCGCCATGGCGGCCCATGAAATTAACAATCCTTTGTCAGGGATTCTTTCCTATGCCAAACTTTCTGCCCGATATCTGGATAAGGAGGAGGTCAGCAGAAAGGATCTGGACAGGGTTGTGGACAATCTTTCCATTATTGCCGGTGAGGCAAAGCGATGCGGAGACATTGTCAAGAACCTGTTGCTGTTTGCAAAGCAATCTCTGCTTTCCGTACAGCATGTGCACATGAATGAGGTGGTGGCCCTCAGTATGCGTGTGATTGAGCATACGGCGAGGATGCGGAGTATTGCGCTGAAGGCGGAACCCGGCGAAGGAAATGATCTGGTGCAGTGTGATCCCGGAGCCATGCAGCAGATTTTTGTCGCCCTCATTGTCAATGCCCTTGAATCTTCCGAAGAGGGATCGTCCGTTCTTGTACGGACAGACTATGGGAGGCCGGATACGGTTTGTGTGGAAGTGCTTGACAGGGGATCTGGTATTGATGAAAAGGATCTTCCCTATATATTCGATCCTTTTTTTTCCACAAAGCAGGGCAGCAGCAGTCTGGGGCTGGGGCTTTCAGCCGTATACGGGATTGTGCAGCATCATTCGGGAGATATCCGTGTTCAGTCGAAAAAGGGCCAGGGTACAAAATTTTCCATTACTTTACCCAGGGTGTACCGGGAAAAAGGTGAAAACGGAGCGGGGAAGCAGGAAACATGAAACCTTCGGATATAGCCATTTTGATTGTTGATGATGAAGCCTCTATCAGAAATTCCCTTACCCAGTGGTTTGAGCTGGATGGGTACTGCGTGGGGTCAGCGGAAGATGCCAGCAGCGCTTTGTTGCAGCTGCAAAAAAAAAGCTGGGATATTGTAATGCTCGATATCAAGATGCCGGGAATGGATGGTCTTGAACTACAGCGAAGAATTCGAAAAATAGACGAAAATATCATTACCATTATCATGACTGCCTTTGCGTCTGTGGATACCAGCATACAGGCCCTGAAGGAAGGTGCTTTTGACTATGTCGTCAAGCCCGTGGATCCCGATGAGATGGGGCATCTTATCCGTAATGCCGTGGAAAAACGGAAGCTTTTTTATGAAAACCGGCAGCTCAGGCAGCATATAGAGGGCATCTCCCTTGCCGATGAAATTATTGGTGAAAGCCCGGGAATCAAGAAGGTGATCGATAAGATTATCGAGGTGGCACAGACCGATGCTGCTGTGGTGATCCGGGGAGAAAGCGGGGTGGGTAAGGAGCTGGTGGCAAAGGCCATACACAGCAACAGCATGAGAAGGTATGCACCCATGATTACCGTTAACTGTGCCGCACCATCGGAAGCCTATCTTGAAAGCGAGCTGTTTGGTCATGAAAAAGGTGCTTTTCCAGGGGCCCTTTACAGCCGACAGGGGCGGCTGGAAATGGCGGACAATGGGACTGTTTTTTTTGATGAGGTTGGGATTATCAGCCCGAAAATACAGGAAGAGCTTCTGCGTGTCATGGAAACGAAGAAGCTGGTACGGCTGGGAGGTGACAGGGAGATGGCGGCCCATTTCCGCGTGATATCTTCCACAACCCATGATTTTGAACGTCTGGTTCAGAATGGGGTTTTCCGAAAGGATCTGTATTACAAACTGAATGTGGTGACCATTTCCATTCCCCCGCTGCGGGAAAGAAGACTGGATATTCCTTCCATTGCAAGGTTTTTTATCAAGAAATATTCCCAATCCATGAACAAGGCTGTTTTGGATATTTCCAGTGACAGTCTGGATATGCTTGTGGATTACAACTGGCCGGGGAATGTCCGGGAACTCCGTAATGTCATTGAGCGGGCCATGGTTGTGGCAAAGGGAAGTCTCATTGAACTGGAGGATCTTTCCTTTTTTTTCCCTGTTGTGGATGAGGATTCCGGAGAACGGGTCTTATCCCTTGATGAGGTGGAAAAGAATCATATTGAGAAGGTTCTGGGGCTTACGCAGTGGAATATTGCCCAGGCGGCCAGTCTTTTAAAGGTCAGCCGTTTGACCATGTATAACAAAATCAAGAAATATCAGCTGAAAAGATAGGGGACGGTACGGGAATTGTTGAAGGGTCAGTTGAAAATATCGGACGACGGCTTTTTCCTGTCTGGGAAAGGATACGGAAACAAGAGCAGGGCCAGGGATGACGCAGCTGAGTTGGGTCATAACTCAGATTTATTTTGGAATGTCCGCTCTTGGTGGCCGCCCCCAAAAAGGATCATGCAGCGGATAAAACAGCGAAGAAGTGATTTTTTTGTGGGCTGGTTTTGATATTTTTCTTGACCGGATGGGTAAAAGAGGCTAAAGACAACATCTGTTTCAGGCGCGTAGCTCAGTTGGTAGAGCGCTACCCCGACACGGTAGAAGTCTCCGGTTCGAGTCCGGACGCGCCTACCATTCAAGTATGAAGACCCGGTATGGCCAAGGCCTGCCGGGTTTTTTGCATTTTACGGCACAGGGCAGGCGAAGGATTTCGGCCTGCCGGTTTTCTGTCATGCCCCCTGGGGCTTTTATGGGAGACGCCCATGTCCTTTGAGGAAAAGAATGTGCATGTGATATTGTTGCAGCTTCCCATTCCGAGACTGAGTTATGGCTTGCGGACGGGCAATGTCCCTTTGGGCGCCGCCTGTCTCAAACAGGCGGTGATGGATCTCGATGTCAGGGTCAGTCTTGTGCCTGAAAGTCTGGCCTCCTATCTTTCTGACGCTGCGCTGGAAGACTGGATTGTGGCCTTAAAACCTGATGTCCTGGGGTTTTCCGTATTTTGCTGGAATGTGGACAGGGCACGTTATCTTGCCGCGAGGGTCAAGGAGCGCTGCGGTTGTCGTATTCTGTTCGGAGGGCCGGAAGTGACTCCGGAGAATCCCCGTTGCCGGGATGCGGTTGTGGATCTCTATATCTACGGCGAAGGTGAGGCAGCGTTCCGGGCATTGTTGCAAAAACCGGAACTCTGGGCTGCGGGAAGCTTTCGTATGGATGGGGCGGATATTTTTGAAAAAAGCCGGAGTCCCTATCTTTCCGATCTCCTGGAACCGCATATCGAAGACATGATGCTCCTTGAAACCCAGCGGGGCTGTCCGTTTCGCTGTGCTTACTGTTTTTACAACAAGGCCCTGAAAAAAAGGGTGTTCCGTCCCATTCCCATATTGATGGAAGAAGTTCGCTGGGCCATTGACAGGGGGATTTCGGAACTTTTTCTGCTGGATCCCACCCTGGATGGTCGCAGGGATCTGCCCGAATTTCTGGATGCCCTTGCCCTGGTGAACAGGGGGCAGAAATTGCGTATCCAGAGTGAAATCCGTGCAGAGGGTATTACCCGGGAGTTGGCGGAAAAATTTGCCAGGGCGGGTTTTGAAGGGTTTGAGATCGGTCTTCAGAGTATTCATTCTGAAGTACTGCGCCAGATGAACCGTCCTACCGACCTTGGGGCTTTTCTTGCGGGTGTGGGGCATTTAAAGGACGTTGGTATTCTCCCCCGTATTGATCTTATCGCAGGACTTCCCGGTGATGATCCCGGAGGCTTTTTGCGATCCGTGGATTTTGTGGTGGCCCATGGGCTTAGCGATGATGTTCAGGTGTTTCCCCTGAGTATTTTACCCGGAACGGATTTCAGACAGAGGGCCGGAGAGCTTGGGCTGCACTTTTCCGCTTCCCCCCCCTATACAGTGAGATCCACGCCTTCCTTTTCCGAAGAGGCCTTGCGGGATAGCCTGTACATGGCGGGAGAACGTCTGGATACGGTACTTTATCCTTTCCCGGAGTTTGACGGGATTTACCATCAGGGTTCCGGACACATGGAGGATATCCGGGTATTTCCCGGAGAGGAGGCCGGGGAGGGCTATTTTGCCAAGCTCTTTTTGCCAGGGAAACGGAAGATGGAAGAGATTCGCAAGGTGGCAAGAAGGCTGACCCAGCCGTACCAGCTTCTGATTCCTCCGGATGGTGCGGACATGGCAAGACTTGAGAATCTTGTAACCATGGTGACAGATCTGCATCCCTTCACGCCTTTGGAGATGGTTTTTTTTGAACCGCCATCCCTGCCGGATACCCGACGGCTTCTGGAAATTTCTTCCATGCAGCGGCCCCATTTTCTGGACGAGGATCTGCGTTTTCTTGAGGAAGAACCCGGAAACCGCAGTATGATTTTTACCCTGGTATCCCGAACTTTTGTGGATGCCTGGGAAGGCCCCATGCATCGCAGGGTGTACTGGTGGTGTAAAAAGAAGCTGCCGGGCCGGGACATGCTGGAATCTCTGGAAGACTGGGATGCGGTTCTTGTGGATGCCAGGGTTCCTGAAGAACGCCTTTATGGCTGGCAGGATACCATGGCCGTTTTTGCAGAAGCCCTTCCCCTTGTGACTTTCAGCGCGATGACGGCTCAGCTGCGCTGGCTGGAGATGACAGCAGGGGATGCCTGCTGGCTGGGGGCTTTTGGGAAAAAAAATTCCTGAAGGCCCCATGGAAGGGCTGTGTCTGTTGCGGAACCGGAAGGTATCCCATGGGGGATACTGCTGGTGCGGAACCCTGGGGTTTTTACTGGACACTGTGGCCTTTACTGATCTATATTGCCTTTCAAAATAAATTTTTTTCTGACGACTCCCCTGACTCAGCCTTGCAGTTTCCCACTACAGCATTGAATCCATCGTGCTCCCGGACTCCAGTGAGGGAATGATAGCTGAAGCAAGGTGGTCATCAGAAAATTTTTTATCCGGATCCCGATCTTGTTTTCAGCCTTTATCCCACCATTTTTCCCGGAAAAGTTGAGAGACAATCCCTTATACAGAAAAGTTTTTTTTTGCAAAGGAGAGGACATATGAATTTTTTGAACAATCTCAAAGTGGGCAAACGCATGACCTTGAGTTTTGGTCTGCTGATCCTCATTATTTTTTTTCTGGGGGGATTGGGCTATGTGGCATCCATAAAAACAGATCTTGCCGCAGATGAAATCGTGGTGGTACGGCTTCCCAGTCTGGATGCCGTACTGATTATGGAATACCAGCTTGAAAAACTGATCTCCGCCCAGCGCAGTCTTTTAAACCCCAGAAATCCCATGGAGGTCAGACAGGATGCCTATGCAGCCATCGATGCGGCCCGAAAGGCCTATGGCGTTGCTGCGGATCTTTATGCCCCCTTGCCCCAGACGCCTGAGGAAACCCGGGAGTGGCAGGCTTTTCAGGCGGTTCTTTCGGAATGGCGGGAGGTGAACGATGTCTTTATTGCCCGATCCCAGGAGCTGGATGCCACGGGCATTCTGAACCCGGATGAGCTGCTGGGATACCTCCAGATGTTCCGGGCAAATCATTATGCCCTCATGAACGAGGTGGCAGATTTTCTGCTGACGGGCGAGGACTTTGAGGGAGGGGAAGACCACAAAGAATGTAATTTCGGGCGCTGGCTGGCCTCTTTTTCCACCTCCAACCCGGATCTCCAGAAGGCTTTGAAAGGGATGCAGGAACCCCACCGTCTGTTTCATGAAAGTGTTTCCGGGATTCGCAGTGCCATCGGCCGGGAGGATCGTGAAGAAGCCCTGCGGATTTTTCATGAGAAAATGCAGGCTTCTGCGGAGAAGGTATTCGAAGGATTTGACGTGCTTCTGGATGAGGCCTTCCGGATTCAGGACATGCAGAATGAACTGACCCAGATGCTGATGAATCAGGTCTTGTCTTTGCAGGAGAAAGCCATGTCACACCTCGACAGGGTGGTGGTCATCAACCGGGGCATTGCCACCCGTGAAGGGGTTTCCCTCAGGGCCTTGTCCGCAAGAAACAAGACCTTGACCCTGACAGGGCTGCTGGTTGCCCTGGTACTGGCCGTTGGTTTTGGTTTTGTCATCACCCGCAGTATCGTGATTCCCCTTGGCCAGAGCAGCAGGCTTTTTAAGGCCATTTCTTCGGGGGACATGACCCGTACGGTACCTTCAGGACTTCTCACCCGTAAGGATGAACTGGGCGACATGGGGCGGCAGATGGCGGAGATGGCAGCTTCCCTGAGGAGCGTTTTTACCCGCCTGAACGGGGGGGTGGAAACCCTGGCCTCTTCATCCACGGAACTTTCCAGTATCTCGGAGCAGACGGCCGAGGGGGCTAAGGAGTCCAGCAAACGGGCGGAAACAGTGGCGGCTGCTGCCGAGGAAATGAGCGTATCTGCCCGGGCCATGGCGGAAAAAATGGAACGCTCTGCCGGCAATCTCACCTCGGTGGCCTCTGCCATGGAAGAGATGACGTCCACCATCGCTGAAATTGCCAGCAATACCGGAAAAGCCAACGCCAGCACAGAAATGTCGGTGAAGCAGGCCGAAGGTTTTGCTGAAGTGATGAAAACCCTTGGGGCTGCTGCCCAGGAAATCGGTAAGGTAACGGAAACCATCAACGGAATTTCGGATCAGACCAACCTTCTTGCTTTAAATGCAACCATTGAGGCGGCCAGAGCCGGAGAAGCGGGCAAGGGGTTTGCCGTTGTTGCCGGAGAAATTAAGGAACTGGCAGGGCAGACGGCCAGGGCAACGGGAGATATCCGGGAGAAGATCAATGGTATTCAGGCGGCTTCAGAACGGGCCAGTGCAGATATTGTAGGGATTGTGAAGGGGATACAGGGGGTGAACCACATCGTGGGCACCATTGCCGCAGCCATAGAAGAACAGTCTTCCGCCATCCGGGAGGTGGCAGCCAACATTGCCGCAGCGTCCGGCATGGTGGATGAGGCCAATGGCCAGAGCGGAGAAATGACCCAGGTATCCGATGATATTGCACGGGATATGGCTTCCGTGAGTGCCGCCGCAACCCAGGTGGAGAGTGCCAGCAATCAGGTACAGGAAACGGTACGGGAACTTTCCAGGCTTTCCGAGGAAATCCGGGACATGATGCGGCGCTTCAAAGTATAGCTCCCTTTATCGCAGCAGGGTATCAGAAGGAAGGGTTTTTGCGGATCGGCGCAGAAACCTTTCCGCATTTTGACCACAGACCGCTTTCAGGATTTCGGAGGGAAGCCCTGCTTCCGTCATTTCCATGAAATAACGATCCGGTTCCAGAAGGGGCCAGTCCGATCCGAAAAGCAGACGTTCCGGACCCAGCAGTTTTGTCAGAGTGGGATAGATTGCTTTCTGGTAAAGGTAGGGAAAGGCTGCGGTGTCGAAAACGAGAAAGTCCGGATGGCCCGCAAGCCCTTTTTTCATGAGGCTGTAAAAGGGATAACCGCCACCGCCGTGGGCAAGAATAATGCGGTTTTCGGGAAACCGCAGAATCAGGGCTTCAATGCCCTGAAGGGTGATGGGGGCTTTGCCGGGATACCTGTGGCCCACGGGCTCGTTCACATGGAGAAGAACCGGAGCGCAAAACTCCCGGCACAGGGCCATGACCGGATCAAGATTCTTGAGGATACCCGCATCAAAGTCTTTGTCATAGCAGGCGATTTCTCCAAGGCCAAGGGCACCGGCCTCAAGGCAGCGCCGGGCTTCCTTTTCGGCCCAGGGATCTTCAGGATGTACACAGCAGAGGGCCTGGATACGTCCCGGATTTTGGGCTGCGGTTTCAAGGAGGAAATCGTTGTGGGTTTTCAGCCGGTCTGGATTGCGCCAGGGAAAGCCGACGGCAAGGGAAAGATCCACGCCGTGTTTTTTCATGGACAGGAGAAGGGCCTCCGGGCCTTCCAGTTTTGCTTTTGGGTTTTGATATAAAAGGGAAAAAACCGGATCGTCGAAAAATGCGTTCCGGTTTTTTTGTACAGCTTCGGGGAAAAGATGGGTATGGCAGTCAATGCGCATGGTGTTTCTTTTCTTGAAAAGTGAGGCGGATTGGGCTACCCGTAGGCGGCCTGAATGCGTACCGCAGGACATGCGTCCGGATGTGTTGCATGGTGTTATACCTTACTATGGGGGCTTTGCCAAAAAAGATGGAAAAAAAGAATGCTGAACAGGGAAAGCGGCATATTGTGCTGGTACATCCTGAAATCCCATGGAATACGGGATGTGTGGGCCGCACCTGTCTTGGTACGGGGTCTGTGCTGCATCTTGTGGAACCCCTGGGGTTTTCTCTGGGGGCGAGGGAGGTCAAACGGGCAGGGCTGGATTACTGGCCCAGGGTGGATGTCCGGGTATGGCCGGATTTTGATGCCTTTGTTCGCGGTATGAAAGCGGAAGACGAAGAGCTTTTCTTTTTTACCAAGACAGGAAGCCGTTCTTTTCGGGAAATGCCCTGGCGTACACGCATGTTTCTTGTTTTCGGGTCTGAATCCCAGGGGCTGCCCCGGGAAATTCTGGAACGTTTTCAGGGGAATCGTTTTCATATTCCCATTTATGCTGAAATTCGATCCCTGAACCTGTCAACGGCTGTGGGTATTGCCCTTTTTGAGAGTATGCGGGGGGGAGATCTCTCCCATGAATGGTAGTCTGGTTTTTTTCTAAAAAAAAGGAGGTACGGAAAAACCGTACCTCCCCATGTATCAGAAATTCATCCGCCTGAGGGCGGATTCAGACCTATTGACCAGCGCCCGTGGCAGCAGCGTGGGTCTTGATGGCTACTTTTTCGGTCAGACCTGCATAGTATTCACGCAGGATGTCGAGAACTTCCTCACGACCGAAGTGATCGGCAATGGGGGCACCTTCGGAAAGGCCCTTGCGGAGCATGGTACCGGAAAGGATAACGCGGTCTTCTTTGCCATGGGGGCAGGTACGCAGGGAGGCCATACCGTCGCACTTCAGGCAGTAGAAGGTCCAGTCGATTTTGAGAGGCATGCACTTGAGGGCCTTGCCATCTTCGGCGGGGTAGGGGATTTTGTCGAAGATGGTCTGGGCTTCGAACATACCGTAGAAATCGCCTACACCAGCGTGGTCACGACCGATGATCATGCGGGATACGCCGTAGTTCTGACGGAAGGTGGCGTGGAGCAGACCTTCGCGGGGACCGGCATAACGCATATCCAGGGGGTAACCACCCTGAAGTACGTTTTCTTTTACAAAGTATTTGTCTACCAGGGTGTCAATGCAGTTTACGCGAACACGTGCGGGAATGTCACCAGGCTTCAGGTTACCAACGAGGGAGTGGATGAACACGCCGTCGCAGACTTCCACAGCAATTTTGGCAAGGTATTCATGGGAACGGTGCATGGGGTTACGGAGCTGCAGGGCAGCAACATCACTCCAGCCGCGTTCTTCAAAGATGGCACGGGCCTGGGCGGGGGAAAGGTACACACCTTTGTAGCGCTCAGGATAGATGCCTTCGGAGAGAACTTTCACGGGACCGGCCAGGTTGAAGTCTTTCTGACCCATAACCATCTGAACACCGGGGTGATCTTCTTCTGCGATCTTCCAGAACTCGTCTGCGGTTTTGGTGCCTTCGCCCATGAATACTTTTTCGCATTCCCAGCGCTTTTTGGCTTCGGTCATTTCGAATTTTTCGGTGACCTTCATGGTCGCCATGATTTCGCCGGCAACGGTAACCAGAGCAATTTCTTCGCCGTCTTTGATAGCTTCGGCATCCGCTTTGTCAGCGGAGAGGGTTACGGGGATGGGCCAGAAGGTACCATCGGCCATAAGGAAGTTTTCGCAAACGCCTTTCCAGTCTGCTTCGGTCATGAAGCCGGTAAGGGGGGAAAAACCACCGATACCCATCATGATGAGGTCACCTTCTTCACGGGGGGTGATGGTGACTTTTTTCAGGCCGGCTGCTTTTGCCAGTTCGGCGTCCTTGGCTGCGCCTTCCAGCAGACAGCAGGTAAGACCTTTTCCACCATGGGGGGCTACAAGTTTAGACATGCGTTCCACTCCTTTTTCTGGGGTATGATATGGATGCGATCCGAAGCTGTCCCAATGGACAGCCATTCATTTCTTTTCAGTCGGTGTGCTTAATAAGAAAGCGGCGTTTTGTCAAGGTCAGAAATCCTGCCTGCCTCTGAAGCTGCTTATAAATGAAGGCTTTCAGAAAAAAGGAGGCCGCTTTTTTATGGGTAAAACGCATCTGCAAAAGAGGAGTGTTGTCTGATCTGGAGACTGTGGAAAATTTCATTGAATCCCTATCCCGCATCCAGTACATAAGGCCCATGTGTACGGAGTGAAAAAGCCGGAGGGAACGGGGCCGGGATGGTCTCTGCTCTCCATGGCTTTTCCGGAAATCGTCTTTGAGTGATTCCTGCTTAAACTTTTTTAAGGAAAAATATCATGTTAGATGCCTATCGCAGCCAGCTTGCCGAAAGGACGGCTCAGGAGATTCCAGCCCTTCCTCTGGATGCTTCTCAAACCGAGGCGTTGTGTCATCTTCTTCTTTCTCCCCCTGAGGGAGAAGAAGATTTTCTTGTTTTTCTTCTGCGGGACAGGGTGTCTCCTGGTGTGGATCCTGCGGCAAAGGTGAAGGCGGATTTTCTTGGGGAGCTTGCCACAGGGGGAAAAAAATCCCCCGTTATTTCACCCGCCGAGGCTGTGCGTCTTCTGGGAACCATGCGGGGGGGGTACAATGTCCGCCATCTCCTTTCCCTGCTTTCCCATGAAAGTCATGGAGAGGCCGCTTCAGAGGCTCTTTCGGATACCCTTCTTGTGCTGGACGTTTTTGATGAGGTTGCCGCCATGGCAAAAACCCTGCCTGCGGCCCGCAGGGTGCTGGAATCCTGGGCCAGGGCGGACTGGTTTGCGAAAAAGCCGGAGCTTCCGGATCTTGTGCACTGCATCGTTTTCAAGGTGGATGGGGAGATCAACACCGACGACTTTTCCCCCGCAGGCGAGGCCTGGAGCCGTCCGGATATTCCCCTGCATGCCCTTTCCATGCTGCGGTCCCGCATGGAAAAGCCCCTGGAACAGATCCGGAAGCTCAAGGAAAAGGGGCTTCCCCTTGTGTTTGTGGGAGATGTGGTGGGAACGGGATCTTCCCGCAAATCCGCCACCAACTCTCTCCTCTGGCACATTGGTGAGGACATTCCCTTTGTGCCCAACAAGCGTCAGGGCGGGGTGGTGCTGGGAGGTAAGATTGCGCCCATTTTCTTCAATACCCTGGAAGATTCCGGAGCCCTTCCCATTGAGTGCGATGTCACGGGTCTTTTTACCGGTCAGGAGATCCGGATCTATCCCCACAGGGGGCGGATTGAGGAGGCTTCGGGCAGGGAGATCGCGGCGTTTTCCCTGAAAACCCCTGTGATTCCTGATGGGGTACGGGCCGGAGGACGCATCCCTCTGATTGTGGGCCGCACCCTGACCCGGAAGGCGGCGGAAGCCCTCGGCAGGAAAGAGGTGGCTGGTCTTTTCCGTGAGGTATCTCAGCCTCCGGACACGGGAAAGGGCTATACCCAGGCCCAGAAAATCATCGGAAAGGCCTGCGGTCTCAAGGGGGTACGGCCGGGGATGTCCTGTGAGCCGGTCATGACCACGGTGGGCTCCCAGGACACCACAGGCCCCATGACCCGGGATGAACTGACCGAGCTGGCCTGTCTGCGTTTTGCCTCAGATCTTGTGATGCAGAGTTTCTGCCATACGGCGGCTTATCCCAGAAGCGTGGATATCAGGATGCACGATACCCTGCCGGGCTTCATGATGGAGCGGGGTGGGGTGGCCCTGAAACCCGGAGACGGGGTGATCCACTCCTGGCTGAACCGGATGATTCTTCCCGATACCCTGGGAACGGGCGGAGATTCCCATACCCGCTTTCCCGTGGGCCTGAGCTTTCCCGCAGGCTCAGGTCTCGTGGCCTTTGCCGCTGCCATGGGCACCATGCCCCTTGACGTACCGGAGTCTGTTCTGGTGCGGTTCAGGGGACGGAGGAAACCCGGCATCACCCTGAGGGATCTTGTGAATGCCATTCCCCTTGTGGCCATCCGGGAGGGACTGCTCACCGTGGCCAAGGCAGGGAAGAAGAATGTCTTTTCCGGCAGGATTCTCGAAATCGAGGGGCTGGAGGATCTGGAGGTGGAGGAGGCCTATGAGCTGACCGATGCCTCCGCAGAGCGCTCCGCTGCGGCAAGCTGTATCCGTCTGCGTCCGGACAGGGTTGCGGCCTATCTGCATTCTTCTGCCGCTCTTTTGCGTCGTATGGCGGATGAGGGCTATGGGGATGCCGCCACCCTCAGACGCAGGGCTGATGCCATGGAGGCCTGGTGTGAAGCCCCCGTTCTTCTGGAGGCGGACAGGGATGCGGACTATGCGGCGGTGATTGAGATTGATCTTGAAAGCATCACAGAGCCGATTCTCGCCTGTCCCAATGATCCCGATGACGTGCGTCTTCTGTCGGAAGTGGCGGGAGAAGGGGTGCAGGATGTCTTCATCGGTTCCTGCATGACCCATATCGGCCATTTCCGGGCTGCCGCAGCGCTTCTGGAGGGAAAGGCGGATCTTCCCGCCCGGCTCTGGATGTGTCCGCCCACCCGCATGGATGCGGATCAGCTCCGGCGTGAAGGCCTGTACAGTGTCTTTGGAAGGGCCGGAGCACGCATGGAGATTCCGGGATGTTCCCTGTGCATGGGCAATCAGGCCCGTATTGCATCGGGCAGCACGGCCCTTTCCACATCCACAAGGAATTTTCCGGATCGTATGGGTGACAATACACGGGTCTTTTTAGGGTCTGCGGAGCTTTGCGCCATCGCCGCCACCCTTGGAAAGCTTCCGGAACCGGAGCTCTACTTCAGCCGGATGCAGGAAAGGGTGGGGGGCAGGGAGGAGGCTCTCTTCCGGATGCTGCGTTTTGCCGGAACCTGATAAACGTTCCGTTGGGGGGATGCTTTTTTTATCGTCTGCCGTTTTCCGGATTGTCCTTGCCTTACCCCGGAGATTCCGTGTAATAAGAAGGCATGTTTCTTTAGCGTGGTTCATGGGGAGTGCGGGATGATGTCCTGTATTCCTGAATTCTCAAACCCCAATGTTAAGGAGGTCTTTGTGAAACGTATTTTTGCGGCTCTTATCGTAGGTCTTTTTGTGACAGCCCCTGCCTTTGCTGTGAACAAGGACAATGTCGGCTGCGGTCTCGGGACTTTGATGATTCAGGAAAAAGATGGTCTGGTATGGCAGGTCATGGCTGCCACCACCAATGGTACTTCTGGTAACCAGACCTTTGGTATCAGCTCCGGTACTCTGGGGTGTGATAAACCCGCCAATGTGGCAAAACGTGAGCAGCTGGATCGTTTTGTCGCAGACAACATGGATGCCCTTGCTGTGGATATTGCCATGGGCACAGGCGAAACTCTGGATGCCCTGGCGGAACTGGCTGACGTGGATGAAAGCCGCAAAGGCGATTTTTATGCAGCTCTTCAGATGAATTTTGACGAAATTTATCCCCACGGCGCTGTTAAGGGAACGGAAGTGGTGGATCAGATTGCGGGTATTCTTGAGCGCATCTGATCAATTTCCATGAAGTATTAGCAAAGTAAGGAAATCCGGTCCTGCCAGAAGGGAAGACCGGATTTTTCTATGCATCTTTTCAGGGGGAAAATGCTGGGTATCGGGTGCAGAAAGAATGGGTTTCTGTTTCTTGTGTTGTTTTTTTTACTGCCGGGGATCGGCATGGCGGACAGCCTTGACGCTCTTGTGAAGAAGGCAAGGGATCTCAGGCTTGCTGAGGATTCCTACTGGCATGTCCTTTACCACTACCATGTCCCTCTGGGGGGCGGTTTTAAAAGCCGCATTGATGACAGCCGTTTTTTTTTCTCCCCTGAGGGAAAAGAAAATCCCCAGGCGGAGATGGAGGCTGCCATTCATTTTCTGTTTTCAGGTCAGGCAGAGAATCCCTGTCTTTACATCGCACGTCATCACTGGCTGCATGTCCGGCTGCAGGCGGAAGAAGAAGGTTTTCCACAGCCCTTCTGTCCAGACCTTGCGAACATTCATCCCGCATCCGCCCGTCTTGTTTTTCCTGCCTACTTCATGAACAGTCCGGCCTCCATGTTTGGACATACTCTCATGACCCTGCGTATGGACAACAGTGCCAGGGTGCTGGACAAGGCTGTGAACTATGAGGCCCATACCCGGGAGACCAACGGTTTTGTTTTTGCGTTCAAGGGGATTTTCGGTTTTTATCCCGGATTCTTCAATGTTCTTCCTTATTACAAAAAAATCCAGGAGTACGGAGAAATCAACCAGAGGGATATCTGGGAATACCGGCTGGATCTGGCTCCCCATGAAATGGATGCCATGGTTCGGCATATCCGGGAAATGGAGGGGGTCAGTTCGGATTATTTTTTCTTTGATGAGAATTGCTCCTTTACCCTGATGTATCTTGTGGAAGCTGCCCGTCCCGGTTTGGATCTCACAGATACCTTTCCCCTCTGGGTCATTCCTGTGGATACGGTGCGGGCTCTGCAAAAGGAAGGACTGATCGTGGAGGCTGAGTATCAGCCCAGCCGTGCCACCATCATCCGGCACAGGCTTTCCCTTCTCAGTCCGGAAGATCAGGATTTGGCCTTTGAAATCCTTGAAGGGAAAAAATCTCCTGAAACCGTTCAGGAACTGGAAACCCTGAGGGCCATCCGGGTTCTGGATACGGTGATCGACTGTATCCGTTATCAGTTTGTGAAAAAAAAGATGGATCAGAAAGCGTATCAGAAAACCCTGATTCATGCCCTCAGGGTACGCAGCCGTATGGGGCTTGCAGATACTCTTCCCCCTGTTCCCATACCCCGCCGCCCGGATACGCTTCACGGATCTTCCCGTATGGCCCTGGGAGTACAGGTGGTGGATGGCAGAACGGCCATGAGTCTTGCCTATCGGCCTGCATTTACGGATCTGACGGATCCGGATTATCCGGAAAGTGACGGTATCCGTATTGTTTTTGGTGAGACACGCCTGCGTCTGGGCCCAGAAGGTGAAGGGGCTCAGCTGGAAAGCTTTGATGCCATTGATATTGTTTCTTTGTCTCCAAGGGATCGTTTTTTTACGCCCCTCTCCTGGGCTGCCGGTGCGGGACTTGAGGGAATTCCTGGAGAAAAGAGGGGGCGGCTCCTGAGACTTGGCGGTGGTGCGGGCTTTTCCTGGGGAGGGGGGAAGGCAGGTTTGGTGTATCTGATGGGGATGCCCCGTTTTTTTGCAGGTTCAGGTCTTGAAAATGGTCACAGTCTGGGGGCTGTGATGCGAATCGGTTGGATTTTAAGGCTTTTTGGAAACAGCAAATGGCAGATTTTTACCGAAGGAGGCGGTTTTGCTCTGGGGCAGGATGGTTACGCTGCTGCCGCAGGCTTGGAGGGGAGCCTGCGTCTTGGGGTCAACTGGCATCTGGGGATTTCGGCGTTACATCAGCAGCGTTGGGAACAATCGGAACTTCGTACCCTTCTGGCCCTGCATTGGTTCCATTGATTTGGGGTGGCAGGACAGCCGTTATGGGGCAGTCGGCCAATTTCTCCATGTAATTCTGGTTATGTTGCTGAATTGTTTTAATAAATAAGTATTTAATCAGGTTGTGGGGAAGCCCTTTCTGATTCCGGTACGATCCGTTTCATGAATTTTCCCCGAATACTTCGCAGTTACGGTAACACCGGGCTTTTTCACGATAATGATCTGCGGATTCGCCTATTTTTTTCAGGATTTCCTCTCCCAGTGTCCGGATGACCTTTGCCGGCATTCCCCCCACCAGACTGAAGGCTGGCACCCGTGTATTTTCCAGCACCACAGCCCCCGCAGCGACAATGCTGCCTCTGCCGATCACAGCCCCGTTCATGACAATGGCACCCATACCGATGAGACAGTCGTCTTCCACCGTACAGCCGTGGAGGATGGCCCTGTGGCCTGCTGTGATGCGGCATCCGAGGGTGAGGGGAAAGCCCGGGTCTGCGTGCAGCACACAGAGATCCTGGATGTTGGTTCCTTCCCCAATGCGGATGGGAGAGGTATCTCCCCGGATCACGGCGGAAAACCAGAGAGAGCTGCCTGAATCCATGTGAACATCACCAATGAGGGTGGCATTTGGAGCAACAAAGACATCATGGGCAAGAAGGGGAGTCTTCTTTTCAAAACAATACAGAGTCATTGCAATCTCCTTTTGAAAGGGGGGGAGGATTTCAAGGTTCGTTTTAAGATTTGACGGAACAGCAAACCATGGTTTATGATTTGAAACAAGAAAATCTTCTTTTTAACCTGTTCGGCAGCCCTTATTTTTCCTGGCATTTTATTGTCTTTTTTGCAACTTCAGCAAAGCGAGGAAAACCCATGGAGCAGAAACCCGTATCCCGGATCACTCTCCGGGAGTTTAAGGCTATCAGTCATGCCATTTCCACCTATGAGGATCTTACGGTTCTGAATCAGCATCTCGTGGAAGGGATCTGTAGTGCCTTTAAGATCAAGGCATGCAGTATTTTTCTTTACGATGATCGGGAACAGCAGCTTTTCCGTGTGACCAGCCACGGCCTGAGTCAGGAGTATCTTCGCAAAGGCCCCATCATTGTGGATCATAACAAAAATCCGGAAACCCTCTCTGGAGAAGCGGTCTTCTATCAGGATCTCCGGAATGATGCGCGTGTACTTTTTCCTGAGGCGGCTATGGAGGAAGGGATTTCTTCCATGCTTTCCGTTCCCATCAAATACCATGAGTATGTTCTTGGATTGATTAAACTTTATCATAATGACCCCTGGATGCTCCATGAAGACGATCTGGATGCTTTCTGTGTTCTGGGTGCCCAATTGGGGCTTCGCATTGAGCATACGGGCTTGCGGAATTTTTTTGAGATGGTGAAGGCAGCGGCGGGTAACCTGCCGCTTCGTATGATGCAGGGGCTTGGCCTATGAATGATGGCCGTATTGTAACGGATACGACAGCAATCTTTGAAATTACATCCGGTGATGTCATTGAAATCGGGGGCCGCAGATTTCGGGTGACGGGCAATGAGATGGAACGCCGTTTTGGGGTGGAAGATCCCAAGTACTGGGTGAAGCGGGTGGTGGAAGATGCCACCGGAGCACGGAAGATCATCAAGCTTTCCTTCCTGGAGACCTTCATGACGACCATCGCCGGGGTTCCCATCCGCTGTTATCGGGATCCGGACAAGGAAGGTGATATTCTGGATCTTGTACGGGGACGACCGGATTTCATGCAGGGCGAGGTTTACCGGGATTCGGTACACAACAATATCCGGGTTCTGGATGTGGTGCGTGGTACCAATTTTTATCTGGCCATGGGCGACTACTTCCGTATGCCCCACAAGGTGTATTACGAGAAAGTACTTCCGGGTATGCTGGCCAGGCTTCTGGAGGCTTTCCGTTCCATCCGTTTTCTTCATGTCCATGGTTTCCGTCATGGAGATATCCGCAATGACCATCTCATGATCGAGAATCGCACAGGCCATTATGTGTGGATTGATTTTGACTATGAATACGATGCACCGGAAAACCCCTTCAGTCTGGATCTTTTTGGGCTGGGTAATATTCTCCTGTATGCCGTAGGTAAAGGTTTTCATGAACTTTACAATATTCGCCATGAAACGGATCTCTACGGTGATTTTTATACACAGATTGAAGAAGAGGATCTTTCCCTTCTTGATGCCAGCCGATTTGTGAATCTTCGAAAGCTTTACCCCTATCTGCCCCGTATGCTGAATGACATTCTCCTGCATTTTTCGCGGGGGACGGTTATTTATTATGAATTCATTGATGAAATTCTAGAGGACCTTGAAGGGTTTCTCCGTTCCCTTTAGGAGGTGATGCGTGATCAATTCCATTCTGATTCCGGTAGCGGATTCGGCCAGTTCAACGGCTGTCGTGGATTATATTGCGGCATTGGGTCTTTGTCCGGACAGTGCACAGGTGACCCTTCTTTATGTCAACCGGACACCTTCCGGCAGCGAGGAGCTGATGGGCTACCGCTTCATCGCAGCCCTTCCCGAGCGGGGGAACAATGCCCTGCAACGGGCCCGGAACATCCTTGTAAACAGTGGCCTGAAGGCGGAGAACGTGCATACGGAGATCATTTCCGGGCCTTTTGCCACCGTGGGTGATGGTATTATTGCGTATTTTAATAAGAATCCTCATACCCTTGTGGTGATTGGCCGCAAGAAAATGAGCAAGGCGGAAGAATTTGTTCTGGGAGATGTGAGTGTGAAGCTGGTGAGGGCGCTTGAGAATACGGCGGTGATGGTGGTGAAAACCCTGTAAGTCTTGTGCCCGATAAAGGGTGCATGGGAACGATAGCTGAAGCAGGGTGGGTATCAGAATATTGTATACGCAGCATGATCCTTTTTGAGACACGGGCCAGTATTGAAAAGCTATGAAAAACGGTTACCAGCACGGTTTAAATGTTTCACTGCTAACTGTCTGGATATGCAAAAGGGGAAAATTTTGATGCGTTCAGTAGGCTGTGAACTGTCCAGACACTCCGGAAGGGGTGCCTGGACAGAGTTTCAGGCCTGCTTTTTATCCTCTGGCTGGTAGAGGCATAAGGGTTCTTCAGTCATGTAGTCCCCCGTGGCCTCATAGGCCCGTGCCCGGCATCCACCGCAGACGGCCCGGTATTCGCAAGGGCCGCATTTTCCTGAAAGCTGGTCATAATCCCGCAGCCTCAGAAAGGTGGGGGATTTTTTCCAGATATCCACAAAAGATTCTTTCTTCACATTGCCGCAGAGGGTTTCGAGAAAGCCGCAGGGCTGCACCTCGCCCACATGGGAGACGAAACAGAATCCGATTCCTCCCAGACAGCCCCTTGTCATGGCATCAAGACCATGGGTGGCAGGGGAGATGGTTTTTCCTTCTGCCTTTGCCCGCTGCCGCAGAATCCGGTAATAATGGGGGGCGCAGGTGGCCTTGAGTTGCAGGGGAACCTTGTCCCGCTGATCGTAAAACCAGTTGAGGGTTTCTTCATACTGGGCCGCGTCAATGGCGGTTTCCTCAATTTCCTTACCCCGGCCCGTGGGTACCAGCAGAAAGATATGATGGGCCGCAGCGCCGAGGGAAACGGCAAGATCCAGAATTTTTGGGATTTCTTCCAGATTTTTCTTGGTGATGGTGGTGTTGATTTGAAACTCAATCCCTGCAGTTTTGGCGTTGCGGATACCCTGCATGGCCCCTTCGAAGGCACCGGGCATGGCCCGGAAATCATCATGAACCCTTGCCGTTGCACCGTCCAGACTGATGGAAATACGCCGGATGCCTGTTTCGGCCATGCGGCTGGCAATTTCCGGTGTCATCAGTGTGCCGTTGACAGCCATGGTCATGCGCAGACCAAGGCTTGTACCATGCTGGGCGATTTCAAAAATATCCTTGCGCATCAGGGGTTCGCCCCCGGTAAGGATCACAATCACTTCCCCCAGTTCCCGGATTTCTTCCAGGAGCCGAAAGGCCTCCTCCGTAGTGAGCTCTCCGGGGTAGGGGATATTTCGGGCCGCAGCCCGGCAGTGGATACAGTTCAGGTTACAGCTTCGGGTGGTTTCCCAGGCCACAAGGCGCAGGCTATCCCGTCTTCCCGACGGTGTCCCGTGGGCTATGTTTTTGGGGTGCATGCCTTTTATCCTTCCTTTTGAAAATGCAGCACAAGTATGGGCGTTTTCTGCCGGGATGAGGGTGGAGAAAGCGCCCAGGGGGGTATGGATGGGCAGGGTAGAAATCAGTCCCTGAGCCTGCGGGCCGCATCCATGGCAAAATAGGTGAGGATAATGTCCGCACCGGCCCTGCGGATGGCGGTAAGGGTTTCCATCATCACCGCATCCCCGTCGATCCATCCCCTTTCCGCCGCAGCCCGGATCATGGCGTATTCACCGGAAACACTGTAGGCGGCGATGGGCAGATCCATTTCATCCTTCAGGCGGGTGATGACATCCAGATAAGCGAGGGCGGGCTTCACCATGAGAATGTCGGCCCCTTCCTCCACATCCATGGTGGCTTCCCGCATGGCTTCCCGGCTGTTGGCCGGATCCATCTGATAGGTTCTGCGGTCGCCGAATCCGGGCTTGTTGTTGGCGGCCTCCCGGAAGGGGCCGTAGTAGGCGGAGGCGTATTTCACGGCATAGCTCATGATGGGCACGTCCGTGTAGCCTTCCTGATCGAGACCGTCGCGGATTTCCGCCACCCGGCCGTCCATCATGTCCGAGGGGGCCACCATGTGGGCTCCGGCCTTGGCGTGGCTGACGGCGATGCGGGCAAGGAGGTCCAGGGTGGCGTCGTTGTCAACCCGGCCCTTTTCCACAATGCCGCAGTGGCCGTGGTCGGTGAACTGGCAGAGACAGACATCGGTGATGACCATCATGTCCGGAACGGCATCCCGCACGGCCTTCACCGCCTGCTGCACGATGCCGTCTTTTTTGTAGGCTTCCGTTCCCAGGGGGTCTTTTTTGTCGGGAACGCCGAAGAGAATCACCGCAGGAATGCCAAGATCCCTTGCTTCCTTTGCTTTTTTGCGGATGTTGTCGCAGGAAAGCTGGGCGTGACCGGGCAGAGACAGAATGGGTTTTTCCACACCTTTGCCGGGTACGGCAAAAAGGGGCAGCACGAGGTTGTCCACATGAAGCCTTGTCTCACGCACCATACTGCGGAGAATCTCACTCTGGCGCAGACGTCTGGGACGGGAATCGGGAAAAAGCATGGCAGGTCTCCTTGGAAAAACATGGGGGAAGAAAACGGCCGCCTTCACGAATTAAGGAAGTGCGGCCGTTGCTTGGGGCGATTATCTGAAATAGAAATACCGGTTTCAGGACAGGCCGGAAATTCAGAGGCTCTGGCTGATTTCCGCATCACTGAGATAACAGGCCGGATCCGGAGCCCAGACATCACCTGTGAGGGCTTCGGCCCGCACCCGGAAGTTGCCAGCGCAGATGTCCAGCCAGCGACAGGAGGCGCAGCGGCCTGTGATGAAATCCTTTTTGGTTTTCAACTCGGTGAGAAGCGTATCCTCCGGATCGGACCAGATCTGGGAAAAGGGGCGTTTCCGCACATTGCCAAAGCTTTTATGACGCCAGAACTGGTCGGCATGAACTTCGCCATCCCAGGAAACGCAGCCGATACCGCGTCCGGAAGAGTTGCCCTCATTCATTTTGAGAAGTTCCATCACCTCCGCCGCCCTTTTCGGATCTTCCTTTAAAAGCCGCAGGTAAATGTAGGGGCCATCCGCGTGGTTGTCCACGGTAAGCACTTCCTTGGGTTTTCCACGTTCATGGAGATCCCTTGTGCGTTCCAGAATGAGATCCAGGGCTTTACGGGTTTCTTCATGGGAAAGATCGTCTTCCACCAGTTTGGAGCCCCGGCCCGCGTACACGAGATGATAGAAACAGACCCTGGGAATTTCCATTTTTTCGAGCAGATCGAAGATGCCCGGAATTTCGGAAACATTCTGCTTGTTCATGGTAAAGCGCAAGCCCACCTTGATGCCTGCTTCCTGACAGTTTTGGATACCCTCCAGAGCGGCCTGGAACGCTCCTTTCACGCCCCGAAAGTGGTCGTTGACAGTTTCCATGCCGTCGAGGCTGATGCCTACATAGGAAAGGCCCACCTCTTTCAGGCGTTTTGCCTTTTTCCTGGTGATAAGGGTACCGTTGGTGGAGATGACGGCCCGCATGCCCTGGGATACGGCGTATTCGGCCAGTTCCGGAAGGTCTTTTCGCATCAGGGGTTCGCCGCCGGAAAAGAGCATCACCGGAGACCCGAAAGCCGCAAGATCCCGGATCAGGGCCTTGCCTTCTTCCGTGGAAAGCTCGTTGGCAAAGGCTTCATCTTTGGCATGGGCGTAGCAGTGGACACATTTGAGGTTGCAGCGCCGGGTCATGTTCCAGACCACGACGGGTTTCTTGTCTTCGGAAAACTGCAGAAGATGGGAAGGAAGGCTTCCGGAGTGTCGTCCGTAGCGCAGGGCATCCGAAGGCTCGACTGTGCCGCAGTAGAGTTTGGAGATTCCGATCATGGCTCACCTGTCGGAGAAAATGGCGGGGTAAGGGAAAATCTCCCTCACATTCGTGAAAGGCCGGGGGAACCTGCGAAAACCCGTCTCCGTATCGAGCCGCACCCGCCGAACCTTCCCTTGGGACGTAAAACTGTCATGCTATACCCCTTCCCGCTTTTTCCGGCAAGTCCAAGAGCGCCAGAACTTCGCCCGCAAGATACAAAGAACCGGCAATACAGAGGCATCCCGTTTTCGGGGTGTGGGCCAGGGCAAAGGGCAGGGCATCCCTCACCCGGGGGCGGATGTCAAAGGGCAGGGAATTGGCGAGCAGGGGGGCAAGGGTTTCCGGGTCAAGGCTTCTCGGGCTGTCCGGACGGGTGAGAACGATCCGGGAAAAAAGCGGGGTGAGGAGATCCAGCATGGCAGCAGCATCCTTGTCTCCCAGCACGCCAAAGAGCAGGGTTCTTGGAGTCGGAGTACTTTGCTCCAGGTAGGCGGCCAGTGCTTCGGCGGCTTCTTTGTTGTGGGCACCGTCCAGCAGTACAAGGGGGTTTTCGGAAAGCGTCTGGATTCGGGCAGGCCAGGTGTGACGTGTAAGCCCCTGCCGGATGGCCGTTTCAGAAAAGGGAAACCGTGAACTCTGCTGTTCAGCAAGACTTTCCAGGGCGGCGATGGCAAGGGCGAGGTTCGAAGCCTGATGTTTCCCCGGAAGGGCCGGACTGAGACCGGAAATGAGTCTTTTTCCTTCGTATGCATAAAGGTCTGAGGCTGTGGGGCGGATATGGAAATCCTTGCCCAGAACCCGGAGGGGGGCCTGATGCAGTTCGGCTTGCCTGCGGATTACCTCCAGGGCTTCGGATTGCTGTACGCCGGTGATGACAGGTACACCGGGTTTGAGAATTCCCGCCTTTTCGCCGGCAATGGCCTTGGGGGTGCTGCCGAGAAATTCACCATGATCCATGCCGATGGTGGTGATAACGCAGACCTCGGGATTGCAGGCCGTTGTGGCATCCCAGCGGCCTCCCATCCCCGTTTCCATGACGGCAATATCCACCCTGGCGCGGGCAAAAAGCAGAAAGGCCATGGCTGTGGTGAATTCAAAAAAGGTGGCAGGATGTTCCGGTGTATCGACGGTTTCCACCACTGCCACCAGTTCGGCCAGTGTTCTGTCATCGGGAACAGTGCCCCCAATGCGGAAACGTTCACCAAAATGGATCAGGTGGGGAGAGGTGTACAGTCCTGTACGGTAGCCTGCGCTTTCAAGAATGGCGGCCAGCAGGGAGGCCACCGACCCTTTACCGTTGGTGCCTGCCACATGGATGACAGGGAAAAACTGCTGGGGATTGTCAAGACGTTGCAGGAGTGCGGTAATGCCTTCAAGCCCGGGACGGATCCCCAGACGCTGGCGGCTGTAGAGTTTTGAAAAATCAGGAGATACTGGGAGCATGGATACCTGCCGGGACTTTGGGGATCAGGGTCTTGTGGCGTGCAGTCTCAAAAAAATCGAAGTGGCAAAAAAAACCCGGACAAACTTTCTGTTGGAAAATTGTCCGGGTTGAAACGGCAATGTTTTCTTCTGAGCGGGAGCGGGGCTTTACTTCTTGTATTTGCGTGATGCAGCAATCCGCTGACGGCGCTGAGCTTCCCGCTGTTTGCGGCGCTTGTATTCGCTGGGCTTCTCATAGCTTTTTTTAAGCTTCAGTCGCTTAAAAAGTCCGTCGTTCTGAATTTTTTTCTTCAGAATCCGCATGGCCTTTTCGAGGTCGTTATCCATAACACGAACTTCGATTTCCTTCACAGTACATCGCCCCTTTCTTTCCGCGATTCCGAACAAGGAAAAACTTCGGAATCCGGGTATTGAAAACCAGAACTAAAGAGTGTCAAAAAAATAAAAAACGAATGCGGAGGGCATCGTTTTTCTGTTCGAAAAAAACCGTCCAAAACCGGACTTATGTACCCGGTTTTGGACAATAAGGCAAATAATATTTCAGGGGAGGGGAAAAATCCCCTCCGGGTAGGGATCAGAGCTGGGCAACAAGCGCATCGGTTACTTCAGGAACACTTTTGGAGCCGTCCAGAAGAATGTATTTGGTGTTATCCTGGGCAGCACGGTCACGGAAGTAATAGGCGGAGGCCAGGGTACCTTCTTTGGCGTCGTAGTAGATGTCATGACGCTTGTCGATGGCGGATTCATCAATGTCATCGGTGCGGGTGGAGAGGGCTCCGCCGCATACCCGGCATTTGCCGTCTTTGGGAGCAATGGCAGGGATGTTGACGTTGTTGGGGTGGTTGGGGTCATTTTCACAGAGGCGGCGACCGGTAAGGCGGCCTTTGGCAATTTCCCGATCCAGTTCGATTTCCACAACAAAGTTCAGTTTGATGCCAGCAGCTTTCAGGGAGTCATCCAGCTTCTGGGACTGTACCGGTGTTCTGGGAAAGCCGTCCAGAAGCCATCCATTCTTGCAGTCTGCCTGCTGAAGACGATCCAGGATCATGGGGATGGTAATGTCATCGGGAACGAGATCACCGGCGTCAATGAAGCTTTTGGCTTTTTTACCCAGTTCGGTACCGCCCTTGATGTTTTCACGGAAAATAGCACCGGATTCAATGTGGGGAACTTTGTATTTTTCTTTCAGGATAGCGCCCTGGGTTCCCTTGCCGCTGCCGTTGGGTCCGAAAAAAAGAATGTTCATGGAAATAAAGCTCCTTTCATAAAAAACTATAAATATTGATAAAACGGATATGTATTCCAGAAAGGTTGCACCGCACGGGGGAACCTTATCCTTGCATGGGATGAAAAACCGGACATTACCTATTAGAAGCAGGGGCGATTGTCAAGGTGCGGCGTGTTTTTGATCCTGTCTCCATGGTCTTTTTGCTGTGCGCCTGGATTTTGTGCAGCATCTTTCCGGGATAGTCCTTTCCGGATAGCTGTTTTTTTTCTTGTACCACTGTTTTTATGTAAAAAAGACTTGCATGGAAGCCGGGTAAGCGGCTATGGAGACAGCATCCTTCTGTTTCTATGCTGCTGGTTTTCATACCGGATTTTTTTACAAGGCGACGCAAGGGTGCTGGTTATGAAAAAGAAACTTGTGAAAATTGCGGTAACCGGCGGTGCAGGTTCCGGGAAGTCTTCAGCGTGTCGGCTGCTTGCGGATATGGGGTTTCCTGTGGTGGATCTGGATGCCCTTGCACGGGATGCCGTGATGCCCGGCATGCCAGCTTACCATGCCCTGGTAGCAGACTTCGGGCCTGCGGCTGTGGGGCCGGATGGTCAGCTGAACCGTGCCTGGCTTCGGGAACGTCTCACGCGGGATCCTGCTGCCAAGGCCCGGATGGAGGCAGCCATTCATCCGGTGGTTTACCGTCTTCTCGATGCGGCTCTGCTCCGTTATGGGGAGGCCGGTGCGGAAGCTGTGGTGGTGGAATTTCCCCTTCTGTATGAGACGGGCCGGGAAGCTTTTTTTGATCTTGTGCTTGTTGTGTCTGTTCCCCGGGAGGTGCAGATGGCCCGGCTGATGACAAGGGACGGTGTAGATCCGCTTTCGGCGGAACGGTTGATCCAGATTCAGATGCCCCTGAAGGAAAAGGCCGGAAGGGCGGATTTTGTTTTGGAAAACACGGGAACGCCGGAGGATATGGAAGCCTGGCTGCGGGGGTGGATCGGGTCGGGTGTGCTGGAGGGTCGGGATCCGGATCCGGACGATGTTGCCTGAATCTGTTTTGTTTTTGACGGGAGACAGGAAACGGAAGTGATGGCTGGGGAAAACGGGAGCTGGATCTCAGGGCCATGGGCATCCGTTTTTCAAAATGTCAAAAAGCTGATTTTTCATTGAAGGGGCATTAAAATTCTTGACCAGAAAAAGTCAATGGGATATTTATGCTAAATCATTGTTCCAGATTGGAAATAATGAGGGACTACGAGATGAGTAATGCATTTCCTGCCTTACCTTTACCTACGAACCATCTGCTTCGCTCCCTGACTCTTTTCGGAACAAACTGAATCGATTTCCGATACGTTTTTCCTTAGAACAGCAATGCGGGTACCATTCCGGCCGGAAGCGGGTTTTTTTATGCTGCCCCTGAATTCCCCCTGGTAATCTGGATGCCATGCTTTCCGGAAGAGAACATCCATACTTTTATTTTAAGGTGTAAAGGTTCATGAATATCACCGAACTCAAGGAAATGAAGATCAAGGATCTGACCCGCCTTGCCAAAAAATTCAACATTGATGGCGCTGCGGGAATGCGCAAGCAGGAGCTGATTTTTGCCCTGCTGCAGGCTCAGATTGAAAAAAATGGTCTGATCTATGGAGAAGGCACGCTGGAAATTCTGCCCGATGGTTTCGGATTTCTCCGGTCCACGGATTGTAATTATCTTCCAGGGCCCGATGACATCTATGTTTCTCCCTCACAGATCCGTCGTTTTAATCTGAGAACCGGGGATACCGTATCCGGTCAGATCCGTCAGCCCAAGGAGTCGGAGCGATATTTTGCCCTGCTCAAGGTGGAGGCGATCAACTATGAGGATCCGGAGGTTGCCAGGGAAAAAATTCTCTTTGACAACCTGACTCCCCTGTATCCGGACAGCAAGATTCATCTGGAGGGAGAACGGGATAACTATTCCATGCGTATCATGGATCTTCTCACTCCCATTGGTTTTGGCCAGCGCGGTCTCATCGTGTCGCCTCCCCGTGCGGGGAAGACGATGCTCATGCAGAACATCGCCAACTCCATCATTGCCCATCATGATGATGTGGTTCCCATTGTCCTCCTGATTGATGAACGCCCTGAAGAAGTAACGGACATGGCCAGAAACGTGAACGCCGAGGTGATCAGTTCCACCTTTGATGAACCTGCGGAGCGTCATGTGCAGGTGGCGGAGATGGTCATTGAAAAGGCCAAGCGTCTTGTGGAACATAAAAAGAATGTGGTGATCCTTCTGGATTCCATAACCCGCCTGGCCAGGGCCTACAACTCGGTGATGCCGCCTTCGGGCAAGATTCTCTCCGGTGGTGTGGACTCCAATGCCCTGCACCGTCCCAAGCGTTTCTTTGGTGCAGCCCGGAACGTGGAAGAGGGGGGCAGTCTCACCATTATTGCCACGGCACTTGTGGAAACAGGCAGCCGTATGGATGAGGTTATTTTTGAGGAGTTCAAGGGCACGGGCAATATGGAGCTTGTGCTGGATCGTAAAATAGCCGATCGCAGAACTTTCCCCGCCATTGACATCAAAAAATCCGGTACCCGCAAGGAAGATCTGCTCCTTTCCCAGGAAGTGATCAATCGGGTCTGGATTCTCCGCAAGCTTCTGAGTTCTCTGAATTCCATTGACAGTATGGAATTTTTGCTCGATAAGATGACCGGTACGAAGAACAACCAGGATTTTCTGGATTCCATGAACGCATAACCCTATCCCTTGGGATCATCAGGAGTTGACGATGAAAGAAGGTATTCACCCCGCGTACGAACAGACCACCATCACCTGTGCCTGTGGCAGTGTTATTGAAACCGGTTCCACCCGAAAGGATATCCGCGTGGAAATCTGTTCCGCCTGCCATCCTTTTTTTACGGGTAAGCAGAAACTGGTAGATACTGAAGGCCGAATTGACCGTTTCCGTAAAAAATATGGAAATTACCAGAACCAGCTTGCAAAATAATTTTTTGATGAATGAACAGCCCCGCAGGTGTATCGCGGGGTTTTTTGTCTTGCATGAAGACAGGGCCGGCATTTGCCGGTTTTCTTTTTGGAAAAAAACAGCAGGGCATGAAGGAAACAAAGATGCTTGAAAAGCTTGCGGGAGTTGAAGACCGTTTTGTGGAGCTGGAGCGTCTGATGAGCGATCCTGCGGTTCTGGGGAATCGTGAGGCCTATCAGAAGTATATGCGGGAGCATGGGGAGCTGGCTGAGCTGGTGACGGTTTTCCGCCGTTATCGGGAGGTGGTTCAGGAAAAAAGGGAGAATGAGGGCCTTTTGCGGGATGCGGATCCCGAGATACGGGAAATGGCCGAAGAGGAATCCAGGCGTCTTACGGATCTGGAACTTACCCTGGGTCATGAGCTGAATCTTCTGCTTATTCCCAAAGACCCCAATGACGGAAAAAATATCATTCTGGAAATCCGTGCCGGAACCGGCGGAGACGAGGCGGCCCTGTTTGCCGGGGATCTTTTTCGCATGTATGTCCGTTTTGCGGAAAATGCGGGCTGGAAGGTGGAGATCCTGGATGCCAGTGAACCGGATGTGGGCGGTTTCAAGGAAGTTGTGGCCATGGTGCAGGGCAGGGGGGTCTATTCCTCCATGAAATATGAATCCGGCACCCACCGGGTGCAGAGGGTGCCTGCCACCGAAGCTCAGGGGCGTATTCATACGTCCGCCGTCACCGTTGCTGTGCTGCCCGAAGCCGAAGAAGTGGATGTCCACATCGATGAAAAGGATCTCCGGGTGGACACCTACCGTTCTCAGGGGGCGGGCGGACAGCATGTCAACACCACGGATTCTGCGGTGCGTATCACCCATATCCCCACCAATATCGTGGTGCAGTGTCAGGATGAAAAATCCCAGCATAAGAACAAGGCAAAGGCCATGCAGGTTCTGCGGGCCAAGATTTATGATGTCATCAGTCAGGAACAGGAAGCCAGGCGCTCTGCGGATCGGAAAGAGCAGGTGGGGACGGGAGATCGTTCAGGTCGTATCCGTACCTACAATTTTCCCCAGGGCCGGGTAACGGATCATCGCATTGGTCTCACCCTGTACCGTCTGGACGCTGTGCTGGCAGGAGACCTGAATCCCTTTGTTGAGGCCCTGAGAACCCATTATCAGGCGGAGGCCCTGCAGCATGGTCGCAGATGAGGCGGAAGCAGGGGCACTCTGGAACATCGGAAAGGTTCTGCGCTGGACCACGGAATATTTCGCTACCCATGGCATCGACAGTCCCCGTCTGACCGCAGAACTCCTTCTTTCCCATTGCCTCGATATTTCCCGTCTGGATCTGTATCTGCGTTTTGATCAGCCCATGAATCCTGAAGAGCGGGCATTTTATCGGGAAATGATCCGGCGGCGGATACGGCGGGAGCCGGTGGCCCATATCACGGGAGAGCGCAGTTTCTGGACCCTGGATCTTGTTGCAGGGCCTGAAGCGCTGATTCCAAGGCCGGATACGGAAACCCTGGTAACCGAAGCCCTGAGCTGTCTGCCCCTGGAGTCTCCCTGTCGGGTTCTGGATCTTGGAACGGGTACGGGCTGTATTGCCCTGGCCCTGGCGTCGGAGCGTCCCCTCTGCCAGGTGGTGGCGGTGGATCTTTCCCTGGCGGCATGCAGGCTTGCCCTGAAAAACATCGAACGAACGGGTCTTGGGCGGCGTGTATTCCCCATTGTGGGGAACTGGTGCACTGCCTTGCGTCCTGGTGTGCTGTTTGATCTTGTGGTTTCCAATCCGCCGTATATTCCAACGGCCCATGTGGCTGCCCTTGCGCCGGAAGTGCGGGATTATGAACCGCCGCTTGCTCTGGATGGTGGGGCTGACGGCCTGGAGGCCTACCGTCGTCTGGCTTTGGAAGTAGCAGGTTTTCTGCGTCCAGGCGGGGCTTTTCTTCTTGAGATCGGCTATGACCAGTGTGTCCATGTAACGGATATTTTTATGGAAAGTGCTGCTTATGACTGTTTTTCCTGCAGGAAGGATTTTGGTGGGCAGGACAGGGTGCTGGGGATGCGGCGCAGATAGCTTGGGGTTTGTCTTTTTCCCCGTATCAGGGAACTAAACTCTTGCCCATCTGGCCAGGGATCTGCTATTGATGTCAGGTTTATATGCTGTGTGGGCTTGACGGAGTCGTTTTTGCCCATAGGAAGCCCTTTCATGAGGAAGGGCCTTTTGTGTGTCCGGCTGAAGGGCTGAGGTCTTTCAACTGGCAGTATTCTGCACGCTTTTGGATCCGGATCCCGGTGCCGCATGCGGTTGGATCCGGAAGGGAAGAAAGCGGTGGCTGAACCACGTTAAAGGGGATATCCCCACAAGGAGAGCTGCAACCATGGCGTATGTCACAATGAAGGAATTGCTGGAAGCGGGTGTTCACTTTGGTCATCAGACCAAGCGCTGGAATCCCAAGATGAAGCCCTATATTTTTGGTGCACGGAACGGGATTTATATTCTGGATCTCCAGAAAACCGTGAAAATGTTCCGCAGGGCCTATGATTTTGTTGCGGATGTCGGAGCTTCCGGTGCCCCCATCCTGTTTGTCGGTACCAAAAAGCAGGCCCGTGAAGCCATCTATGAAGAGGCCAACCGTGCGGAAGCATATTATGTGCAGAATCGCTGGCTGGGTGGGATGCTGACCAATTTCCAGACCGTGAAGCAGAGTATTGAGCGCCTGAAATATCTGAAAAATATTCAGAATGACGGTTCCATTGAGCTTTTCCCCAAAAAGGAAAGGCTTTCCATGATCAAGGATCAGGAAAAACTGGAAGCCACCCTGGGCGGCATCCAGAACATGCCCCGTCTTCCCGGCTGCATGTTCATCATTGATCCCAAGAACGAAGCCATTGCCGTGAAGGAAGCCAAACGCCTTGGCATTCCTACCGTTGCCGTGGTGGATACCAACTGTGATCCCGATGATATTGATTATCCCATTCCCGGTAACGATGATGCCATCCGTGCCATCCGTCTCATCGCTTCCCGCATTGCCGATGCCTATCTTGAAGGTCGGGGCCGCTATGATGAAAAAATGCATGCGGTGACGGACAAGGATCAGGACACCGTATCCGTTGCAGGAGACCTGAAACCGGGTGAGCGCAAGGTTATTGCCGACGGCAGTGATGGCCCTGTGATTGAAGTGATCCGGAAAAGCAGTGTTGCTGATGTGGAAGATGCTGCGGAATAAGCAGCTCTTAAAAATTTCAGCCAATTTTGAAGCAGGTCTTTAACAGATAGCATATCTTCAATGAACATAAAGAATACCGCAAAGGACTGAGACGGCTTCCGGGTTGCCTGAGTTCTTTGCGGAGATTCTGATTTTGGAAAGGTGAATAGCTCCCATGGCGGAAATCAGTGCGGAAATGGTAAAGGATCTCCGGGCCAAAACCGGTGCCGGAATTATGGATTGCAAGGCAGCTCTGAAAGAAAATGATGGGGATATTGAAAAAGCCATTGATTTCTTAAGAAAAAAAGGTCTGGCAACAGCCAAGAAGAAAGCAGGCCGGGAAGCTTCCGAAGGCCGTGTGGAAGCCTATATTCATATGGGTGGCAAAATCGGTGTTCTGGTGGAAGTGGGATGTGAAACGGATTTTGTGGCCAAGAATGACGATTTTATTGAGTTCTGCCGCAATATCGCCATGCACATTGCCGCTGCAGCCCCCATGGGCCTTTCTTCGGAAGAAATTCCTGCTGAGGTGGTTGAGCGGGAAAAAGATGTCTACCGGGGCCAGCTCATGGAAGAAGGCAAGCCTGCCAATATGGTGGACAAGATTGTTGAAGGAAAAATCAGCAAATTTTATAAAGATGTCTGCCTGCTTTCCCAGCCCTACATTAAAGAGCCCAAACTGACGGTTCAGGAAGTTCTGAATGATACCGTGAGTAAAATTGGGGAAAACATTGTGATCAAGCGGTTCAGCCGCTTCCAGATTGGAGCCTGATACCTTGAAGCCCAGATATAAGCGGATATTGTTGAAATTGAGCGGGGAAGCCCTTATGGGCGACCAGGGGTTTGGTATCCGGCCGGATATTTTGCAGTATGTGGCCGAAGAAATCCGATCTGTGCATAAACTCGGGGTACAGGTGGCGGTGGTGGTGGGCGGAGGCAACATTTTCCGTGGCATTGCCGCCAGTTCCTATGGTATGGACCGCGCATCCGCCGATCATATGGGCATGCTGGCAACGGTGATCAACTCCCTTGCCCTTCAGGGAACGCTGGAGGGCAAGGGGCTTCAGACCCGTGTGCAGTCTGCCATATCCATGCACGAGGTCTGTGAACCCTTCATTCTGCGGCGTGCGGTGCGGCATCTGGAAAAGGATCGCATCGTGATTTTTGCTGCGGGTACGGGGAGTCCTTACTTTACAACGGACACCGCCGCCGTATTGCGGGCCCAGGAAATTCATGCGGAAATTCTCCTGAAGGCCACCAAGGTGAATGGCGTCTACGACTCCGATCCCGTGAAGAATCCTGATGCCCGTTTTATCCGGAATCTTTCCTATATGGAAGTTCTGGAGCGTCAGCTTCAGGTTATGGATATGACGGCCATTTCTCTGGCCATGGATAATGGACTGCCCCTGAGCGTCTTTGACCTGCTGGGTCAGGGGAATGTGGCCCGTGTGGTTTGTGGTGATCAAGAAGTCGGTACCCTGATTCGCTGATCCTGGACTTTAAAAAACTCAGGCCAAAGTGAGAGGATATGAGTATGCTGAATACCGTTTTTCAGGACACGCAGGAGAAAATGGGCAAAGCCGTTGAGGGCTTGAAGGCAGAGTTACAGAAGGTACGGACGGGGCGGGCAACGCCCACCATGCTGGATGCCGTACGTGTGGATTATTACGGTACGCCGACGCCTTTGCACCAGATGGCTTCCATCTCCACACCGGAAAGCCGGCTGCTGGTGGTGCAGCCCTGGGATGCCACGGCTCTGAAGGAAATTGAAAAAGGTATTCTCCGTGCCAACCTGGGATTGACGCCTTCCAATGATGGCAAGGTCATCCGGATTTCCATTCCTCCCCTTACGGAGGAACGGCGCAAGGACATTGTCAAGCAGGTGGGAAAAACCTGTGAAGAGTACAAGGTCGGTATCCGTAACCTGCGCAGGGACGCCAATGAAACCCTGAAAGGGCTTAAAAAGGACGGAGATATTGCCGAAGACGAAATGTTCAGGGGGCAGGATCAGGTGCAGAAAATGACAGACGATCATATCGTCCAGCTTGAGACGCTCCAGAAGGCGAAGGAGAAGGAAATCCTTGAATTCTGATCTGCCTCCAGGGCTGTTGGCGGAGCGCATGCCCGTTCATGTGGCCATCATCATGGATGGCAATGGACGCTGGGCAAAAAAACGCCTGCTGAACCGTGTCATGGGCCATGAGAAGGGGTCGGAAACGGTGCGCACCGTGGTGCGTACCAGCAGGGAGCTGAACATTCCCTACCTCACCCTCTACGCTTTTTCCACGGAGAACTGGGAACGGCCCAAGGTGGAGGTGACGGCCCTGATGCATCTGCTCCAGCGTTTCCTGATTTCCGAACGTGGGGAAATGCTGGAGAACAACATTCGTCTCAATGCCATTGGTGAGCTGGACAGTCTTCCCGAAAGGGTACGCTCGGATCTGGAGTCCCTTATGGCGGAAACCGCCGGCAATACGGGGATGGTGCTGACCCTCTGTCTCAGTTACGGTTCCCGTTCTGAGATGGTCACGGCCATGCGGGCTGTGGCCATCAAGGTGGCCCAGGGACTTCTGGATCCGGCAGGCCTTTCCGAGGAAAGTCTTTCCCGCCATCTGTATACGGCAAATCTTCCGGATCCGGATCTCATGATCCGTACCAGCGGAGAGATGCGTCTTTCCAATTTTATGCTCTGGCAGCTGGCCTATGCGGAATTTGTCTTTACCCCTACCCTGTGGCCGGATTTTTCAAGGGAGGAGTATATTGAAATCCTGCGTGATTTTCAAAAAAGGGACAGACGCTTTGGTCAGGTGAAAGATGTCTAAATCCATGGGAGATGCTGCCCATGACCGCCTGTGGGATCTTCCATAAAGGGAGATCCTTTTTTTTCATGAAAACCGGTGCGTCCGGTTGAAACGGAGATCGCACATGCATGGAACCCGCTGGCTTACCGCTGTTTTTGCCCTCCCTGTTCTTTTTACCCTGCTGGCAGCCGGAGGACCCTTTCTTTTTTTCCTTCTGATTCTTGCTGTGGCAGGGATTGCCCATACAGAATATCACCGCATTGTGGATGCCCGGTTTCAGACGGCTGCGGATTCTGAACTGCGCTGGGCGGCCCGCATGGGCCTGGCCTTTCTCGTACTGTCCGGTTTCTGGGGACTGACGGCTCTCATGGGGGGACTGTTTCTGGCACTCATGGTTCTCATTGCACTGTGTATGCTGCGTTTTGCCAGATTTCCAGGACTCCTGGGCCTGATTCCCTTTGAGGTGCAGGGACTGTTATGGATTGCCCTGCCCCTGGGCTGTCTTGGGGCCTTGCGGATGACGGAGCATGGGGTCACCTGGGTTTTCTTTACCCTCTTTCTGGTGGGCTGCGGGGATACCGGAGCCTATTATGCGGGGCGTTTTTGGGGAAAGCGCAAGCTGGCGCCCGCCATCAGTCCGGCCAAAACCCTGGAGGGGTTTGCAGGCGGTGTGGGACTGACGCTGGTGGTCGCTCTGATTTTTCAGCTTTTTTTCCTTACGGACTATGCCCTGCTGCCCCTGCTTTTCATTGCCCTTGTCACGGCTCTTACGGCACCCCTTGGGGATCTTTTTGAATCCATGCAGAAGCGGGTGGCGGGAATCAAGGATTCGGGAACCCTGCTGCCCGGTCATGGCGGGATGCTGGATCGCATTGATGCCCTGCTCTTTGCGGCTCCCGTGGTTTTTCTGATGCGAACCTGGTTTTTTGGATCATGATGAAAAATATTGCTGTTCTGGGATCTACAGGATCCATAGGCCGGAATGTGGTGGAAATTATCCAGGCCTTTCCCGAGCGCTACCGTGCTCTGGTGCTTGCCGCAGGGGACAATGTGCCCCTTCTTGCAGAACAGATGCGTCTGCTGCATCCGGAACGGGTGGTGCTTCGTACCGAAGCCCATGTCCGACAGCTGCAAGCCCTTACGGATACCCGGGGAGTGGATCTTCTTTTTGGGAAAGCGGGATATGAAGCTGCCGCCACCGATCCTGGTGTGGATACGGTGGTGTCGGCCATTGTGGGATCTGCCGGACTTCTGCCCACGGTGGCAGCGGTGCGGGCCGGTAAAACTCTGGCCCTTGCCAACAAGGAATCCCTGGTCATGGCAGGCGATCTTCTTATGCCCCTGGCAAAGGAGACGGGGGGGGCGATTCTGCCCGTGGATAGTGAACATTCGGCCATTTTCCAGTGCCTTTCCGGCCAGCGGATGGAGGATGTGGGAAAACTGCTGCTGACGGCTTCCGGCGGCCCTTTCCGTTGTCGGGATGGGAAAACCTTTGCCGCCATCCGCCCCGAAGATGCCCTGGCCCATCCAACCTGGAGTATGGGCCGGAAAATTTCCATCGATTCTGCGACCCTGATGAACAAAGGGCTGGAAGTGATTGAGGCCATGCACCTTTTTTCTGTGCCTGTGGAAAAAATCGGGGTGGTGGTGCATCCCCAGAGTGTGGTGCACTCCATGGTGGCTTTCTGCGATGGCACGGTGATGGCCCAGATGGGGATACCGGATATGAAAGGGGCCATTGCCCTGGCCCTGTCCTGGCCTGAACGCCTGCCCCTCAGGATGGAACTGCCGGATTTTTCGAATCTGAACCTGCGCATGGAGGCCCCGGATCTGGAGCGTTTTCCCTGCCTTGGCCTTGCATTTGAAGCCGCCAGGGAGGGGGGCGTTTTCCCCGCTGTACTCAATGCTGCCAATGAGGTGGCTGTGGAAGCCTTTTTGCAGGGCAGGACAGGGTTTACCCGCATTGCTGAGATCATTCATGAGACCCTGATGCGTACGGAAAACCAGAAGATCCGGGATATGGACGATGTGCTCGGTGCAGATGCCCGGGCCAGAAGTCTTGCGGAAACGCTTGTGAGCGGATCTGCCTGAGTTCCGGTTTTTACCCTGAATGCGGAGGTGACATGACCAGCCTGTTTTCTTTTCTTGTGGTGCTCAGTATTCTGATTTTCATTCATGAACTGGGACATTATTTTCTGGCCCGCATACTGGGAGTCGGAGTCGAGCGTTTTTCCATCGGTTTTGGCCCCAAACTTGTCGGCTGGACTTCGGGACGTACGGATTTTCGCATTTCCGCCATTCCTCTGGGGGGCTATGTCAAGATGGTGGGGGATGAGCCCGGTGCTGATCTGCCTCCGGAGGATCTTCCTCTGTCCTTTACCCACAAGCCGGTATGGCGGCGCATGCTCATCGTGGCTGCGGGGCCTGTGTTCAACCTGCTCCTTGCCGTTGTGCTTCTCTGGGGGCTGGTTTTCTGGTATGGACTGCCCGTCATGGAACCCGTTGTGGGAGAAGTGACACCGGATTCCCCGGCATTTTCCGCAGGGCTGCGAACCGGGGACCTGGTTTTGAGTGTCGATGGCAGGCCCGTGGACTCCTGGGAGGAGATCACGAAAAGGGTGCGCCGGGCGTCACCGGATCAGGCCCTGGTATTTGAAATTGAGCGGAGCGGCGGGCGGCGGCAGGTAGCCGTTTTTGCGGTTTCCATGGAGTTTCCCGATGCTCTGGGGGGAACGGAGAGGCGTATGGGCATCGGAGCCAGCCCCTTTGTTCCGTCCACTATCGGTTTTGTGAAGGAGGGCTTTCCTGCTTCTGCGGCGGGTCTGCGGCCCGGAGATCGTGTGATCCGTGTGGATGGTCAGCCCACGCCCACCTGGTCGGCCATGGCCGAACGTATTCAGGCGACGGGGGGAGGGCTCCTGAAGCTGGACGTGGAAAGGCAGGGAGAAATTCTGTCCCTTACACTTCAGGCCAGGGAAGAGTCTTTTGACGATGGCATGGGAGGCCGGGTGACCCGGCATGTGGTGGGGATTTCTCCGGAACCGTATACGCGGGCCATGCATCCGGGGTTTTTCGGAGCCATGGTGGAAGGGACGCGTCAGACGGCGGAGATTGCCCGGGTAACGGGTCTGGCTCTGGTGCGTATGGTGCGGGGCAGTCTCTCAAAGGACAACCTGGGCGGCCCCATCATGATTGCCCAGATGGCGGGAAGCGAAGCCCGCAAGGGCATCGGCAACCTGCTGGCCTTTATAGCCGTCATCAGTGTCAATCTTGCGCTTTTGAACCTTCTGCCCATTCCTGTGCTGGATGGCGGGCATCTTCTGTTTTACACCATAGAACTGGTGCGGGGAAAACCCGTGGGAATCCGTGGCCGGGAGATTGCCCAGCAGGTAGGGATCTTCCTGCTTCTCAGCCTTATGGTTTTTGCCTTTTATAATGACATCGTCCGCCTTATACGCGGATAAAAAACCTCTTCAAGGGGAGCAATGGGGAAACATCATGCAGGCAAGACTTGAAATCACCCTGAAACCGGAACTGGCGGATGCCGAGGGTCAGGCCTTACAGAAAAAGGTGGCCGATGTTTTCGGTATCCATTTGGATTCCGTCCGCTGCGTCCGGATTCTGACCTTTGATGCGGAGCTGACGCAGGCGGAGTGTCTCCTGGCAGCGAACCGTATTTTCTGCAATCCCGTGACCCAGGTGGCCTCCTTTTCGCCTCTTGATCTGCCCTTTGACGGCTGTATCTGGGTGGGATTCCGTCCCGGTGTCCGGGACAATGCCGGAGCCACAGCCCTGGAAGCTCTCGCCGACGTGCTGGGGCGTCCCCTGCACCCCGAGGATGCGGTGTATACCTCAAAACGCTACTGCGTGCGGGGAAAGGATCTGGATACCGGTCTCATGCACCGTATCGCAGGAGAGCTTCTGGCCAATGACATCATCCAGGAATGGCGCATTTTTACCGCGGAAAACTGGAATGCGGCAGAGGGTGTGGGGGTGATCATCCCCAAGGTGATCCTCAATCACAGTCCTGTGGTCAGCCCCATTGCCATTGAAAGTGATGAAAGCCTGGGGGCTGTGAGCAAGATCCGGAATCTTGCCCTGAACCCCAAGGATATCCCCGTTATCCGCGAATATTTTCTCCGGCCCGCAGTTGTCGCTTCCCGCAGGGAAAAGGGACTGGAGCTGCCCACGGACATTGAAATTGAGTACATCGCCCAGGGGCGCAGCGATCATTGCAACCACAATACGTTCCGGGGGCTTTTCCGGTACAGGGATATGGAAACAGGGGAGACGGAGATCCTGGATAATCTCTTTAAAACCTGTATCCAGAAGCCGACGCTGGACATGCAGCAGCAGAAGGACTGGGTGGTCTCCGTGCTCTGGGACAATGCGGGGGCCGCGCGATTTGACGAAAACTGGAATTATGTGATTACCGGGGAAACGCACAATTCCCCCTCCAACATGGAGGCCTACGGGGGAGCCATAACGGGTATCGTCGGGGTTTACCGGGATCCTCTGGGCACGGGCCGTGGGGCGCGCCTCATCATGGGCAGTTATGGCTTCTGTGTCGGGGATCTGGATTACGAAGGCCCGCTGAAGCCGAGACTGCATCCCAGGCGTGTTCTGGATGGCGTGGTGGAAGGGGTACGGGATGGCGGTAACAAGTCCGGTGTGCCCACCCCCTTCGGTCAGGTGACCTTTCACAGTGGGTATATGGGCAAATGTCTTGTGTTTGTGACGGCCCTCGGTATCATGCCCAGGGAGGTTGCGGGCAAGCCGGGCCATGAGAAGGTGACAAGCCCCGGTGAGTGCATTGTCATGTGCGGAGGCCGGGTGGGGAAGGATGGCATCCACGGGGTGACGGCTTCTTCGGAAACCTTCAGCGCCCATACCCCCGCAGGCCATGTGCAGATTGGCGATCCCTATACCCAGAAGAAGATGCATGATTTTCTGCTGGAGGCCCGGGATGCGGGACTCATTGCCTTTATCACGGACAACGGGGGAGGGGGGCTTTCCTCTTCCATCGGCGAGTCCGCCCGTTTTGCCGGTGGCTGCACCGTGGCCCTGGATCAGGTGCCCCTGAAGTATGCGGGGCTGGATCCCTGGGAAATCTGGGTATCTGAGTCCCAGGAGCGCATGACCGTGGCGGTCAAGCCCGAACATCTGGATGCCTTCATGGATCTTTCCAGAAAACATGCCGTGGAAAGTACACGGATCGGTACCTATACGGATACGGGCTACCTTGAAATCACCTGGCAGGGCAAGACCGTAGCCTGGGTGCACATGGATCTTCTGGAGGAGGGGTTCCCCCAGTGGGAATTTGACTGTGAATGGATTCCGCCGAAACTCCGGGGACTGCATGAACCGGTCATCGGTGCCCCTTCGGATTATGCAGGTCTTTTAAAGGCTCTCCTTGCACGGCCCAACCTGGCTTCCAAGGAATGGATTGTCCGTCAGTATGATCATGAGGTGCAGGCTGGCTCTGTCATCAAGCCCCTTGTGGGAAGGGAAAGGGATATCCCTTCGGATGCGGCCGTTATCCGGCCTGTTCTGACATCCAACAGGGGAATCGCCTTTACCCAGACCCTTCAGCCCCTGTACTCCCGGATTGATGCCGGTCACATGACCTGTGCGGTGATGGACGAGGCGGTGAGAAGGCTGCTGGCCGTGGGAGGGCGTCTGTCTGAAATCGGTGGGGTGGACAATTTCTGCTGGCCGGATATCCAGTTTCATCCGGAAAAAAATCCCGATGGCCGTTTCAAGGCCGCGCAGCTGGTGCGTTCCTGCAAAGCGCTCAAGGCCATGTGCGAGGCTTACCAGATTCCCCTTCTGTCCGGAAAAGATTCCATGTATGTGGACGGGCATCTTCAGGGGCCCTTTGGGGAAACCCGTAAGGTTTCCGGCCTTGAAACCCTTCAGTTTTCCGCCACCACCGTGGTGGAAAATGTGTTCCGCTGCCAGACCCTGGACGTGAAAACACCGGGAGACAGACTGTATCTTCTGGGAGAGACCCGCAATGAGCTGGGGGCTTCGGAATATTATGATTTTCTGGGATATGTGGGCCTGAATGTGCCGGAAGTGGCGGCGGAACGCTTCCTCTCTCTGTACCGGATTTTTGAAAAGGCCATGGAAGCAGAACTGTTCACCAGTACCCATGCCCTGGGACGGGGGGGCCTGGGGGTACATCTGGCCTTCATGTCCATGGCAGGATGCCTTGGACTGGACGTGGATCTTGCCGCCGTGAAAATTGCGGACGATATTCCCGAAGATCGGGAGGATGTGCTGCTCTTCTCCGAATCCTGTGGCCGTCTTCTGGTCACGGTGGCTGCGGAAAAGGAGACGGACTTCCTGAACCTCTTTAAAGATCAGCCCCTTTCCTGCCTGGGCCATGTCCGGGAAGACGGGGAGCTGCGCATCCGGGGACGGCGGGGGGCTGAGATTCTCCGGCTTTCCATTGCAGACCTTAAACAGAGCTGGAAACAGCCTTTCGGAGATCGGATATGACAAGGCAGGTAAGGGCGCTGGTGCTGACAGGCTACGGACTCAACTGTGACATGGAAACGGCCCATGCCTTTGAAATGGCCGGAGCCGTGGCGCAACGGGTGCATATCAACGCTCTCATTGGCAAAGAGGTGCGGCTGGAGGATTTTCATATCCTCGTTTTTGGGGGGGGGTTCAGCTGGGGAGATGATCACGGTGCAGGGGTGGTGCAGGCTGTGCGGATCATGACCTTTCTCGGCGACAGTATCCGGAGCTTCATTGCAGAGGGACGCCTTGTTCTGGGAATCTGCAATGGCTTTCAGACCCTTGTGAATACCGGACTGCTGCCTGGTTTCGCTCAGGATTATACCCGCAGGGAGGTGGCACTGCTGCACAATGCCTGCGGTAATTTCCGGGATCAGTGGGTGGATCTTACGGTAAATTCTGAAAGCCCCTGTGTCTTTACCCGGGGTATGGATTTTTTCCCTCTGCCCGTACGTCACGGGGAGGGGCAGTTTTATGCGGAGCCTGAAATCCTGTCCCGCCTTGAGGCCGGTCAGCAGGTGGTGCTGCGCTATGCGGCGGCGGATGGTTCTCCGGCAGCCGGACGTTTTCCCCTCAATCCCAACGGAGCGCTGAACGACATTGCCGGTATCTGTGATCCCACGGGCAGGGTGTTCGGTCTTATGCCCCATCCCGAGGCCTTTACCCATTTCACCCATCATCCGGACTGGACACGGATCAAGGCCACAGGCCGGGCGGTTATGGATGGAGACAGTCCGGGACTGCGTCTTTTCAGAAATGCGGTTGCCCATTTTGCGGACTGAATGGCACTTTTTTTCCCTCAGCCATTGACAAAATGTCTGAAAATTGATTGAAAATAAGGCCCAATAAAGTTCATCAAACCATCAGAATTAGAAAAGGAGAAAAACATGGAATTTCTTCCCGTCAAGCCCAGTGTTTTGAATGCTCTTGTGTGGATCGCCCTGGTTCTCATTGTCATGGGTGGAAATGCCGGTATCGCAACGGCTGAAGGTGCCCGGTATTTCATCGGTGGTGTCCTTCTGGGCTTTCCGGCATATTTTGCCAACATTCTCTGGATTGAAGGTTTTGCACGGGGCAAACACTGATTGATCCGGAAGGTTGCTCTGAAACAGGCAGGGTCTTTCCGTTTATTGCGGAAAGGCCCTTTTTCTTTGGAGGCCATGGAAATGTTCGGTGGCCATGGAAAACATGATGTCTTACCTACCCAATTTTGGAGTACTGCGGGATGTCAGCCCTTTTTCCCCGTTTCTTTTGTTGCCTTCTCTGGATGATGTTTGTGGCCTGTGCTGGAAAACCGGTGACGCCGACACAGGAACCCCTTTTCCCGCCTCCCCCGGAACCGGAGTCCGTCCTGCAGGTGGCAGACCCGGAGCCTCAGGAAAAGAAGGTTGTCGTCCCACCCCCTCCGCCTCCTCTCGTCAGAAAAACCCCAGCCCCGCCACCTGAAAGTCCCGAACCCCTGACCAATTCCTTAGGCATGACCTTTGTCTGGATTCCGGCGGGCGGTTTTCATATGGGATCCTTGCCTGAGGATCCGGCCCGCTATGATGATGAAATACGTCGCAAGGTAAGCCTTACCCGTGGTTTTTATCTTATGATAACGGAAGTGAGCCAGGGGCAGTGGGAGGCCGTGATGGGGAAAAATCCTGCGGGGTTTCGGCATTGTGGTGAGGCCTGCCCCGTGGAACGGGTTTCCTGGGAGGATGTCCGGCTGTTTATCCAGAAACTGAAAACCCTGGACACCACCCTGAAATATCGGCTTCCCAGCGAGGCGGAGTGGGAATATGCCGCGCGTGCGGGCAGTACAGGGGCCTTTTTTTCCGGGGATTGCCTGGAAACGGATCAGGCGAATTACAATGGAGAGCAGCCCTTGCAGGACTGTTCCAGGGGCATCTACAGGGCCGGGCCTCTTCCTGTGGCCAGTTTTCCACCCAATGCCTTTGGACTTCATGACATGCATGGCAATGTCTGGGAGTGGTGTCAGGACACCTATGCGGAATATGGCAGGGGGGGAGGGGAGAAAAACCCCCTCTACCAGGGCCCTGGCGGGGAAAAGGTGATACGGGGAGGATCCTGGTACGGGAGCGCCCGAAGCTGCCGATCCGCCAGCAGGGGACGTTATGCGGCGGATAAGGGCTTTAACAGTATCGGGTTCCGTCTGGCTGGAGAGCGATGAGGGGAGTTTTTCTCGGAATAGGAATGGAAACTGTACCTGAGCCGCTGAAAGGCTTTTCAGGCGAGTGCATCTTCATTCCAGGCAGAACCTGCACGGGGCAATCCCATTTTGATGTTCACCTTTTTCCAACTGGGTGTATCTGACTTTACAGTCTTATCAGACCATCGGCCAGCATCCACTGCCCCAGTTCCCGGATTCTTTCCACGGGCGGTTTTTCAAAGAAAAGGCCGCATCCCGGCGCATCCTGCGGATTCACTCCCCGCAGAAACACATAGGCCACCCCGCCAAAATCCCTTTCATAGTCATAGTCTTCCAGGCGAAGGCTTAAATAACGGTCGAGGGCCAGCACATAGAGATGGTACTGCAGGGTATAAAGATGGTCTGCCATTTCCCGTTTCAGGTTTTCAGGGCTGTAGGCCGCGTAATCTGCCCCCAGATCATTGGATTTCCAGTCCAGCAGGTAGTAGCGGCCCTGATGGCGGAACACGAGATCCATCACCCCCCTGAGATACCCGGCACTTCGGGAAAAATGCAGCCTTTCCAGCTGGGGAGGCAGATGGTCACAGGCCCCCAGGGTAATCTTCTTTACCCATTGTGAAAGGGCATCGGATTCCAGGGTGTTCAGGGGGAAATAGAAATCCAGCTCACGGAGCTGTTCCTTAAGCGTCAGCTCCCTGAGGCGGAAGCCCTCAGGCCCCATGGGAAGGCGGAGTACCTTCTCCACCATATCCCGGAGAACCGGAGTCCAGGCCCTGTCATAGCCGTAGATGGCAAGGCTTTTTTCGATGACGGCCTCGATGTGGGAGCTGTTCTGGGTGAAATCCAGATGCTCGAACACATGGTGCATGAAGGTTCCGGCTCTGGTGCCCGAAGGAAAGGCGAAGATGCCTTTTTGGGGGTCGGTTTCCTGTTGTCTTTCTTGACGGCTCCGGACTTCCCCGTCCCGGTCTGCGGCCCTGTCCATGTATTTGCCCGCCACAAGGGCGGAAAAACTGCTGATGCGGAAGGGATCGGCAGGAAGGGGCCGGACCGTGCAGCAGACCAGAGGGCTTTCTTCCTCAGGGGCTGGGGGCAGGCGTTTTTTCCGGTCTTCCGGCAGGGGGAGGCAGCCGAGAATCCCCTCTGAAGCGAGGGCCGCCATGTCCTTTACCCTCTGCGCTGCATCGGCTGCGGATCTGTCCGGGCCGTGCAGGAGCCAGGCGGCGGCTTCACCACAGGCCCTGTTCCGGGCATTGCTCACCATGCCCCAGACCCCATACACCCGGTGACGGGCCCGGGTGAGGGCCACATAGAGAAGCCTTACCTGTTCGGCCATGGCTTCCTGGCGGGTCAGGGTTTCTTCCCGGCTTCTGTCCTCCCTGCCTCCGAAATCCACGCACAGCCGGTAGGCCCTTTCCGGATCGTGAAAGGCCATGATCTTTTCAGGATTACTGCGGGAACTCAGCACATCCGTTGCGCTGTACAGAAAGGGACAGAACACGATGGGATATTCAAGCCCCTTGGAGCGGTGCACGGTGATGACCCGAACCCGCTCACCGTCGCTTTCAAGGCGAAGGGGGGCTTCCACACGACGGGGAAGGGAGGCATCCTGCTGACGCTCCAGCCAGCGCATCAGCAGTTCCGGCCCCCGGTTTTCCTGACTTTCCGCCGTGTGAAGGATTTCCGCAAGGTGGAGCAGATTGGTAATCCGTCTCTCACCCTGGGGAAGGGAGGCGGCCCGGATCAGTACGGAACCCTCCCCATAGAGGGTGGTGAGCATCCTGAAAATCCCGCGATCCTGCCAGAGGGCCCGGCAGCCTGTGAAAAAGGTGGTCTTTGCGTTGAATGCGGGTTCATCCCGGTTGAGGGTATCGAGATTTCTGAGGGTGAAGCCCATGAGTTCTGTGACCAGAGCCCGGCGCACCCTGCCGCCGTCCCAGGGGTGGAGCACGGCTTCCAGCACCAGGGAAAGTTCTCTGGCTTCCTCACTGTCCAGAACATTGCCGTCCGCATGGATGACCGCCGGGATGCCCCTTGCCGCCAGAAAATCCCGGGACTGAAGGGCTTCCCGGTTGCTGCGCACCAGAACGGCCATATCCCCCGGCCTGACCCCCCTGTCACCGATGCGGATGCGGTTTTCCCGGCCCCCTTCCAGAAGCCGGATGATCTCATCGGAGACCGCAGCCAGACCCATGGCCTGTATCCTGGCCGCTGACAGGGGTTTTTTGTCTTCGGAAGCGGCCAGCCAGAAGGTGAAGGGAAGGGGATTCTCCGGATCCTCAAAAATGTCCCGCTCTTTCTGGGCCGCCTGAACCGGGTGAAAGCTCAGGCCTTCCAGCACAAAGGCCTTGGGATTGTTTTTAAAAATGCGGTTCACCGCATCAATGAGTCCGGGATCGGAGCGCCAGTTGCGATCCAGGGTGTACCGTTTCCGGCTTTTTTTCGCGGCATCCAGATAGGCGAAGACATCGGCACCGCGAAAGGCGTAGATGGCCTGCTTGGGATCGCCGATGAGAAGAAGGGGCAGGCCCGCCTGGGTAAAAACCGCATCAAAGATGGCATACTGGACGGGATCGGTATCCTGGAATTCGTCAATGAGGGCTGCGCCGAAAAGCTCCCGGATACGCTGGCACATGCCGCCTTGGGAATCGGCAAGAACGGCATCCCGCAGACGGAGCAGCAGGTCGTCAAAGGTGAGCAGCCCCGCTTTTTCCTTGAGTACGGCTTCCTGTCTGTGAACGGCCCGTATCCGGTCTTTGAGAAAAAGGGCGCGGGCAAGATCCCTTGCTTCAGAAAAGTTCCTGTCTGCCCTTTCCAGAGCGGCACAGGCATCAAAAAAGGGATGCTCAGGTGGTTCAAAACCTTTTTTCGTGGCCTTTTTCAGGGCTTCCGGGGAAAATTTTGTGAGGATTTCCGGAGGGCATGTCCGCCGTCCCCCCGTCCAGGCCTCCATTTCTCCGAAGCCCTTTTCCAGGGTTGCAACCCGGAGGACAGTGCGGTTGAGACGGGAATCGCCCGTGAGAAAGGGGCAGAGACTTTCCCGGTGTTCCCGCCAGAGATCCTGAACCGCTTTTTCACAGGTCTTCAGTTCTGTCAGGGGCATCTCAAGGTCTGGCATGGGGCCATCGGGGAAAAACAGGGCATCCGGCCCGCCGTAACGGCTGGCAAGTTCCATGAGCCGTTCCGGTGTCAGGCGGGCCACAAGCAGGGCGGCCCTTTCCGTGTCCATGGAGGCCACATCCCTGCGCCAGACATCATCCGCAGCGTTCTGACGCAGAAGCCCCGCATCCGTTGCCAGTTCTGCATCAAAACGGAGCCCGGATTCAAAGCGGTTTTCCCGGAGCATACGGTAGCAGAAGGAATGGATGGTGCCGATGGCGGCCCGGTCAAAATTGCGGATGGCCGCCAGAATTCTGGCCCTTGCCTGGGGAGAGGCTCCGTGGCGGCGGGCCATGTCTTCGGAAAAGGCTTCTTTCACGCCTCGGCCTTCCAGGGCGGCCAGGGTATCGGAAAGCCTTGCGTAGATGCGTTCCTTCAGCTCTCCGCTGGCGGCTTCCGTAAAGGTGACCACAAGGATGCGTTCCACGGGCAGTCCCTGTTCCAGCACGAGACGGACAACAAGGCTTGCGATGGTATGGGTTTTTCCCGTTCCTGCACTGGCTTCCATGAGGAGGGTTCCCTCAAGGGGGGTGTGCAGGGGATCAAAGGGAAGAAGGCCTGTCATGGGGTTTTCTCCTTCATGGCCTCCAGCAGAGGCAGCCAGAGGGTTTCGGAAATTTCGGGAAAAGGCGGGTCAAAGGGATGGCATCCCCGCCAGAGCAGTCTGTCCGCAGGGGTGGACTGCGGGGGCGTGAACTCCGAGCCTTCCCATGCGTCCATGAGATGTTCCTGTATTTCCGCCGTTTTTTTGTTTTTCAGGACAGCTTCCGCCCATGTTCTGGACAGGGAAGGGAAAAAGGGCTGGGGCCTCGTGAGACCGGAGCGATAGCAGGCCATGAAGCTTTCCAGATGCAGGAGGGCCTTTTCCCTGGAAAGCTCAGGACAGGCGAAGATTTTGCGTTCCGGCCCCTCTTCGCCCATACCCACAAGGTGAAGGGTCGTTTTTCTGCCCATGGCCCGATGCAGGAGAAAGCGCAGCCAGGCCGCGATCAGGTGTTTTTCCCGGAATTTTCCCGGTCTCCAGATTTTTTCCGCCCCATCCTCCGGAACGGGCAGGCTGCCCTCCAGGCGGATTCCGGCCAGCTCCAGGGCAAAGGGATGGGCCTCCTCCCCGTGGCTTCCGGGAGTCTTGTGAAAAAGATCCGCCAGGGCCAGGGCATCGGCCTCAAGGCCTGCCAGACGGGAGCGGCCCGGAGCCCCGGCAGCAAGCCTGCCCTGGGCCTCAAGGCGCTGTTGTGCCGTTTCCATGTCCCCGTCCTCCAGAGCCGTTCGGCAGAAACTTTCCTGAATCCAATAGCGGCCAAGGCCTCCGATTGTGAAGTTTTCCCGGTCTTCCAGGGCCTCTTCCTCCCGTTCCAGGGAGATCTGCATGTGCCGCTTCAGAAAAAAGGCGGAGGGATTCTGAAAAAAAGCGATGACATCTTCCCAGAAAACCGTTTTTTCCATGTGATCGTTTTCCAGCTCTCCGTCCTGAAAGGGAAGGGCTTCGGGTCTGTCCTTGCCGGAGAAGGTCGCTGCAAGATCCCGAAACAGGGTGCTGAAGCTGAAAAGATGGGCGGGCAGCGGATGGTTGGTTCTGAAAAGCCGTGAAGAAAAGGCCTGCATGGGAAAGGCCCGCATCGGATGGGGCAGGGAGCCTTCCTCCCCATTCAGGGCATCCAGCAGTTCCTGCACCAGCACCGAAGGGGGCAGGGCCTGATCGTCCTCGGGTCTGAAACCCGTGAAGGTGATCCAGAGTTTCTCCCGTGCGGAGAGCAGGGTTTCCAGAAAGAGGTAGCGGTCATCGTCCCGGCTGGAACGGTCTCCCGCTCTTGGCTGCTGCTGCATGAGGTCAAAGGCCGGTCTCGGTCGGGTGCGGGGAAAGGCCCCGTCGTTCATGCCGGAAAGGCAGATGAGGGAAAAGGGAATGCAGCGCATGGGCACCATGGCGCAGAAGGTGATGCCACCGCCAAGGATGAGGCCGCCCTGTCCTGCCCCTTCCAGTGCCTGTCCCAGTACGGAACGTATCAGGCTGAAGGGCAGTTTTCCGTCAAGGCCGGAAAGCCGGGTTTCCGTCACAAAGGTGTCCAGGAGGGTTCGCAGACCGAGAAAGGCATCCGTGTTTTCCCCGTCTTCATGGAAAAGGGAGAGAACCAGTTCCCAGAGGAGATCCATCCAGTCCTGGGGGCTGCGGTCTTCCCGGATGTTTTCGTGAAACGCCACAAGTCTTTCCATGAAGCTGAGAAGGCTGTTCAGGGTGTCCGCCGCTTCCGGGCCCATGGGATCATAGGGAAGGATGCCCTCCTTTTCGGGGCTGCCGCCCTCATCTTCCATGGCCATGCCCAGCAGCATGCGATCCAGCCCGAAGCGCCAGGTGTGGGCCTTTGTTGCCGGAAGATCCAGGGCTTCCCGGAAGGCCGCGTCCAGCCCCCAGCGGATGCGGGTATCCACCAGCCAGAAACGGATGCGCTCCAGCCCTGTGGTATCCAGATCAAATTTACGGGCCACAGGATGGGCTTCCAGCACATCAAAAACCTCCGATGCACCGAAACGCGATTCCATGAGCTGTATCACCCGCATGAGAAGGCCTGCCAGGGTGTTTTCCAGGGCAAGGGGACGTTCGGAAACCGTGTAGGGAAGCCGTCTGCCGTCGGGAAGGGGGCTGCCGAACACGGCATCAATATAGGGGGCGTATGCGCCCACGTCGGGGAACATCACCAGGATGTCCCTGGGTCTTGGCGGAGTGTCTCCGGAAAAAAGCCTCAGGAGCTGATCCTTCAGCACCTCCATTTCCCGCATGGGGCCATGGCAGCGGTAGACGGCAATGGAATCATCATTTTCCACCACCTCTTCTGAAAGCATTTTTTCCGGAAGGGCATCCAGGGAAAGGATACGGGACTGGAGGCGGTGCAGCAGGGTATCCATGCCCGGCTCCAGGGCGTGGCGCTGTTCTTCACCCGGCATGGTCGCAAGCCTTCGGAAAAAATCCTGACCCGTACGGCCCAGGGAAGCCAGCAGGGGATGGCCCCTTTCCGCGTGGAGATCTTCAGGGGACAGTCCCTGATCTTCGGCCCTGAGGCTCAGGGTTTCCCAGAAATTCTCGCAGCGGATATCGCCCCAGTATTCCTGACAGGGATCGAGAAGATACCAGCGGATCGTCACATGCTCTGAAAGCATCTCAAGGAATTCGAGGTAGAGGGGAGGGAGGGCGGAAACACCGAAGATGGAGATTCTCGGGGGAAGCTCTGCGTGTTTCAGGGTCTCAACTCCCTGTTTCAGCAGATCCACCCTGTGGGGAGCTGCAAGACGGGATCGCAGCATACGCCAGAGCCGGGCCTGGAAGTGGTCTTCTTCCCCCTGTTCCCAGGCAAGAATCCGATCCGGCCTGAACATGAGATACTGGTCGAAAAGGTCTGCCAGCATGTCCGCAAGCTGAAAGCGCTTCAGGGGATCGTCGCCCATATAGCGGGCCACGGGTGCGGCATCCGGAGAATCGGGCAGGGCGGCAAGGGCTTCAAAACAGGCCCAGCGCAGGCTGTCCGGTTTCCAGGGGTCTTCGTCGGGTGAAAGGGGCTTCATGGGCCGCAGCAGCCTTGTCATGAGACTTGCCGGAAAAAGAAAGTGAAGATGGGAGGCAATGCCAGACCATTTTGCAATTTCCATGGACAGCCAGCGCTCCATGCCCCGGCTCTGTACCACAATGAGCTCCGGCTCCATGGGATCCGGCGGATCTTCCATGAGGTGGGCGGCAAGATTGGCCACCAGCACTTCCATACGGTTGCTCACGAATCGCTGCATAAAATTTTCCTTCTTCGACGGATTCTTTGTTCTGGTATTCAAGATCTGCCTGGATTTTATCGTGCGAACGCGGCCAGCAGATCAGCGTGTTTTTTAAGCAGAGCACTTCCCTCAAAAGTCAGGTTCTTGAGATCGACGGTCTGTGGGATAAGCATATCTATGCCCGAAACGTCAATGTGGGATTCTGTTTCTGTAAAGTGCTCCGCATGGTAGCCAGCATTTTTAAACTTGTATAGGGGAGAATACAGGAAAATTCAGGGGATGCAGGCAACAGGCAGGATGAAAAAAATACCCGGTCAAAGACCTGACCGGGCAGCTGCGGATGGTTTCGGGAAAGTGTTTTTCAGAGCCTGTTCAGGGGCAAGCCCCGCATGTTACAGCCCGAAAAGCCGGTGCCTTGTTGAGATCATGAGACCCCTGTAGGTTAAATGAACCGGCATTTATGCTGTACATAAGTTCAGTTTGCTGTGTCTTGTGGCGATACCGTTTTGGAGACGGAGTGATCCACAAGGATCTGCGCTTTAAAAAAACGATTATGCGGCAGCCTCCGGCTTTAACGCAGCAGCAAAGTTCAGTGCGCTGACAATCCTGTGGCCAATCAGGCGCATATCCTCGGGAGTCAGGTACAGGGGAAGTTTCAGGTCACATGCCGTCACCAGCATCTTCCGGGTACGGGGGAGTTCCTGGGTCTCACCGTCCATGTATTTCCAGTTCCAGAAACACCTTGCATTGTCCTTTTCAATGCCGAAAACACCAAGACCGATACCTTCCATGGCAAGGGCTTCCAGAAAAGTCTGAATCTGTTCGCTGCTGAGTCCCACAAGATTGAACTGGGCGGAGTCAAAAATCTTGAACACGCCCTCTTCCACATCCGGAAGGTCAATATGGGAAGAGGTTTTAAGGATGCTGCGGAGCACATCAAAATTGGCATTGTACTTTGCAGCATTGCTGTTAATGAGAGGCACCTGCGTTCTGGCAATGGCAGCAACAAGATTGGAGAGTCTGAGGTTGTATGTCGGAATGGCTTTCTGGAATTCTTCCAGTTTTTCTGTGCGGATAAAGTGCTTTTTGTAGCAGGTTTCAAAGGAGCCTGCATAAAGGATGGCTTTGGCGATGATTTCTTCATCGTCAGTCACCAGCATACCGCCTTCACCGGCATTGATCATTTTGTGGGACTGAAAACTGAAACAGCCTGCAAGCCCGAAGGTTCCTGCATATTTACCCTTGAATCTGGCCCCGAGGCTGTGGGCTGCATCCTCAATCAGAACAATTCCGTTTTCTTTGCAAAGCGTAACGATACGATCCATCTGAGAGACATGGCCCCGCATGTGGGATAAAAGAAGATACTTTGTATCCGGCTGAATTTTTCGGGCAAGGTCATCCACGTCGATGGTGTAATTTCTTTTACATTCCACCAGTACAGGCACCCCCCCTGCATGAAGGATGCTGCTGGGCACTGCGGTAAAGGTGAATCCCGGAACCAGCACCTTGTCTCCCGGCTGAAGTCCTGCGCAAAGCAGGGCAATGAAGATGGCAGAGGAGCAGGAACTCACGGCAAGGGCATATTTGCAGCCAAGATATTCTGCAAAATCCCTTTCCAGAAGTGCGGCTTCCGAGTCTTCAGGGCCGGAGCAGGCATAGCGGAAAAGTTTACCGGAAGCCATAATCTTATTGACCACAGAAAAAGCGGATTCTGGTATGGGATTGGGAACATTGAGATCTTTGTGAAAAATTTTTTTCCCGCCTTCAATGACCAGTGGGCGCTCTGTCAGGGTATCCAATGAAACCTCCTTATCAATCTAAATCATGTGATTTTTTTGTACATGCGCCCTTTTTGAACATCCCATATGCTGAGAACCGCCTTCCCCGGAAGTTTTCATCCGGTAAAGAGGTACAGCATACAAAATATTTTTTGAGCAGCATCCCATCAGAATGAATCTTAAACTGTATTTGATGCTATGGATCTTTAAGGGTGTGTTTGATATCAAATTCAGGATTCTATGTCTACAAGCCCCATAAAAAAACTTTGAATCCTAAATAAAATCATGGCTGAGGCACAACTGTGTCTGTCATGGTTCAGGCCATTTTATTGGGGTTTACCGACTCTGGTCGGGGCCTTGCTTTCAAGGCCCCCGGTCTGCCCATGGGGGGCAGATTTCCAGATAACGGAGGGTCTTTGCCGGTTCAGATTCGGAGGGGTAAAGAAGGAGGGGGCTTTTTTTCAGGCGGAACGTCTTCTGATTTGATCTGGATGGAGGTCGTGATGGGGGGGGCTGACGGATGCCCGAAGTGGCTTGCAGGGGAGGCTCTGGCCTGCTTGGGGACGTGCTGGATCCGACGTAAATCCCGTGCCTTGCCCTGCCGGAAAAGGGCAGGGCCTTCACTGTGAGTGCTTTCAGTCCTTCATACGGGCGCCTACCCTTGCTGTTTTGAAGATGCCGTTGAATGGCAGATGCCGGAAAACGGGTGCTCTGCTGTAAAAAGTTCAGTAGTGGGGTGGTCTTTCACTGGGGGGGCTTTGTCCCATGTTTTCCGTGAGGAGCTGGATGTGGCGGGTCAGGGTGCTGCAAAGGCTGGTCAGATGGTCAATTTCCTTTTGCTGGCTGAACACCACGTCACTGAGTTCCTGCAGGAGTTTTTCCTGATAGGCCATGCGGGTTTCCAGGGTAATGATGGGGTCGGACTTCACGGTGGACTCCTCTGTGTCGGATCTGTATGAAAAAATATCAGAATGGTTGCAAATATAAGGATGATTGTGTAACCAAGGGGAGATGTCAAGCCCGCAGACGATCAAGATATCTGGATGCTGGGTCTGCGTAACGTATGAAAAGTTAAAGGTTCTCCCATGATACCGGAAAAAAAGCCCTGGATGGAACGTCTTCTTCATCCCAATGCCCTGACCCTGTACCGGGTGGCCGCCGTCCCCCTTCTTATTGTGCTGCTCCTGGAGACTCCGGGTCGTTTCATGGCCTTTCTGGCGGCCTTGGTGTTTTCCCTTGCAGCCATAACGGATTTTCTGGATGGATATATGGCCCGTCGCATGGGGCTGGTTTCCCAGTTTGGCAAGATCATGGATCCCCTGGCGGATAAACTGCTCATTGCCAGTGCCTTTATTATGCTGGTGGGGCTGGGCTGGGTGGAAGCCTGGATTGTCTGTGTCATCATCGGCAGGGAGCTGGCCATTACGGGCCTTCGCAGTATCCTGGCTTCCAGCGGGGCGGATGTGGCGGCCACGCGGGTGGCCAAATGGAAGACAGGTTTTCAGATTGGTGCCGTCATCCCTCTTCTGCTGCACTATCCCTATCTGGGGCTGGATTTTCACCGCATCGGAACCTGGGCACTCTGGGGGGCTTTGATCCTGACCCTCTGGTCCGGGGTGGATTATGTGCTGCGTTCCCGGAAACTGCTTCTCTGAATCTTCAGCCGCTTTTTTGAAAAAAGTGTTTTTTCATTTGACATACGGGATGGGATCTCTTAAATAGACTTCCGTCTCACTGAGCGGGAATAACTCAGTGGTAGAGTGCAACCTTGCCAAGGTTGAAGTCGCGGGTTCAAATCCCGTTTCCCGCTCCATTTTTTTGGCGGCATAGCCAAGTGGTAAGGCAGAGGCCTGCAAAGCCTTTATTCCCCGGTTCAAATCCGGGTGCCGCCTCCAAAAAATAAACCATAAAAGATCAGCTTCGGCTGGTCTTTTTTTATTGGGCCGAAGATCCTTATTCATTTAAGATGCCGCAGGTCATTTGGGCTGGACGCGATGCCTTTTCAGGGAGGAAGACCATGGGAAGCCAGAGACCGGGTAAGGGGAAGGGAATGGTGTGTGCTGTGGGAGTACTGGTGTTTCGGATTCACGGGTGCCGTTCCCTGAAGGAAAAGCGGGGCGTGGTCAGGCCCGTCATTTCCAGGCTGAGAAACCATTTCAATGCCGCCATTGCGGAGGTGGCCTGTCAGGATCTCTATCAGCGGGCGGAAATTGGCTTTTCCATGGTGGGCAATGCCGTTGACCATGTGAGTGCCATGGCCGAAAGTCTTGTGAGTATGGCCGACACCCTGGCTTCCGCTGAACTGCTGGATTCGGATTTTGAAGTTTTTCACTATACGGATTTCTGAAGTTTTTTCATTTCCGGCTGTGTTGGATTTGATTTTATTTTTTTGAGTTTATTGACTTTTCTGCCTTACTATGCTCCTTTCCGAAAGTTTTGAACGGAAATGGATTTTGCAGAAGGGTGGTTTTTTGATGGCGGTGTTTTTGAAGCGGGTGAGAGACTGGTTGGTTCCTGCTGTTGGCTTTGTTGCGATTGTGCTGGTTCTTTTTCTTTCCCTTGTGCGGATGGATCGCCATATGGAAGGCGTTTTCCTGGAAGATGCCATGGGGATGGCCCGGATCATGGCCCAGGTCATGGCTTCCCAGAACCCGGAAGCGGGTCTTTCTGCCTCCGGGCTGACGGCTTTCATGCAGGGAGATCCCCGCATCCTCGGTGTGCGTCTTTATGGCGAAGGGGAGTCCGGGAGAAAGCTTCTGCTGGATGCGGCTCCCGGGATTCCCCTGCTTGCCGAACCCTCAAGGGAGATTCTGGAGAAGGAGTGTTCCCACATTGAAAGGCTTGCCCCTTTTCCGGATCAGGCCTCCCTTTTCCAGATTGCCATCCCCCTTTCCGATTCCCGAACCTTTCTTTTGTTCATGGCCCGAAAACAGGGGGCGTCCCTGCCCTATGTGCAGCCCCTTGTCCTGGTTTCCCTCCTGATTTTTTCCATCATCATCGCAAGTTTTGTCTGGTACGTCGTCTGGATGCGCAGGGAGCTGAAGGCCAGAAGCAATGTGGAACTGGCTCTTTCCAGAAAGTCCCGCACGGATGAGATTTTTGCCCGCTATGCAAGATCCCTGATTCTTGCGGATAACATGGAAGAGGCGGCCCTGTATGTGCTGGACGCTGCCCAGGAGCTGACGGGAAGCCGGGTGGGTTATGCGGGATACATGGATCCGCTGACCGGTCATCTTTTCTGTCCTGTGGGTTCAGGGCAGCTGGATGCCCGGAGCATCATGAAGCCAGAGCTTCTGGTGCTGGAAACCTTTTCCGGTGTCTGGGGGGAGGTGTTGCAGCATGGCCACCCCCTGTATGCCAGTGCGGACAGTGGCCGGGTGCTTTCCATTCCCACGCGGGACGGTCAGATGGCCGTCAGCTCTCTCCTTTCCGTTCCTGCCATGGCCGGAGGAAAGCTGGTGGGGCAGATTACCGTGGGGGATGCCAGTGAGGCCTACACGGATGGCAGTCTGCGGGTGATGGAAAAGCTTGCGGATCTTTTTGCCCTGTCCATCCGCAAAGGCCTTGCCGCCAAGGAACTCCGGGAAAGTGAAAGCCGTTTCCGGGTGGTTTTCAAAACCATTCCCGATGCTGTGGTGCTTACCCGTCTTTCGGACCATATGCTGGTGGATGCCAATGATGGTTTTATGCGCCTGACGGGATTCACCACCGATGAAATCCGGGGCCGGACAGCCGTCTCCCTTGGATTCTGGGCTGACGACGAGGACCGGAATACATTTGTGGAACGTCTGCATGCCCACGGGAAGCTTGAGAATCTCGAAACCCGTTTCCGGATCCGGGATGGCCGGATCATTCACGCTCTCATTTCCGGATCCAAAACCTTTTTGCACGGGGAGCTTCACTGTCTGTCCGTTATCCGGGGCGTGGATCATATCCGGGAGGCGGAATTCAAGCTGCGCAAGGAACGCTCCTTTCTGTCCAAGGTTGTGGAGACCAGTCCTGCGGGCATTGTGGCCGTGGATGCCATGGGGCGGATTATTTTTGCCAACCAGAAAATTGCCGAAATTCTGGGAATGGATATTCCCACCATACTGGAACACAGCTTTTACGATGAAAGATGGGATGTTACGGATCATGATCTTCGCCCCGTGGCGCGTGAGGATATGGTTTTCTTCAGAATCCGTAATCAGCGGGCTCCCCTGTACAATGTCCGCCATACGGTGAAGGACGGACGGGGGCAGCGGATTTACCTTTCCATCAATGCGGCCATACTCTGGCGGGAAGATGGGCGGATGGACATGATTGTGGCAGCCCTGGAAGATGTTTCCGAGCAGGTTCGGCGGCAGCATTCCCTTGTGGAGGCCAGAAATCAGCTGGAAAGCGTTCTGGCCAACCTGCCTGTCATTCTCTGGGCCATTGATCGGGAAGGGCGCATTACCCTCTTTGAGGGCAAGGGAACCCAGTCTGTGGCCATGCCGGAGGGGGGGATGCTGGGACTCCCCGCCCGGGAGCGTTATGCCGGACTGCCCCTCATGCTTCAGAGCATTGACAGGGTGCTGTCCGGAGAGACTGTTTCCATCACGGCTCAGATTGGGGGCTATTATTTTGAGGTGATGGGAGCGCCGCTGCTGGATCATTCCGGAACAATCCAGGGGGCGTCCGGGGTCGCTGCCGATGTCACGGCCCGTGTTCAGGCCGAGGTGGATCATATCCGGCTGTCGGCAGCCATTGAGCAGGTGGTGGAGAGCATTGTTGTCACAGACAGGCAGGCCACAATCCTGTATGTGAATCCGGCTTTTGAGCGTGTTACGGGATGGACGCGGGACGAGGTGGTTGGGCAGACGCCTGCAATTCTGAAGAGTGGCTACCACAAGCAGGGATTTTATGCGGAAATGTGGCGTACCCTGCTTTCCGGACGGGTATGGCAGGGCTATATCACCAACCGCAAGAAGGATGGCTCCTGTTATGACGAGGAAGTGAGCATTTCTCCCATTCTGGACAAGTCCGGCAATATCATCAATTTTGTGGCGGTGAAACGGGATGTCACCCAGGAGCGCAATCTGGAACGTCAGCTGCGTCAGGCCCAGAAGATGGAGGCCATTGGGACTCTTGCAGGGGGCATTGCCCATGATTTTAACAATATCCTTTTCCCGATTATTGGTTTTACGGAGCTGGCCCTGGAACATACGGCCAAGGACAGGCCTGAGATCAAATATTTGAAAAGCATCCTTACCGCAGCCAACAGGGCCAGGGATCTGGTCTGGCAGATCCTTACCTTCAGCCGTAAAAATGATGATGGGGAGCAGCGCAGGCCCGTGACGGTGGCACCGGTTGTCAAGGAAGCCCTGAAGCTGCTGCGGGCCTCCATTCCCTCCACCATAGAAATCCGCCATGACATTGAAAATTCGGATATGCGTGTTCTGGCCGATCCGACCCAGATCCATCAGGTGGTGATGAATCTCTGTACCAATGCCTTCCATGCCATGGAAAATGGCGGTCTCATGCGTGTTGCCCTGGAGTCCCTGCATCTGGAAGAGGGCAGGCCTGCGGATGTGCATCCCGGGGTTCCTGGGGGAACCTGGCAGATGCTTTCCGTTTCCGATACGGGGGTGGGAATGGATACGGATATCCTGGAACGGGTTTTTGATCCCTATTTCACCACCAAGGAGCAGGGAAAGGGTACGGGGCTGGGGCTTGCCACGGTACATGGGATTGTGCGGGGCTGCGGGGGCGAGATCAAGGTAGCCAGTGCACCCGGTGAAGGTACGGTTTTCCGGGTATATCTGCCCATGACCTGCTCTGAGGAGACCCAGTCCCAGAGAGAACGGGCGGATGCCGTTGTCGGTGGCAGGGGACGGATTCTTCTGGTGGACGATGAGACCCTGATTGTGGAAATGCTTCAGGATACCCTTGAGGATCTGGGATATGAGGTGACAGGCTGCTGGTCCAGTACGGAGGCCCTTGAGATTTTCCGGCGTATCCCGGACAGCTTTGATCTGCTGATTACGGATCAGACCATGCCCAAGATGACCGGAACCGTTCTTGCCGCAGAAGTGCAGAAAATCCGTCCGGGCTTTCCCGTGATTCTCTGCTCCGGGTTCAGTGATCCGCTGAACAGGGAAACCCTGAACAGGGGGGGGATTGTGGAATGTGTCATGAAGCCTGTGCTGCGGAAAGAAGTGGCAAGGGCCGTGTCCATGGCCATGGAGAAGGTGGCGCTTGTTGGCAGGGAAGGCCGCTCCGTGTCGGCTTACGATTCAAAACCCGTTTAGGCCCTCTGTACATTATCGTTTCCATTGAACCCATCGTTCCCACGCTCCAGCGTGGGAATGCATCTTGAGACGCTCCAGCGTCTAAAAGGGGGGAAGCCGATTACAGAGGTTCAATGCTGCATAGGCAAAATCTGCGATTGCATGGATAGCTGAAGAAAGATGGTAGGCAGAATCGTTTTTTTCCCTTCAGCCAGCGTCATGTCCAGTGAGGGATACCGGATCGGCATTCCTGCGCCGAAGCTGTCCGTCATCGTAAAACAGTCAGTCCTTTCAGAAAAAAAGATGTCGGCGCACCGGGGAGGATGCGCCGACAGACGACTTCCGGCGGGGGCGTTGTCGGAAGTCGTGGTAAGGGGAAGCCGGGGCTTTTTAAAAGCCCTCGGCTTTTTTTATCGTAAATCAGCCGCCAAAGGAGGCGTCTTCCATGGCCACAGCGGCACCGTCCATGATCTGGATGGCGTTGAGCTTGCCTGCTGTGATGGGCAGCTGGGTATTGATGAAGAAACGGGCTGTGGTGACCTGGCCGGTGTAGAAGGCATCATCTTTTTTCTTCTGACCGATCTTGGGTGCGGCCACAGCGGCACGCCACAGGAGCATCCAGGCCATGGTGAGATCGCCCGTGGCTTCCAGGAAGGGATGGGTGAAGGCAAAGGCGTCCAGCACCTTGTCGCTGCCAGCGGCCTTGCCCAGGATGGCGGCGGTTTCGGTATAGGTGTTGAAGAGTTTTTCCAGGTTTTCGGCAAGGGGCTTGACCGCTTCAATGCCACGGGCCAGTTCAATGGTCTTGCGGATTTCTTCCAGGAAGGCCATGAAGGCGGCGCCTTTTTTCATGCCCATCTTGCGGCCCACAAGGTCGATGGACTGGATGCCGTTGGTGCCTTCATAAATCTGGAAGATGCGGACATCCCGAAGCAGCTGGGCTACGGGGTATTCTTCGATAAAGCCGTAACCGCCATAGACCTGAACGCCATGGGAGCAGACCTCAAAGGCCTTGTCCGTGATGTAGCCCTTGATGATGGGGGTCAGCACTTCTTCCAGATCCCGGAGACGGGCCTTTTCAGCTGCGTCCGTGCTGAGGTGGTGACGATCCTGAACCATGCCGTTGTAGTAGATGAGGCTGCGCATACCTTCCACAAAACTCTTCATGAGCATGAGCTGGCGGCGTACGTCGGGATGACGGACGATGGCGGAGGGGCCTGCGTCCGCAGGATCGGTCATGTGCTTGGTCTGGATGCGCTGACGGGCGTAATCCAGGGCGTACATGAAGGAGGTGGTGGCGTTGGCGAAACCCTGAAGCCCTACCATCTGGCGGGCTTCGTTCATCATCTGGAACATGGCGGCCATGCCCTTGTTCTCTTCACCGATGAGGGTACCGACGCACTGGCCCTTGCCGCCCAGGGTGAGGGAGCAGGTGCAGTTGCCGTGCAGACCCATCTTGTGCTCAATGCCCGTGCAGACCACGTCGTTGAATTCACCAAGGGAGCCGTCGGCATTGATGCGGTATTTGGGAACCATGAAGAGGGAAATGCCACGGGTACCTGCGGGAGCGCCTTCAATGCGGGCCAGGGTGGGATGGATGATGTTTTCCACCATATCCTGCTCACCGCCGGAGATGAAGATTTTGGAACCGCTGATGGAGTAGGTGCCGTCGGGATTGCGTTTGGCCACGGTGGTCAGGGCGCCGACGTCGGAACCGGCATCGGGTTCGGTTAAAAGCATGGTTCCGGACCATTTGCCCGAAAACATGTTTTTCAGAACCTGATCCTTCTGGGCCTGGGTGCCGAAGCTTTCAATGAGGCGGGCAGCCCCATGGGAGAGCATCTGGAAGAGCATGAAGGAGTTGCAGGCACCATAGAAATATTCGTTGGCGGCAAGGCCCACAGCCTTGGGCATCCCCTGCCCACCCCATTCGGGAGAGTCACTCATGGCCAGCCACTGACCGTCGCAGTAATTCTTGTACACTTTGTGATAGGCTTCGGGAACGCGTACTTTTCCGGCATCAAACTCGCATCCGGCATCACTGATCTTCTGAAGGGGCAGAATTTCCTTGATGGCCAGGTTGCGGGCCTCGGTAACGATCAGGTCGATGGTTTTTTTGTTGAAATCGGAAAAGCTTTCGTTTTTGGCCAGTTCAGCCACTTCAAATTGTTCATGGAGGACAAAATCCACATCGCGACGGTCGGCAATCAGTTGGGCCATTGGAATCTCCTTTTGAACGGGTGATGTTTGGGTTTTTAAGTAAAGCGGTGTGCCCTGTACGGCAACACCGCCTGTGTGCAGGCATGGTTTTACTGTGAAGCGGGATATTCCCGGAATCTGCGGGAAAGCCCTTTTTCGGTCAGATCGGCGACCGGCCCCCTCCTTTATGGTGGTACAGAGCCAGGGCTTCGTTTCTTGTACAAACGATGACCCAACCGTAAAACCATGTTTTGCACTTTTTTGCAATGCTCTTCATGCAGATAAGGGTTTCCATGTTTTACAGGCGCATGGAGTTTGTTGAATTTTATGCGCTTTTCAGCATCAGATCCGGTACGGCAATGCGATTCTTCCGGTCGCCTGCCCTCCAGATGCCCATTTTACGGGCCTCTTCAATCAGTTCATCCCGGAAATCCGGATGGGCGATGGAGATCAGGGCTTCGGCCCGTTCCCAGGTGGATTTTCCCTTGAGATTCACCTTGCCGTATTCGGTCACCACCCAGTGGGTCACGGTACGGGGAACGGTGATGATGGAGCCGGGGCTGAAGGTGGGCCGGATGCGGGAAACCAGTTCCCCATTTTTCCCTTTGGTGGTGGAGGAAAGACAGATAAAGCTTTTGCCTCCGGGAGCATGATAGGCGCCAAAGGTATAGTCGAACTGACCGCCGGTTCCGGAAATATGGCGGGAACCGGAAGACTCGCTGGAAACCTGACCGAAAAGATCCACTTCCACCGCATTGTTGATGGCCACCATTCTGTCGTTCATGGAGACATTGGCGGGCTTGTTGACCAGATCCACGGAATAACTGGCGCAGAAGGGGTTTTTGTCAAGGAAATCATAGAGTTTTTGAGAGCCTAAGGCAAAGGTATAAGCCATTTTACCGGGGCAGTATTTGGTATATTTGCAGGTGATGCGTCCGGCCTCAAACATATCCACAAAGGAGTCGGCCAGCATTTCCGTATGAACGCCGAGATCCTTCAGATCCGATTCCGCGATCATTTTCCCAACGGCATTGGGCATGCCGCCGATGCCGAGCTGGATGCAGGAACCATCATGGATTTCTTCCATGATGAGCCTTGCGATGCGACCGTCAATCTCCGAAGGGGCTGCGGAAGGAAGCTGGAAAAGGGGTTTGTGCTCAGATTCCACAATGAGATCCACCTCATCAATGTGGATGCCCTCATTGAAGCCGCCATAACAGTGGGGGATATTGCGGTTGATTTCCACGATGACCTTTTTGGCCCGCTTGGCGGTGGCCATATGGATGGAGTTGGAAGAACCGAAATTGAAGTATCCCCTGGAGTCCATGGGGGCGACAGCTACGCAGAATACGTCCGAATTGATAACGTCATAGTGACCGGGGCCTTCGTGGAACAGGAAGGGCACATAGAAACAGTTGCCCGCGTCGTGGAGTTTGCGGTCGCCTCCGGAAAAATGCCAGTTGTTGTAGATAAAACGGGTTGCTGTGGGGTCAGCTTTGGCCACGGCGGCCAGTCCCGGATAGGTCATGGCGCGGACTTTAACATCTTCCAGCTCATTGACACGGGCAGCAAGGGCAGCATCCAGGGTGACGGGCGCACAGGCAAAGTTACCGTAATCGACCCAGTCTCCGGACTGAATGTGACGGACGGCTTCTTCGGGACTGCACATCTTTTTTTTATAGGCTTCCTGGTAGGGGGTCATGTTTCCTCCTTGGTGTTCTGTGGCGCGGCCCGCCGCGGGTTGGTTTCGGGTTTCCGGTACCTGTTGTTTGTTCCAGCTTTAACTGCGAGCTTCGTGCCAGGATGTAAAAAAACCAGGAAAATAAGAGTGTTTTTTATAAGTTCTTGATTTGTCTTATGTAAAAATTGTTGCAGCATGGCGGGACGGGGCAGGGTGATGGGGGAAGCCGGGGAGAAGCAGAAAAGGAAGGTGGGGTGTTTTGACCCCACCCCCTGAAAAGACCGTGGTGGATTGGATATGAAAACAGTGTTTTGTGGGGCTATGTGGTTTTTTTACCCCAATGTGGGCATACTTACCCACTCCGCCTCAGTCGAGCTGAAAATGGCGCAGTTTGGTAAACAGGGTTTTGCGGTGGATGCCCAGGGCTTCGGCGGTTTTCCCCTTGTGCCACTGGTGCTTTTTCAGGATCCGGAGTAAGAATTCCCGTTCACAGTGTTCCATGGCCTGGCGCAGATCCAGGTTCTCGGGGATCTCCTCGTAAGGGCTTTTTTCCGTAAAGCCCCTTTCCGTGTCTTCCATGCCGGGAAAGTCGATTTTTTTGAGGGTAAGGTAGCGGTGCAGGGTGTTTTGCAGCTCCCGGACATTGCCCGGCCAGTCGTAGGCGACAAAGGCTTCCGTGATCTGGGCCGGTACGGTGAGGGGAAGGGGTTCCTTTTCCTGAAACGCTTTGATGAAGTGATCCATGAGCAGGGGAATGTCTTCCTTTCGTTTGCGCAGGGGGGGCAGGTGGATGGGGATGATGTGGATGCGGTAGAAAAAATCTTCCCGCATCAGATTTTTGCGCACATGCTCCCGGAGATCCCGGTTGGTGGCGGCGACGATCCGGACATCACTTTCCCTGCGTACCGCAGCCCCCACGGGGGTGTAGCCGCCCCCCTCAATCGCCCGGAGCAGTTTGACCTGCATGGTCAAAGGAAATTCTCCGATTTCATCGAGAAAGAGGGTGCCCCCGTCGGCCATTTCCATATAGCCCTTTTTATCGTTCACCGCACCGGTGAAGGCCCCCCGGACATGACCGAAAAATTCGCTTTCCAGAAGGTTTTCCGGGATGGCACCGCAGTTGACCACCACAAAGGCCTTGTCCCGTCTCGGGCTGTTTTCATGGATGGCCTGGGCCACCAGTTCCTTGCCCGTTCCCGACTCTCCCAGAATGATGACATTGGCCGAGGAGGCGGAAGCCTTGAGGATCAGGTCATAGACATCCTGCATTTTGGCGCTTTTTCCGATGATCCTGCCGAACTTGTAACGATCCCGCAGTCCTGAGCGCAGGAGGGTATTTTCCTGTTGCAGCGAGGCTTCCCGCTCTTTGAGGGCAGCTTCCGCTTCCTTTCTCTGGGTGATGTCCATGAGAATGACCTGGATACGATCCACCTGGCCGTTGCTGTCAAAAATGGGAGAATTGACGGCATAAAACCATTGTGCCCTGCCAGAGCAGTGAATTTCCATGCGCAGGGTCTCTCCGGAAAAGACCCTTTCTCTCACGTCTATGGTGAAAAGCGCCTCCAGATCGGGAAGGGCATCCAGACAGAGGGTGCCTGTGGGATCCATTCCGGTGCGTTCCACCAGAAGACGGTTCATGTAGCGGATGCGCATGTCCCGGGTATAGACGAAGATGAAGCCCTCGAAATTCTCGATGATGGCATTGAGCTGGGATTCCCTCTGGCGTAGGGCATTTTCCGCCTGCTTGCGGGTGGTGATGTCCAGGAAGGAGGCAATGCTGCGCTGGGTGCCCTGGATGACCCCCACCTTCATGTAGATGTCCATGATGCGGCCATGGCGGTCTGTGATGCGGCATTCGTATTCCGTGGGTACCCGGTTTCCGGGTTTGCGCCGACCGTAGTGGTACTGCTGCATACGATCCCTGTCTTCGGGAACAATGAATTCCGACCAGCGTTTTTTGCCCTGGATGTCCTCCCTGCTGAAGCCCGTCATTTCCTGAAAGCGGGCGTTGGCGCAGGTAATGGTCATGTCTTCTTCAATGATGATGGTACCCGTTCCCGTGTTCTCGAAAACGGTCTTGTACATGCGCAGATGCTCATAGGTGGACATGTTTCTGTGCAGCACCTGGGCGATGCGGCCTGTCATGTCCGCAATCTGCTGGAGAAGATCCAGGGACAGTCCCTTTTTCCGGGGGACTTCCATGACCATGGTACCCTGGGGAAGTTTTTCCGTATGGGCCAGGGGAAAAAAAAGGGATTCCTCTTCATTGCCCATGCTGTGGCGTGGCACAAGGGCGACGGAGGCAAGGGCCATGTTTCTTGCGATATGGATTTCTGCTTCGCCAAGAAAGTCGCCCAGAACTCTGGCTTTTTCGGCGGCATGGAGGAGATCGTGACAGAGCTGCATCATAAGGGGTTTCCTCAGGAGACTGGTGGGATGAAGACCTGGGGTTTTTCCGTTTCCGGAAGGGTTTCCACGTACAGGGAACGACTGGGGAAGGCAAAACCGGCTCCTTCTTCTTCCACAATGGCCTTGATGACGAAGGCCAGGTGTTCCTTGGCCGCCAGCCATTCGCCCCAGAGCGTGGTTCGGGTGAAGCAGTAGACCATCAGGTCGATGGAAGAGTCGGAGAAACGGTCAATCCGTACAAAGAGGGGCACTTCGGGCGGCCTGGCGAAGTTGTCATTTTCCAGAAGATGGTTTTCAATGCGGTCGCGGATACGGCGCAGGGCGTGCAGGGTGGTGCGGTATTCGAGACCGATCATCCAGTAGATGCGCCTGTGGCTCATGGCGGAAAAATTTGTCAGTGTATTGTCGGAAAGGCGGCTGTTGGGTACAAAGACCGGAGCCTTGTCAAAGCGGCGGATGCGGGTGGAACGGAAACCGATCTGTTCCACGGTGCCTTCCACCACGCCTTCCACATGAATCCAGTCTCCTGTGCCAAAGCGTCGTTCGGTAAGAATCAGGATACCGGAGATGAGGTTTTTGAACAGATCCTGGGCGCCCAGGGCAACGGCCACGCCAAAAAGGCCAAAGCCTGCCAGTATGGGGCCCACCCTGATGCCCCACATCTCAAGGATGGTGGCGGCACCGATGACCATGATGGCAATCCGGAGGGCTTTCTGGAGCCAGTCCATCAGGGCCTGACCAATGTGTCCCTTCAGGTTGTGAAATACCCTGAAGACGGGAGAGGTGGCGGAGTGCAGTGCCCAGAAAATCATGAAGGTGACCATGGAACGGATGACTCTCTCCGAAAAATCTGCGGCAGCCCCTTCCAGTTCCAGAAAACGCAGGGAAAAGAAGATGCCGAGGATGATGGGCAGCAGGCGTACGGGGGGTTCCAGGGAGGCAACGATCTCGTCGTCAAGGCGCGTGTCTGTTTTGGCACTGAGCCGTTTTAAATGATGAAGCGCCCAGTGCACCACCGTGCGTCTCAGCATGAGAAAGAAAATCAGAATCCCCGCAGCGGCCAGATAACGGATGACGGGAACTCCCAGAAAGCCATGGTGCCAGACATCCATCACCACACTGAAAAATGCATTGAAGGATGACAGCAGGGTCATGATCGATTGTTTCAAGGAATCCATAGGGCCTCCCGCATGGTGCCCCCGGACAGGGGGCAGGGTTCAGAAAGAGGCTGGCAGTATAGGGGGCGGAGCCTTTCAGGTCAAGGAGGCCTGTTTTGGAGAATACCATGTTTTTCGGGGATGATTTCTGGCTTGCGGGCCTTTTTGTTTCTTCTTTTGTGGCGGCCACCCTGCTTCCCGGTGCTTCGGAAGTCCTGCTGGCGGGCGGGCTTCTTGCGGGCAGGGAGCCTGTGAGTGCCGTTTTTGTGGCCACCCTTGGCAACATGCTGGGGGCTGTCACCACCTTTTTTCTGGGAAAGTTTCTGGGCCAGGGTGCGGGACGTTTTGTGGGGATCTCCGAAGAAAAACGTCGGCGTGCAGGGATCTGGCTGTCCCGTTACGGATCCTGGCTGCTCCTTTTTTCCTGGCTGCCCGTTCTGGGCGATCCCCTGGTTTTTGCCGCAGGGCTGGTACGCCTTCCTGTGGCACTCTTTATGCTGTTCACCCTCATCGGGAAGCTGATCCGCTATGCGCTGGTGGCCTGGCTGACCCTTGGGGCCGAGACCCTGATGGCCTGTACCCTGTAGAAAGGTAAGGATAACGCCCATGAATCAGGATGACAGGGCAAGTTTGCGGAACCGTGCGGAAACGGCGGAGTCCGATGCCCGGTTTTATCGCATGATCTTTGAGAAATCCACGGCTCCCACCATTGTGATTGAAGCCGATTTTGTCATCAGCCGCATCAATGAACGGGTGGAAGAGCTGCTGGGCTATTCCAAGGAAGAGATTGAGGGGAAGATTGCCTGGCAGCGTTTTGTGGTGCAGGAGGATCTGGAGCGTATGGTGCGCTACCACCACCTGAGACGTCAGGACGCTTCGGCAGCGCCGGGGGAGTATGAATGCCGCCTCATGAACCGGGACGGTCAGGTGCATGACATCCTGATCAAGCTGGATATGATCCGGGGAACCACCACCAGTGTCGCCACCCTGGTCAATGTCACGGCGGAAAAGGAGGTGGTGAAAACCTTGCGGCAGCGGGAAGCGGAATTCCGGGCCATTGTGGAACATTTTACGGGCTACCTTTATACCTGTCACAGGGATTACCGTCTGGCTTATATCAACGCTCCCCTTGCGGAAAGAACGGGCAGGGAGGGTTCCGCAGCCCCCTGTTATGCGGTGGTGTACAACCGGGATACGCCTTGTCCCTGGTGTGAAAATGCCGGGGTTTTTTCCGGAAAGACCGTCAGTGTGGAGCGTCTGGATGCGCTGGATGAGCGCTGGTACAGCGTTGTCACCACCCCCATTTATGGAGAGGACGGGGCGGTGCTGCTGCGGCAGACGGTGATGGTGGATGTGACGGAACGCAAGATGGCCGAAGAGCGCATCCGCTCCCGTGCAGCCCTGCTGCTGGAGGAAAATCAGCGGTTGAAATCCAGCATGAAAGACCGCTACCGCTTTCATGGGATTGTGGGGAAAAGCCCTGAAATGCAGGCGGTTTATGACCGTATCCTTCAGGCCGCGGGCAGTGCGGCTGCTGTGGTGATCCGGGGAGAATCCGGTACCGGAAAGGAGCTGGTGGCCCAGGCCATCCATGCCCTGAGCCAGCGGGCCCGTCAGCCCTTTGTTCCCGTCAACTGCGGTGCCATTCCCGAAAGTCTTATGGAAAGCGAGTTTTTCGGTTACCGGAAGGGGGCCTTCACCGGTGCGAATACGGACAAGAAGGGGCTTCTGGAACTGGCTCACGGGGGCACCCTTTTTCTGGATGAGGTGGGGGAAATTCCCCTTTCCATGCAGGTCAAACTTCTGCGGGCCCTGGAGGGTAACGGATTCCGGGCTTTGGGGGGCAGGGAAAACATCAGGCCGGATATCCGGATCATTGCCGCCACCCACAGAAACATGGAGTCCATGGTGGCCGATGGCCGTATGCGTCAGGATTTTTTTTACAGGCTGCACATCATTCCCATTTATCTGCCTCCCCTGCGGGAGCGGAAGTCTGACATTGCCCTTCTGGTGGAGCATTTTCTGGAGGCCATGGAAGGGGAAGGGGGGCAGCAGGGCGTGGATGCCCGCACCATGGACGCCTTTATCCGCTATGACTGGCCCGGCAATGTGCGGGAACTGCAAAATGCGCTGCAACGTTACATGACCCTGGGGAGTCTGGATCTTTCCATCGGAAAAGAGGCCGGGGAAGAGGGAGAGGCTGCTGCTTCCCTGAACCTGAAGGAAAGGCTGGAGCTTCATGAACGGGAGCTGATTCTGGAAACCCTGAAAACCTGTAAGGGACACAGGGGACGGACGGCGGAAATTCTGGGGGTGGATCGCAGAACCTTAGAACGGAAGATGCAGCGCTACGGGTTGAGGGAAGGGTTTGCGGCAGAAATGTCGTAGTATGCGGCATCGGTGTCGCATGCCTGAAAAAGCCCCGTAATCCGGCCTTTCGGATATAAACAGTGTTTGTCTGGAGGGGCAGGTATGCGGCAGGGGTGCCGCAGGCGTGGAGGCTCTCCGGAAGACAGAAGTTTCAGGAAGGTACAACTTCCTGAAACTTCTGTTTTTTTATCTGTGGCACACGGCTTGCAATTGTCTGGAATCACCTAAGGAGAACAGGCCGCCCTTAAGCGGCGCAAACCCTATGAAGGAGGATACCATGGACATACAGGCCCTTTACCGCGCAAAACTTGTATCTGCTGAAAAGGCCGTATCCATCGTCCGTTCCGGACAGTGGGTGGATTACGGCAACTTCCTCTGTGCTCCCCTGACCCTGGATGCGGCCCTTGCCCGAAGGGCAAAGGAGCTTGAAGAAGTCAAGGTGCGTGCCGTGGGCTTCCCCGGTCTTGCAGCCGTTGCCATGGCGGAGCCGGGTGGCGGACATTTTATTTATAACAACTGGCATTTTACGGGGGGAGACCGCATTCTCCACGACAAGGGCCTGTGCAGCTATATCCCCATTCTCTACCACGAAGGTCCCCGATACTATGCCAGGGATATTGAAACCGATATCTTTTTTGTACGCTGCGCCCCCATGGACGCGAACGGTTTTTTCAATTACGGGGTTGCAAACTCCGTACAGCGGGCCCAGGCGGAAAGTGCCCGTACCATCGTGGTGGAAGTGAACAGCAGCATGCCCGTATGCCATGGAGGATACGATGAAGCCCTGCATATTTCCGAGGTGGATTTTATCGTTGAGTCCGACAATGCCCCCATGTTCAGTCTGAAGGAGCCTGCGGTTTCCCCGGAAGACATGAAGATCGCAGAGCATGTGGTGGGCAGGATTCCCGACGGTGCCTGTCTTCAGCTCGGGATCGGCGGACTGCCCAATGCCATTGGCCGTATGATTGCGGATTCCGGTATCCGTGATATTGGTGTGCATACGGAAATGCTTGTGGACAGCTACCTTGACATGTACGAGGCGGGCCGCATCACAGGCCGCTACAAGCGGGATCTGCCCGGCAAAATGACCTATACCTTTGCCCTGGGAACCCAGCGTCTCTATGACTTTCTGCACCACAATCCCCTCTGTGCCAGCTATCCCGTGGACTACGTGAACACCCCGGCCCGTATTGCGGCCAATCCCAGGGCGGTTTCCATCAACAATGCCGTGGAAGTGGATCTCTATGGTCAGATTTCCAGCGAGTCTTCGGGAGTACGTCAGATTTCCGGAACGGGCGGGCAGTTCGATTTCGCCTTTGGCTGTTACCATTCCGAAGGCGGCCAGAGCTTCATCTGTCTGCGTTCCACCACAACGGACAAGGCGGGCAACCGCAAGTCCCGCATCCGGGCCACCCTGGAGCCCGGTACCATCGTCACCCTGCCGAGAACCGTCACCCACTGGGTTGTCACAGAACATGGCATGGCCAATCTCAAGGGCAAAAGCACCTGGGAACGGGCCGAAGCCCTCATCGGTATCGCCCATCCGGACTACAGGGATGAGCTGATGCGTGAGGCGGCAGCCATGAATATCTGGAAGCGGAAACTTCACGTTTCCGGCTATCCCTCCGAGTTGCGCATGGCCGTATGAGGCAAAAGGGCTTTATAGGGTTGGCCCTTTCTCTCCCGAGCCGGGAATCTCTCCCCGATCTCCCCCCATCTCTCCGAGGTTGGGGAGAATTCCCGGCAATTTTTTCAACCCCTGTTCCGAAACCCCTCCTGAACCGAATCCCGTCATCCCAGGTGTCTGATTTCTCTGCGTCCGCCATGCGGATGGTGCTGGCTCGGGTATGGGGAGGTCTTTTTACCGCCTGACTGTGATCGCTGTTCATTCTGGCGATCCGGAATATGTTCACGAAAATCATGCAAAGGGGGCATCATGGAAACACGGTACGAAGAGGGAAAACTTCCCAATCGCTGGCTGGTCGTTGCGGGTTCCATTCTCATGCAGCTCAGTCTGGGGGCCATTTATACCTGGAGTCTTTTCAACAGGCCGCTTGTGGAGAAATTCGGCTGGACATCCGGGGACACGGTTTTCACCTTTTCCATCACCCTGGCCAGCTTTTCCGTGGCCGTTATTTTTGCAGGACGGCTTCAGGACAAGATCGGGCCGCGCAGGGTGGCCATGGCCGGGGGAATTCTCACCGGCCTGGGGGTGGCACTGGCAAGCTTTGCCACCAGTGTCTCCTTTCTCTATCTCACCTACGGCGTGATCGCCGGTATCGGTATCGGTGCCGCCTATGTGACGCCTCTCGCCACCTGCGTGAAGTGGTTCCCTGAAAAACGGGGTCTGATCACGGGCCTTGTACTGGCGGCTCTGGGTGTGGGGGGGATGCTGTTCAAGCCTGTTATTCTGATCTTTATTGGAAAATTCGGCGTGTCCCAGGCCTTCCTCTATCTGGGCTGTATTTATGGGCTGCTGCTCCTTCTCGGTTCCCTGGCCCTTGTGGTGCCGCCCAGGGGCTACAGACCTCCGGGATGGACAGCTTCCGCAAGTCAGGCCGGGGCTGTTCCCGCAGGAAGCCGGAGCTATACCCCCTCCCAGGCCATGAAAACACCTCAGTTCTACATGCTGGTGGCCTGGATGTTCTTTGGCAGTGCCGCAGCCCTCATGATCATCAGTGTTGCCGCCAATATCGGCATGACCATGATTGGCTTAAGCCTTGCCGCAGCAGGCAATGCCGTTGTCACCATTTCCCTGTTCAATGCCTGTGGCCGTCTGGTCTGGGGTGGGATTTCCGACCGTTTTGGCAGAAAATCTTCGCTTCTCGCCAATTTTATTCTGCTCAGTCTGGCCATGTTCTATATGGCCCTCATTCCCATGAACTATGCGGGCTTTCTGATGGCCACCTGTATTGTGGGATTCTGTTTCGGCGGTCTTGCGGCCATGCTGCCCACCATTACGGCGGAATGGTTTGGTCTTGCCAGTGTGGGGAACAATTATGGTGCCGTCTTTATCTTCTACGGCATAGCGGCCCTCACGGCCCCAAGGCTTTCCATCGCCATTGGTTTTGAAAAGGCTTTCCTTGTGGCAGGCATTGCCTGCGCCATCGGTGCCGTGATCGCCCTTTTTGCCAGAGCACCCGGAACCGCCGTCACATCTGATCCTCTGGTGGGAGAAACCATGCCCCCCGAGGTTTCCAGCGCTTCCTGAGGCAGATCCCTTTGTCTTACAATGCAGCAGATCATAAAAGCGCCGTCCCCCGGAGAGGGTACGGCGCTTTTTCCGTGAGACGGTTCAGGCGCTTAGTGTGTGGCCTCTGTCAGATTCCGAAGGGCCTTGCTGGCAAGCTCAAAGGCGCTTTCCCCTTGCAGGGCAGCTCCGAGTTTTTTGCAGGTTTTCTGTAGGGCAGCGGAGCGGCACAGAGTGTCCAGAAGGGCGGCAAGGCGGGGCGGGGTGAAGGCTTTGGGACTGAGGGAGGTGCCTGCGCCGAGGCGTGTGATTCTTGCGGCATTGTCGTGCTGGTCAAAGCTCATGGGCATGACGAGCTGGGGAATGCCTGCCCGGAAGGCCTGGGAGGCCGTACCGATACCGCCATGATGCACCAGGGCGGCGGTTCTGGGCAGAAGCCGGCTCAGGGGCAGATAGCTGTGGCAGAGGATGGAGGCCGGAAGCTGCCGGGGTAGCTGTTCCGGAAAGCGTGTCAGAAAAATGGCCCTTTTGCCCAGCATGGCACAGGCTTTCCGGGCGGTTTCGAAAAAACGGGCCGCATGCATGTTGGCGGTTCCGGGTGTAAAAACGAGGGGAGGGTCTCCGGCTTCCAGAAAAGTCTTTACCTCTTCGGGCAGGTCTTTTCCATCGTCTCCGTCCCACAGGGGAAAACCGATGTGGATGAGATTCCGGGGCCAGTCCGGCTGTTTTGGGGCAAACCACTCGGGAAAGGTGGTCAGAATAAGGGTGGTGGAAAGCAGCCACTGATCCACCTTGCGGACAGGGGGAAGGCCAATGGATTTTCGGTAGCGGTTGAGGGGAGGGGTGATGAGGGTTCCGATGAGGCAGTCTTTCATCAGCCAGCTTTGAAACTGTTTGACCGGTTTGGGGATGCCCGGAGCGGTGAACATTCCGAAATAGCGGGGGGAGTCGTGGAGGCTCCAGAGGGCTGCGGGCTGGTAGATAACGGAAACCATCGGAATCTCAAACTTTTCCTGGGCCATTCGTGCGCCAAGGGCCAGATAGCTGCTGATCAGGATGGTTTTTCCCGGTTCATGGAGGCGGGCAATGGTCTCAAACTGGGTCTGCATGAGGGCCTTCCCCGTTTTCCGGAACAGGTAGGTATAGCTTTTCAGCGGGTTCCAGAGATCCGGACTGCTGATCAGATCGCGGTACTCATCGGCGGTTCCGACTTCCTCAAAGCGCAGTTTTCTGCTTTCCACAAGTTCTTTGAAGTAGCCGCAGGCGCAGAGGATCACTTCATGCCCCTGTTCCTGTAAATGAATGCCAAGCCCCAGAAGGGGGTGAATATCGCCGTGGCTTCCCACGGGCATCAGAAGGTATTTCATCGGAACTCCGGTTATCAGAGGAAAGGCCGCATCTGCCCCCTGAAGATGCGGCGGGGTGGGTCAGGAAGTTTTTTGGGGCAGCACAAGGGGGGCTGGAAATGGAGAAAAATCCTATAGAACGCCGCTCTGGAATGCAAGGCTGTTTTTTGGGGGGAATGTCTTCACGGCAGACCTCCCTTTTTTTCCGGTTTCTCTGCTGCCCTTCATCTTCCGACTGTGATAAGAGGGGGCATGGAAGCAGGAGGTATCCGAGATCGGGGAAAAGGGCCGTACGGAAGTCACGGCATGGGGAGAGGGTATGGACTACGGTTTTTATCGGTTTTTTTGCAGGTTCACCACGGCTGCGGAGCTGCCGGCCTTCAAGGGTTCCACCTTTCGGGGGGGCTTCGGCCATCAGCTCAAGGCGTCGGTCTGCGCCCTGCGCCAGTATGAGAACTGCCGGGCCTGTCCGTTGCGGAGCCGCTGCATCTATGCGCGGGTTTTTGAGCTGGATGAAGAGGCGGATGCGGGAGGCCGGATTTCGGCAGCCCCCCATCCCCTGCTTTTTGTGCCCCCTGAGGCGGAAAAAGCCCTGTACGCCCCCGGAGACCGGCTGGTCTGCGGACTGAAAGCCTTTGGTGCGGCCAATGATGCCCTTGCCTATTTTGTCCATGCCTTCCAGCGCATGGGCGCTGCGGGCCTTGGGAAAAAGGTTTCCGGACAGCGGGGTTCCTTTGTGCTGGAGCGGGTGGATATGGCCGAAGGCCCGGTTCATCTGATCTATGGGGAGGGGGATGAAAGCGTGACGAGACCCCCCTTTCTGCCCCGGCTTCTCTGGGAGGAAGAAGGCTCCACGGAGCAAAGCCCTGCCGCCGTCAGGCTGATTCTCGAAACGCCCATGCGGCTCAAGGTGGACGGTAAACTTCCTGCGGATCTGCCCTTTGATCTTTTTGTGCGCCAGACCCTCCGCCGCATGTCCGCCATGTTCAATGCCTTTGGCGAGGGCGAGCCGGATCTCGATTATCCGGCCATGATCCGCAAGGCCTCGGAAATCCGCATCCGGGAGAAGAAGCTGCGCTGGTTTGACTGGCAGCGCTACTCCAACCGCCAGGAGCAGAAGATGTTCATGGGCGGCCTGGTGGGGTCTGTGGTGTATGAGGGTGCTCTTGACCCTTTTCTGCCCCTTTTCCGTCTGGCCGAAGCCCTGCATGTGGGAAAGAACACCATGTTCGGTCTGGGCCGGGTGCGCTGGGAGAGGGTCGGGGGGCAGGCCCCTTCTTCCGGAGAGTCCTGAACCATGGCCGCATCTCCCGTTTCCCACCTCTTTTTTCTTCTTTCCACCCATGGGGGGCCGGAGGCGGTCTGTGCCTGTCTCCGGGATGCCTCCATCCGCTTCTTTCAGGATCGCACCCGCCCGGAGCCGGAATCTTTCGGAAAAAAGAACCTTCAGTCTCTGGCTGCGGATGCCTGTCTTGGTGCTCTCTGCGGCACCCTTTCCCAGCATTTCGGTTTCATGGGCAGCCTTGAAGACTGCCGTTTCTGGGCCGAAAAAAGTATCTGGGCATTCGGGGGCAGGGAGAACCGGGAAACCCGTGACAACTGGATACGGGCCTTCCATTACCGGGTCTATGCGGCCTGCGATGGCGGGGAATTTGAGGCTGCGAAAAGGATCTTCTCTTTGTGTTTGGGGGTGAGGATCTTGAAACTTTTGAGATCTCAGAAAAAAGGATGTCCTGGGTGCTGGCCCTCCTGGCCCGTTACGGGGCGGATGCGGGCAGCCCTTCCCTGAAGGCCCGGATAAAGGAGACCCTCTGGCCCCTTGTCTGGCACAACCTCGGTCGCATGGCCCACAGTCCCGGGGAGGCGGAAAGGGTTGTACTCGCCCTGGAAGAAAGCCTTGCTCTTGCCATGGATTCTCAGGTCGGGGCTACCATCCGGATGTTTCCCACCTGTCTTTTCCTGCCCTTGCTTCTTCACGGGTGAAAGAATATCCTTCCCCTTACGGGTTCAGCGCAGGTCATGGGATTTTTCCCGGAAAACATGGCCTCGAAACGTCAAAAAGCTTTTTTTAGCTGGGATTTCCGGATTTTTCTTTTATTCCAGGGATGGAGGCAAGGGCATGAAGTTCCCCTATGGCATCGCAGACTTCAAGAATATCCGTATCAACGGATACTTCTACTGTGACCGCACCGGCCACATTTCCCTTCTGGAACAGGGGAAAAACCAGCTTTTCATCCGGCCAAGGCGGTTTGGGAAAAGCCTCCTTCTGTCCACCCTCTTTTATTATTATGACCTTGCTTCTTCTGCTGATTTTGAAAAGCTCTTCGGAAGCCTTATCATCGGAAAGAACCCCACCCCGCTCCGCAACCGTTATTTTGTTTTGCGCTGGGACTTTTCCTGTGTGGATCCTTCCGGAACCGTGGAGCAGATCAAAAAGGCCCTGCACGACCACATCAATGGCCGCATTGACAGCTTTTTAAAGTATTACAGCGATTACGGACTGGAAGGGGTGGACATTCACCCGGACAATGCCCTGCATTCTCTTGAATCCCTCCTGGGTGCCACCCGCAGCGCAGGGCATCCCGTGTATCTTCTGATTGACGAGTACGACAATTTTGCCAATGAGGTTCTGACAGGGGTGCGGCGAAACGAGGAAAGACGTTACGATGCCCTGGTTTTTGAGGAAGGCCCCCTGCGAACCCTGTTCAAGGCCGTCAAGGCTCTTGGTGGATATGACCAGTTTGACCGGGTTTTTATCACCGGGGTGTCCCCTGTGGTCATGAGCGACATCACCAGTGGCTATAACATTGCCAAAAACATTTATCATTATCCGGAGCTGAATGCCCTCTGCGGTTTTACCCATGGGGAGGTGCGGGAGGTTTTACGGCGTGTGGGGCAGGACTGCGGTCTGGACGATGACCATCAGGAAAGCCTCGTGACGGCCATGGCCACCTGGTACAACGGCTATACCTTTTCTCAGGATGCGGCGGAAAGGGTGTACAATCCCACCCTTGCCCTCTATTTTCTGGAGAACCTTCAGAGAACCTGCAAGCCTCCCCGCAAGATGCTGGACGCAAACCTTGCCACGGATCAGGCCAAACTCACCTATATGGCGGGACTGCTCATGGGCAGGCAGATGCTCCTGGATCTGATGCAGGGAAAAGATCCGGAAGTGTCCGAGCTGGAAGACCGCTTTGGCATGAAGGCCATGCTGCGGGAGGAAGTCCGGAGCAACACCTTCATGGCTTCCCTTCTTTATTATTTCGGGGTGCTCACCCTGAAGGGGGGCAGTATCCGGGGGGATCTTGTGCTGGGGGTTCCCAATCTTGTGATCCGGAAGCTCTATGTGGAGCAGATCGGGGAGATGCTCCTTCCCGATCCTTCGGAGCGGGACGCAGGAAAGTGGGCTGCGGAAAAGGTGTATCAGCAAGGAAAGATGGCCGGACTCTGTGCCTTTGTGGAGCAGCGCTACTTCAGGGTCTTCCACGTTCCGGGAAGGGGAGGGCTTTGAAGGGGAGGCGTTCCCCCAAAGTCCCGGTGGGGGCACTACCTCCTGGATCTATGACGAAGCCACGGGCCTTCTTCTGGCCAGGCGGGACGCCCAAGGCCGGGACGTCACCTATCAGTACGACACCGCAGGCCGCATGCGCACCCGCACCTGGGCGCGTCAGGAGGCAGGCGCGGATCTTGTCACCACCTACGCTTACGACGGGGCCACGGGGGATCTTCTCGGGGTAGGTTATTCTGACGCCACACCGCACATCGCTTTCACCTACAACCGCCTTGGCCAGCAGAAAACCATCACCGATGGCCTGGGCACAAGAACCCTTCTCTACAACCCAGCCCTTCAGCCCGTATCCGAAAGCATCACAGGGCTTTATGAAAGAAGCCTTGCGCTTGGCTATGAAGAAACGGGCCTCAAGGGCAGGATCTCCGGGTTCAGCCTTGATTGATGAGAGGCAATTTTTAAAGAGCAGCAGGCGGCTTAAATATTTTGATGTCCGCTATTGACGACCGACCCCACTTGCCCGTGGGGATAAGTACTGCGAGCTACAGGAGATTCTGGATCCGTTTGATCTGATCCTTCAGGCGTTTTGCTGATATGGAACCTACAGCCCCCACCTCCTGAGCAAAAACAGATATTTTGAATTCTTCAATCATCCAGAACAACTGTTCGACTTCATTTTTCTTTTCTTCGGAAACATGTGCGTGCAGATCCGCAAGGATTTCTTTGAGTGCCTTTTCATAGGGCTGGATTTCCAACGCTTTGCGCGCATCTTTGCCAAAGTCTTCTACCGATTTCCGGGCCCGGACGGCTACAGCCCTGAGGTAGCGGGGGAAATGGGTCAGGCGTTCGGGGCAATACAGGCTGACAAAATTGGGTGGAACCAGGCGTTTGATATCCTGATCCAGCATATCCATGAATGCCATGGTCTTGGAACCGCCCTTTTTTTTGAGGGCAGAAAAGAGTTCCCGGGTTTCCTGAACCGTTTCCAGCACGGGGAGTACGGCATCCAGAAATATTTTCCCATCAGGCAGCAGGTGTTTTTTTGCGTTTTCAAGAGCGTCCTGGAAATCTTTCCAGGATCTGATATCCCGTTCCAGAAGGGGGCAGCAGACGGCTTCTTTTAAGAGATTTTCAAACCGCTCCTTTCCGCCAAAGTGAAGGAGGATTTCTTTTGTTCCTGCTGGCAGCACAAGCAGTTTTTTGAGGTGGGTAAGTTCTGATTTCAGTTCCTGTGCAAGGAGGTGGCGGATGGCTTTTTCATGCTGATTTTGAGCCTCTGATTTTGAGGAAAAAAGGCTTTGCCCCACACCGTTTTCTGTACATGTGAAGGCGCAGAAAGCGAGTTCGCTGTGGGGATTGCAGGAATCTATGGGAACGCTTTCAGGCAGGGTATCCAGATCTGTCGGGCTTACGGGAATTTTTTCCCAGCGGCTGCGAATTTTTTCAAAAAGTGCATCTTTCTGGACTTCATGGATATTTTCTCTGAGAATGACGGGATCCCTGGAGACGGAAAGAACCTCTCCGTTGCCGTCCGTAAGGCAGAGACGCAGACGAAGGTGGGGCGGCAGTATCTCTTCATTAAAGCGGGCGGGGTCTACATCGACATTATAGCGCTGGTATAAAAAACGGCTTAGCGCCAGAGCAAGGGGTCTGCCATCGGGTTTCAGTTCCCGCGCAATATTTTTTGCCGTGTCTGAAAGGGGGAGCAGTCGTTTCCGTATGATTTTGGGAAGTCCTTTGAGCAGGGCTTCTATTTTTTCGGGGAAAAGGCCGGGAACCAGCCATTCCACCTCATGGGGGTTAATTTCAGAGGCGCGGTTCAAGGGGATGCGCACCGTGATGCCGTCGCCAGCCTCTCCGGGGCTGAAGCTATACTGGCAGGGGAGTTCTATTCTTTTTCCCAGAGTGATCTTTTCAGGAAAAAGGCTGAGGGTTTTTGTCTCCGTGCTCTGAAGAAGGATGTCCTTTTCTTCCATGCGGAGGAAATGGTCACTTCCCTTTTCCCGGATGCGGTGGAGGAGGGTTCGGATGTCATAAATACCGTCTATTTTTTGTGCATAGAAATCAAACAGGGCATTTTCACCGGCAAAAAGATCCCGGCGTCGCAGGCGGTCTTCTCTGGCAAGAATGGTTGCCACCACTTTCTGGTTATGGACAAGAAAGGGGGGAAGCTGTTTGAGTTCTCCTTGAACCAGAGCACTCTGAATGAAGATGCGGGTGGCGGTATCCGGATCCTGGGGGCCGAAGGGTATGGATTCTCTGTCCGATAAAATCAGTCCGTAGAGGCTTCGTCTGCGGAAGGCCATGACGGAGCCTCTGTTTTTTTCCCAGTGGGGTTCATAGAGGGCCTCTGAGATGAGGTCTCCAGCGACCTCCACAATCCAGGCCGGATCCAGGGCTGCGGCACAGCGGGCAAAGAGCCTTGAGGTTTCCACCATTTCTGCGGCGACAATCCAGTCCGGAGCCTGGTTAAACAGGCCGGAGCCTGGAAAGATCATCACTTCACGGTTTTTGGGGGCGAGCATGAAATTTTTTTCTTTTTTTTGGGCAATATTGGAAAGGTGTCCTGTCAGAATGGCCTTGTGGATAGCGGCATAGCCTTCACTGAATGGACTTTTAGAATTTGGTTTTTCTTCAAAATTGTTACGGCTCTTTATGGAGATATCCGTTTCTTCCAGCATTTCAAGAATTTGAAAACAAAGATCCCGCCACTCCCGCATGCGTTTGAAGGAAAGAAAGTAGCGTTCCGTGAATTTTTTCAGACGTGCAACCCCAAAGCTCCCCCCGCTTTCCTTGATAAACTGCCGCCAGATGTTCAGGAGGGTAATGAAGTCCGAAAGGGGATCCACAAAGGGTTTCTGAGCCTGAAGGGCCAGCAGGCGTTTTTCCTCCGGTCTTTCCCGGGGATCCACGGCGGTGATACCGGCGGCGATGATGGCCACATCCTCCACACAGCCGAGGCTTTCTGCAGCGATCAGCATACGGGCAATGCGGGGGTCGAGCGGGATGGAGGCCATGCGTTCTCCCACAGGAGTCAGCACAAAGGGCGTATCCCCTTTTTCCGAAGCTTTTTTGGGGCGTACGGCTCCCAGTTCCTGCAACACATCGTAACCGTCCTTGATGAGGCGATCCGCCGGTCTGTCCACAAAGGGAAAGTCCCGGATATCGCCCAGGCGAAGGGCTGTCATTTTGAGGAGAACGTCGGCGAGATTGGCCCGGAGGATTTCCGGTGTGGTGAAGCGTTCCCGCATCTCATAGGATTCTTCGGAATAGAGGCGGATACAGATCCCGTTGGCCACGCGGCCGCAGCGGCCCTTTCTCTGGTCTGCGCTGGATCGGGAAATGGGTACAATGGGAAGGCTTGTGTTGCGCATACCGGGGATATATCGGGGCACGCGGGCAACCCCTGTGTCTACCACGTAGCGGATACCGGGAATGGTGAGGGACGTTTCCGCCACATTGGTGGCAACGACGATTTTTCGCCCTGTCGCAGGCTGAAAAACCCGGCGCTGCTCCGTTCCTGTAAGGCGGGCGTAGAGGGGCAGGATGACAGCACTTTTGTAATTGCGGCCGGAAAGAAGATCACAGGTCTCCCGGATATCCTGTTCCGTGGGCAGAAAGACCAGAATGTCGCCAAAGGGATCCTCCAGCATAAGATCGTCCACGGCGGCAGCCACCTGTTCGGCAAGGGAAGGCCCCTTTTCTTCTTCTTCGGGCTGAGGCTGGTAGCGAACCTCTACGGGATACATACGGCCGGACACGGTGAGGATGGGAGCGCCGGAAAAGGCTTCGGAAAATTTTTCCGTGTCAATGGTAGCGGAAGTGATGATGACCTTGAGGTCTTTTCTTTTTTTGATAAGACGGATGAGAAAACCCAGAAGAAAGTCGATGTTGAGACTGCGTTCGTGGGCTTCGTCAAGGATCAGGGTATCATACTGATTCAGAAAAGGATCGGAAAGGCTTTCGGCGAGGAGAATACCATCGGTCATCAGCTTGACCACTGTCGCTTCATGGGTCTGATCCCGAAATCGTACCTTACACCCCACACTCTGTCCCAGAGGGGTGTGCAGTTCTTCTGCAATGCGCTCCGCCACACTCTGGGCTGCGATGCGGCGGGGCTGGGTGCAGCCGATGCGGCCATGGCGGCCTCGGCCGGCGGCAAGGCAGAGTTTGGGCAGCTGTGTGGTTTTCCCGGAGCCTGTCTCTCCCGCGATAATCACGACAGGGTGCTGCTGGATCGCTTGGATGATGGCTTCTTTATGGGCCGTGATGGGCAGCTGTTCATCAAAATCCGGGTGGGGAAGGGTTTTGATCCTTTCCTGAAAACGGGTTTGGCTATTTTTCAGCTTTTCTTCAAGAAGAGATAAAAGCCGCGCCTGTTCTTCTGGAGGGGTTTTATGAAGATCTCTTTGTGTTTTGTTGAGCTGTCTCCAGAGGAGAATACGATCTGAAATCAGGATATCCGTATTGCTCCGAATCTTGTGGCGCAGACGTTTTTCCTGATGGGACGTGTGGGGTAGGGGCTTATGTATTGACAATGGGAATACCGCTTGTGTAGGGTGAAAAATAATCATGATATGGTTTCAAGGCCATTCTTTCAAGGCTCAGGAGCCGATGCTCCGGAGAACTATGCCGGAAATACTGGAAAGAAGCAATCCTGGGGACTATTACGATGGCTTGGAGTTTTGGGGTTTCGTTACAGAAGATATTCTGAGGTTCGCGACCGGGTCTGTTTTTGACTTTTTTGATCAGTGGAATATCCTGTCATGATCTGACGCTATCGGAGACCCTTTGGCAGGTTGGAGGGGGTATGGGAAAAAAGGTACTGTTTTGGGTATGCCTGTTTATACTCATGGCGGGAAATGGATTTCTTTGGGCTGAAGAGCGGCTTCATGTGGGGATTCTGGATCTGCCGCCCTTGTATGAAGTGAACCAGGAGGGAAAGCCTGGGGGGATCCTTCTGGAGTTTCTGACCCGTATCCTGGATGAAGCAGGTTTTTCCTATGAACTGGCGGTTTATCCACCAAGGCGTCTTTACTGGAACATTGCCCAGGGACGATGTCATGTCTTTCTGGGGGTGAAGGGGGTTCCGGAGCTGGAGGGCAAGGTTCTTTACGGAAAGAAAAAGATCACGGATATTGATATGCGTGCCTATGCCCTGAAGGGAACAGAACTTCCGGAACAAAAGGAAGGATTGTTTGGAAAGCGTGTGATCGTGATCCGGGGCTACAGTTACAGCGGTTTTATAACGGATTTGAGGGATACCGCAAAGGGTACGGAACTGATGGAAGCCTCGGATCATGTTCATGCCTTTCGCCAGCTGGCAGCAGGAAGGGGAGATTATATCCTGGATTACCGGGGGGCTGCGGAACATGCCCTTGTCGAGTTGAAGATGGAAGAAGATATCAGAAGTCATTCTCTTGGTCTGATCGGTGTTTTTCTTAAGGTTTCAAAACAGGTTGAAAATGCAGAAGGGATTATGGCGCGTCTGGAGACGGCATGGGACAGGCTGGAATCTTCCGAAAAGCTTCCCTCGTTTTGAACCTGATACCGGCAGGGAAAAGAATCTTTCTGCCGGTATCAGAGGGACTATCAGGATGCAATACGGGCGCAGATAGCATCTCCCATGGCGGCAGTATTGACAGCCTTTGCGGGATCTGTGCAGATATCTGCCGTGAGGATATCGGCTTCGAGGGTCTGGGCCACAGCGGTTTCAATGGCATCCGCAGCTTCGGAAAGATCCAGACTGAAGCGGAGCATCATGGCTGCAGAGAGAATCTGAGCCAGGGGGTTGGCAATTCCCTTTCCTGCAATGTCCGGCGCAGAGCCACCTGCAGGCTCATACAGGCCGAATTTCTGTTCGTTCAGGCTGGCGGAGGCAAGAAGGCCCATGGATCCTGTGATCATGGCACACTCATCGGAGAGAATGTCTCCGAACATGTTGCCGCAGAGAAGCACATCGAACTGGTGGGGATTTTTGACCAGCTGCATGGCCGCATTGTCTACATAGATGTGGGTGAGGGCCACATCGGGGTAGTCTTTGGCTACTTCTGTTACCACCTCCCGCCAGAGAACCATGGTGGTCAGTACATTGGCCTTGTCCACACTGGCCACACGGCCCTGTCGTTTGCGTGCGAAGTCGAAGGCCATGCGGGCAATGCGTTCAATTTCATAGCGGGAGTAGACCATTGTATCATAAGCTTTTTCTTCAGGCCCGCTGCCTTCTCTGCCCTTGGGCTGGCCAAAGTAGATGTCGCCTGTCAGTTCCCGGACGCAGAGGATGTCAAAGCCGTCTTTGACGATGTCCGGATGCAGGGGGCTGGCACTGGCAAGTGATGGAAAAATTTTGGCCGGTCTCAGGTTGCAGTACAGGCCGAAATGCTTGCGAAGGGGAAGAAGAGCGGCTCTTTCCGGTTGTTGGGCGGGGGGAAGATGTTCCCATTTGGGGCCGCCAACGGAACCAAAAAGGATGGCATCTGCCCATTCACAGGTTTCCAGGGTGGATGCGGGTAGGGCTTCCCCATGGTGATCAATGGCCGCACCCCCCACATGGGCATGTCGGTATTCCAGTGAAAAACCGAACCGTTTCTGTGCAGCATCCAGAACTTTGATGGCTTCCTGCATGACTTCAGGGCCGATGCCGTCTCCGGCAAGAATGGCGATTTTTTTCAAGGGGCGTTCTCCTTGTGGTGGAATAGATCCGGAATATCAGAATGAAGGTCGAAATCTGACGTGATACGGCTGTTTCCTTTATCAGAATCTTGATGGGATTGCCACGGTTTTCCCAGTCATGAAAATGTAGTGGAGCAAGGAAAACGGGTTTTCTCAATAACGGTCACTTTGTGCAGAATGGATTGCGGGAAGAGGAGGGCTGTCTATGGGAAGTGAGTCTAAGGCGGATCAAAATGTAAAACCCGTTAATATTGCAAAGGTGACCCAAAGGCTGATTGGGCATATTCTTTCCATGTCTGCAGAAGAACGTTTTGCGCTTTTGCAGAAACTTGAGGGGGAGAAAACTCTGGCTGAGGAGGCTGTTCTGGATCTGGATCAACGCAGATCTCCCAGAATTTCCTACACGGCAGAAGTGGATTTCGTTGTGGACAATATCCCCTACAAAGGGCTGATTCTGGATATTTCTGAGGAAGGAGCACGTATTGTTTCCTGTGATATCCCTCCTGCAGGTGCAGAAGTACGCATGGCTTTTCAGCTCCCGGGGCGAAAAAATGCCCATGTGTGCATGGCAGGGCTTGTGGTGCGGGATACGGAAAAGGATTTTGGAGTTCATTTTAATAAGGGGTTGAACCCATCTCTCCAGCGTTATGATATGAAAATTCTGGGGCCTTGCTGTAAAAAAAAGGACGTTTGAGTCTCTCTTTAGTGTCTGAATGTCTTAGGGCAGGGCCTGACCTGCCCCGGTGGATTTTGTCTAAGGGACTTCCCCTTTTGTTTCGGGATGGTCTGCAGGATCTCTGCGGGGGGGGAGCTGAATGGCTGGTTTGGAAGAAATTTTCAGTTTTTTGATGGCAGGTGGAAGGAGATCCGGACTTTCCCTCGGGTAGGCAGGCGGACTCAGAATTTCCCCTTCCTGGTTGAGCACGGTGTCATCATCAAGAATCACCAGCCCAAGACGTCTGATGACTTCATTTTTGTACTGATGCCTGAAATCAATGGCTTTTTTTTGGAGTTTGTAGTTAAGCACCATCCAGATGATGGCAAAAAATGCTCCTACTGCAAGGAGAACACCAAGGGAGACAAGGAGATATTGGGCGGATTTTTCGCCAAAACGGGCGATAAAGGCGAATATATCTTCAATTTTATAGACAATACCGGCACCAAGTCCCAGGAGTACAAGAATAAAGAGAAAGGGGAGCTGGCGGATGGTACGTAGGAAGGCCTGGGTTCGAAGCGTGGCTTTTCCCGCATCCGGATCTTCCGTAAAGGCATTTTCATCATAAAGGGGATTTTGTCCATAGAGATATTTATTGAAACCTGCGACAAAAATACCCAGAAGGAAGGTGATGGCAACGGGGATGATAAAGGCGGCAAAAAAGTAGGACTTCCATGGGAAGCCTTTTGTTTCCGGGCCGAGTTGTCCTATAAAAGATACAAAAAAGATAAGGGCTTCCACAATGCCGATGAAGATCAGATAATTTTTCAGGAAGTGCTTGATTTCCACCTGGCTGAAAAGGGATGCAACTCCTTTGTGTTCAGGGGACTGGGTATCATTCATAGCTTTTCTCCGTAATACAATTGGGGCAGCCTTGCGGCACAGGCGGACGGATACAAGTTTAAATTTGTTTTTTTAACCTCTCCAAAAAGAGATTTCAATCCTTAAATATAATCTGGTTCCCTTGATGTCTCGCCAGGTTTTTTGGTTTGTATTCAGTTATCCGGTACCCTGATTCAGGCTGAAGCAGACGTTTGTGCCCCTATGCTACACCAACCCCATCGCTATACAAGTTTTCATATGTCTTTTCACAGCGTTCTATTTCTTCTTGTTTTTAGTGTAATGTATTTATATATAATAAAAAAAGACTACCGTATGGCAGCCTTTCCTTGTCTTTTGGCGGAGAAGCGGGGATTTGAACCCCGGGAACGTATTTTGTACGCTCAACGGTTTTCGAGACCGCCGCCTTCAGCCACTCGGCCACTTCTCCGTTCCTTTGCCAATACATTCTGGGATGATTTCTGTCAAGCAGAGCCTCTGATTATACCTTGTGTTTGAAATAAATTGGAGGGCGTAAGCGCTCTGCTTCAGGGTGAACGCATGTAAGTCTCACTTCAAAATTACGGCTATGTAAAATCAGAGTGTTACAAATATCAAAAGCTGAACCTCTTTGATTGTTAATGCTATAACCTATTGAAATTGCGTTCCGCCAAATCTTCATGTGTTCACCCTGCTCTCTGCTTTTTCGGGGACTGTCAAAAGGATTGGTGCAAAAATATGTTGACAGTTTTTAGTTTTTCATATAAAAGTCCTGAGTTCTTGTCGGGAAGTGGCTCAGTCTGGTAGAGCACAGCGTTCGGGACGCTGGGGTCGCTGGTTCGAATCCAGTCTTCCCGACCAGATAAATTTTTAATAAGTGTTCTGATATTTTACAGGATTATATTTTATAATCTAATTTTAAATCTAAAAAATAAAAACGGAAGACCTGTATTCAAGGTTCTTCCGTATCTTGTTTTATGGCACTATATAAAAATATTTTTTATTATAGCTTAATTTTTTTGTTTTACTGATAAGACCGAAACCCACGCGACAAAGTATCCGTTGTTTCAGATATGCTCAAACAATCAGGCATTTTTATCTACGCCGAGTGGGAAATGAACTGTTTTAGTAACCGCCTGCCTTTCAGTCTATAGAAATGGCGGAGAGAGAGGCGGACAATCCCATGTTTTTTATAACCCCATACTGTTTCATAACTATTTGTTTTTAAAGAACAAAATGCTTTTTTCGGTTTTCTTGGGTTGCATGTTTAACCCCCTTGATCTATCTTTCCGCCTATGGACAGGACTAGGGACGAAAAGGCACGTTATGAAGACACGGGATAAGCTTATTGCAGCAAAGATTACATATCTTAAAAAAGGTTTTCATTCCGATGGCGGGAACCTGTATCTGAACGTCAGGGAATCCGGCGGGCGGTCATGGATATTCCGGTATGAACGCGCCGGGCATCAGCGGGATCTGGGGCTGGGGGCTTTCCCGGATGTTTCCCTGAAGCAGGCACGGGAGAAGGCCGCAAAGTTGCGAAGGATGCTTGCCGACGGTCTTACCCCGGCTCTGGAAAAACCTGTTCAGGAAAAAAATTTTCAGCAGGTGGCCATGGAGTACATCGAGGGGCAGAAGTCCGGGTGGAAAAACGAGAAACACTACCAGCAGTGGGTGAGCACCCTGGAGCAGTACGCCTTTCCGGGTATCGGTCGACTTTACCCGAAGGAGATAGCCCTTGAGCATGTTCTTCGGATCTTAAAGCCCATATGGGAATCAAAAACAGAAACGGCTTCCCGTGTCAGGGCAAGGCTGGAACGTGTTCTCGATTTTGCCAAGGCCCACGGCCTGCGATCTGGGGACAATCCTGCTGCATGGAAGGGGAATCTGGATTCTGTCCTCCCGAAAGCCTCAAGCGTTACCGGGGTGGAGCATTTCAAAGCCGTTTCTATTGAAGTGATGCCGGATCTTTATGAAAGCCTGAAAAAATCCAGCGCCGTTTCCGCATTGTGTCTGCGCTGGGTTATCCTGACGGCCTGCCGTTCCGGTGAGGGGCGGGGTTCCCTGTGGTCTGAGATCGACAGCCTCAAAGGAACATGGACAATACCGGTGGCACGGGCAAAAACGAAAAAGGCCCATGTGGTTCCGCTTTCGGGTGAAATGCTTGCCGTTCTGGAAAAGGCCAGAGACTATGATGACGGGAGCGGTTTGATATTCCCGTCACCTTCCGGGAAAGCCCTGTCCGATGTTGCCCTGGCCAAGGTTTTAAAAACCCGCCTGGAAGAAGGGGCTACGGTTCATGGCATGAGGTCAGTTTTCAAAGACTGGGCGCTGGAACGATGCCCGTTGATTCCAGATCATGTATCCGAGGCCTGCCTTGCCCATGCTTCGGGTGACAAGGTTCGGGATGCTTACGCCAGAACGGATCTGGTGGAACAGAAAAAAGATCTTTTGGAAAGATGGTCAGACTATTTGACAGGTGGCAGGGCGGCAGGGTACTGAAAACGAGCCAGCCGCCTTTCTGATAGTAGGAGAAAGAGGCAGGAATCTCAAGGAAGGATGTTCAAAAATAAAAGGAGGCCCCATGGCCAGACGTAAAAAGCCGAAGATCACGCTGGTGATTGAGGTGGATCATTCAAAGATCCGAAAACCCATCAGCCCCCCAACACAGACCCACAAAGACAAAAAAAGCTATAACCGGAACCCCAAGCACAAAAAGCGGTTCCCCGAAGGGGGGCCGCTTTTTCTATGCCTGAATTTCCGCTCCTTTCCCTGTCTGGATTTCAATAGCCACTGACACCCGGAGCCAGCAGGACGCAAAAAGCCTATTCCTTATTCCTCCCCATCCTTCACAACAGCCTTCTCCCCCCTCTCCACCACCAGATCCTTTTCCTTCTCCCTCTCCCTTTCCCGTCCCCTCTGTTCCAGAATGCTTTCCCAGTCCGCAGAGCCGCCGCGCACCTCGGCAATGGCTTCCCCAAGGGTCATGATGTTGCTGTTCATGGCGTCAATAATGGCAGAAATCTCCTTGGACGGGTCCACATGGCCACGCCGGGGCGGTATCCATCGGCAGTGGGTGTACAGCCTCCTTGCCGCGTACCAGTCCGGCCAGTGTTTCTTGATTTTAATCCAGCCCCGCAGATAGGCCTCTTCCATGAGCATCTCATACACGGGCTGCATGTACCCGCTCACCAGCCACTGCTGGTAAAGGCCAAAGAGGTTCCAGGCTTCCAGCAGAGCGGCCCGTGCGCCCGCGTAATTGGTTTTGGAAAAGTCCTTGGAAACCACCTCATAGGGCAGCCCCACGGAGGCACCGATGCCCCGGAGCAGACGTTCCACAAACGGCTCGAAGGTGTTGCCCGGCCTTGTGGAAGAAAGAATGTGGGGTCGCTCGCCGGAGCGTCCGTAATAAATACCTGCGGGGGCCACCTCCTGATATTCCTCGCCCCGCCGGGCCATCTCGTTTTTATCAAGAAACTGTTCCGCCATTTCATTGGGATAGGGGGTTTCGATCCACACGGGAAAGGAGGCCGCCACAATGGCGCCCACCACCTCAAACTCCAGATAATCCGAAAGATCCCGGAAAAGTTTCATGGCCGGAGCCAGCGGAGAAATCCCCCGGTACTGATCCGTTCCCTTTGCCACCATGCCATGAAAAATCCCCGGCCTGTGGCCCACCCAGGCGGGAACCGGGGTGAAGTCTCCGGCGTTCCGGGCCATCTTTCCGGTTTTTGTGTCCACACCCGCCACCCAGTAGCGCAGGGGCTGGCCCATGGGGCCGATCTCAATGCCATCCCGGAAGCTGCCGCTCTCCTGCCTGTCCGCCGGGGTAAAAACACGGGAAGGACTGATCTGCTGAAGGGCAAGGGAAAAGGTGCGGTTGGGGCCGTCCAGCATGACGGGCTGCTGGAAAAACTCCCCGTGGGTGAAGTAATCGTACACCGCCAGCAGAGAGAGCATCCAGAAGGGCAGACGGCCACGGGCATCCGCTTCCGACTGCCAGCTTACCCAGGCCAGACGGCAGGCCTCCCGCATGTCCTGCGCCTCGTCTTCCGTCATGCCAAGGGCCTTAAAAAAGGGAGAGGGCTGGGGCGTAAGGCCCGTTCCCACAATGTGGGTGGCCATGGAGTCCGACACACTGGCCGCGTGGGGATCGGAGCCGATGATGTCCGCAGCCCGGCCCGTTATGGTTTCCCGTTCACGGGCTTCGGTGAAGCGGGAGAGCTTCTGGCCGTACCACTTGCCAAGGCTTCCCTTGCGGCCTGCGCCCTTACGACTGTAGCCGAAGGTGGTGCCGCCGCTCACGGGTTTGGGCTGGGAAGGCCGGAGATCGAGGTTGCGGATGGCGGGGATGTTGAGGCTCACCGGGCGGCCCTCCCGTGCAGGATGCGGGGCCGGGTGATGGCCATGAGCTTGGCCTTTTCCGTTTCGAAATACTGAAGGCCGGACTGGATGTCCGGCAGGCTGGCCCGTGTCACCTTCACACCCTCGGATGTGGTGTACTCCTGAGACAGCATGGCTGCGGACAGGGCCTTTTTGAGGTCAGTGATTTTGGTTTCCAGCTCCGGAAGAGTCCAGATGCTTGCGGTGGTCATGGCGGCTCCCTTCATGAAAAAAGTACCCGCAAAAAAAGGGCGGAGTTCTGCGGGAGTATAGGGCCGGGAGGGGCGGCGTTTGCTGTTTGGGCTTCAGATGCGTGTGGATGAGGGGGCTTTTTGCCTGATGGGGGGAAGAATGTGGTTGACGGGGGGGGATACGGGCCGGGAAAAGGCCTGCTCTGGTTTTTAGAAAAAATAGCTTTTTTAAAAAAATCGAAGAAGCAAAAAACCCTTTTTTTTCAGGGGGCTGTTTTTTTATTTTTCTGAAATTAATAGATTTTTATTTTAAGCGATCACAGCGAAACCCCGTTTTTATTAAGCACCTAAAAGTCAATTTTGGAAAAAATGGGGTAAATCATTTTTATTCTTTTTAAAATCAATTTGTTATTTCTGAATCGTGTCAAAATAGGTAGCAAAAAAGTTGGTATCTGTTTTTAAAACAAAATGTTATGCTAAAAAACAAGTCATTTTTTCAGTGCCACTCACCTCCGGTTTCAGGTGATTTTGGGGGGTACCCCAAAAAAGGCTTGCAAATCCTCCAAAGCATATGCGATATTCCGGCAGCTCTTCGCTACATGGCCCCGCTTCGAGGGGATTGAGACGCGACATCATGTCGCTCACGGACAACCCTGTCGTGCTAACTTCGCTACATGGCCCCGCTTCGAGGGGATTGAGACGCCACTGGACAACGCCCACTTTGCAGCCAGTCGAGGAGCTTCGCTACATGGCCCCGCTTCGAGGGGATTGAGACATTGAAAGACGCGGAGCTGACAACTTTGTGAGAAGCACTTCGCTACATGGCCCCGCTTCGAGGGGATTGAGACTCAATAAACCCTTTAAAAAGAGACTTTTCCCAAACACTTCGCTACATGGCCCCGCTTCGAGGGGATTGAGACTCATTTTCTACCATTTCACAACACTGGTAGAGAAACTGCTTCGCTACATGGCCCCGCTTCGAGGGGATTGAGACATCCCTGAAACGGCCATCAACCAAACAATTACGGCTGTACTTCGCTACATGGCCCCGCTTCGAGGGGATTGAGACTTGGATCCTTTGGCATCCTGCTTCAGCCACTCCAGGGATGCACTTCGCTACATGGCCCCGCTTCGAGGGGATTTCAGAAAAGGGATTCCTTTTCAGAGGAATAGAAACAAAAAAGCCCCTGCACCATTCCAGTGCAGAGGCTTTCTTTGTTTATGGGATCAGGAAAAACTTACTTTCCGCTGGCCTGATTCCTGAGAGACTGGACAAAGGCTTCATGGTGAACTTCCGGGTTCAGCACACAGACCGTCCGGAGGATGTTGTTTACGGACACCACCAGATTCTGGTGAAGCTGGCCTAAAGTGCTCAGGTTTGTCAGCATCCCATTCACCTCCCGGACAAGACGCCGTGCAAGGAGGATCTGGTCGTCATGGCCATGGGTGATGGCCACGGGAGCGGCAGCCCCGTAGCGGCCTGTTTTGCGGATGGCGGGGAGCACTTCCGATGCCACCCAGTTGGTGAACTCTTCGGCGGCGGGTTTACTGGAGCGGAAGGCCAGCTTGTAGAGGGCGGGTTCGTTGATGATGATGAGCTGCTGCTCTCCGCCGCCCCGGTTGTCTTGGGAAGAAGGGGTCAGGAAATTCCTGAGTCCTTTCCATTCATCGGGGATAGAGGCAAGTGTTTGTTTCCCTGTCCATGAGATCCCCAGGGCTTCACACACATCTTTGGCAACAAACCAGATTTCCCCGTTTTCGGAAAGGGTTCTGACTGTACAGCTTTGAAAAGTGAAATCGGTGGTGAGCAGGTTGTTTTCCATGACAGTCTCCTTGGCTAAAAAATGAAGGAATCCGCCATCTCTGAATGCTAAAACAGGGGTGGCGGAGCTATATGGGTTAGCATTACCGGGCCAAGGCAACCGGCGCTTCCGAAGAAGCCCACATATAGCTCCGCCATAAGGGTATGCGAGGACACAAAAAATGCGCCTGCATCTTTCTATAGGTGGCGCTACACGCCTTGACTTTCGGGATGCTAAACCCGGCTGTGGTTTTTTGCCGCAGCACGAAAACGATACCCAGCCCGGAATGGAATGTCAAGATGCTGTTGCGGATGACAGCAAAAGGAAAAAATTGCGGTAAACGAAAGTAAAAGGCTTGCCATGGGAAACGGGATCAGATATGAAAAATGCATCGTTTTTCCAAAAGAGACAGGAAGGCAGCACACTGCCCTTGCCGAAGTGTTGAGTATCCACACCTGAGCTGAAAGCGTTTTACCCATTTTCCATCTTTTGGGCTTTAATATCGGGATAAATAGTAAATAGGGTTTACCTGTGATAAGCGGACGGAACTGTGGTGACAGATTCCTTTGTTTTTTTTAGTCCGAAAATGATTGGGATTTTTTCTAGATATAGGGACGGATAACATGAAAAATTTCCACTTATTGCACTGTTAGCGCAACGAAAGGAAAAGAACATGGCTGGAATGGTTTATTGCAGAGGGTGTGGCAAGGAGATCCACGATAGCGCGAGATCGTGTCCGCACTGTGGGGCAACACAGAGATCTGGCGTGCAAGGGAAAAGCAAGGTAGTTGCTGGCGTGCTGGCCTTATTCTTAGGTGGGCTTGGCATCCATCGCTTCTATCTCGGAAAATGGTGGGGTCTATTCTACCTCTTGCTCTGTTGGACATTTGTTCCTGCGATTATTGCTCTGGTGGAAGCAATCGTGTTTTTCTGCACCAGTGATGACGTGTGGAACGCGAAATATGGTGGATGAGTGCGCTAACAAGGATCTTGTTCATATGTTTACTCGTTATGGTCAAGGGGAAAAATGAACCGTTTTAGAAGATGGTTATGTTTATATCAGAGAGGACAATGAAATAATGCTCTGGTTTAGCACTATGCCGACCATAGGTGTTGATACGATAAAATTTTGAGATGGAAAAACGGCATACAAGAAGAGTATGAAAACCGGACAAGGCTAATACAGCTGGTGCAAAAAGCCGCGTGGCTGATTAGCGTCGTTACTTTCTGATCTCATACCCCCCAAACACCAAAAGCGGCCCCCTTCGGGGAGCCGCTTTTTCCATGTCTCAACATCCGCCCGTCAGCGTTTCTTTTCTTAGCTGAACCCCTCAGTTCAGCCCCAGCTTATCCAGCGGAATGTCCACCTTCTCATGGTTCAGGATTTTTTTCACGGAAGCCACGTCCAGACCGGCAATGCGGGCAATCATGTCTTCGGGCAGGCCCTGTCTGCTGGCGTTCACCACCATGGCGCGGATGCCTTCCTGCCTCCCCATAATCACACCTTCCTGAATCCCTTTTTCCTTTATATGCTGTGCCAGCATAACCGTATCCTCCTCTTCTGTAATTTCCTTCAGAAGTGCTTCCTTTTCATCCTCGCTGATGGCGGCGTAGGTATCAATGAAATCCACGTACTTGTCGAACATGGCAAGGGAAGTGAGCTGGTACAGCCCCACCCATGCCTTGCGGATCACTTTGCCGCGTTCTTCGGGCCTGTAGTGCATCTTCGGCAGAAGAATTTTCACCACAGGGTTGGGAACATCATAATGGTCTCTGGCCTCATAGTCAAAAAGCCGGACAAGCTGATATTCAAAATGCAGAAAAACCCGGTCTCCCAGACGGCTTTCCAGCTCCCGGGCCACGTCCTTTTTCCACTTTTCCCTGCGGGTGAACAGCACCGTGGGAACCACGCGGGCTTTGGGGTGGCTTTCCATGAGATCCGTGGCATAGCGGAGCAGGCGGTGGATGGAGAATTTCTGCTTGTTCTCCTGAAACTCCACCAGCCAGAGCACCACCTCACCCTTTTCAAAGCGAAAAAGGATGGGCATGTCCAGAGAAAGATGGCCATCCTTCAGCTTCTGCTTTTTCGGCTCCTGACGGATGAACTCAAAGCTCTGCACCGCACCCAGATGCGTCATGGCTTCGGGCAGCAGCCAGTCCAGGGATTCTCTGGGAAAATCCAGAAAGATGTTTTTGAAATTATGATCGTGAGAAATCATGGTGTCCCTTTTCTGTAGTCCTGTCGTGGCAGAAAAAGCATAGCAGCGGGAGACGCTGAATAAAAGAAGAAAGAATAAAAGCGTTCAGACCCGTTTTATGGCTATACACCCATCAGATTCAGGGTCACGTCATACATATCTGTCTCCTCCTGCACCACCAGCCGCTGCACAGGTACCGCACTCAGCGCCCCCGCTTCATGGCGGAACAGCACCTGAAACTCCCGGCCATCGTCCAGCCTCAGCTCCATCCATGTCTGGGGCAGGGCATCCCGCAACGCTACCAGAGTTCTCACCACAGCCCGTGTCTGCCAGCCGCAGTGGAGGGTCAGGGGCCGTCCTCCCCTTGGCGTGGACGTATGTTCCACCACGAGCGCACCATCCCCGGCCACCTCGCAGGACTGCCCTACCGGAGACCAGTCAAACTCATCCATCCAGACCACGTTCCCGCCCAGATCCATACCCGCCAGTTCCGCCATGCCGCCTCCTCAGTCCACGTACATTGTCCCGCCGTCCGGCAGCTCCGGAACCGGCCCACGGACACGGTCTCCCTGCACGGATACCCGCGCATCCACCGCATACTCTGTTCCCTGAATCCGGAACCGCTGCCCTCCGGACAGATCCTGAAGCTCGCTTTCCATCCCATGATGGGCAACCACCCGGCAGATCCGCAGGGGGTCTCCGGGAGATACAGCCTTTCGCCATTCTGCATACAGGTTAGCTGACAAGGTATTCCTCCACGGTTACGGATTGTCTTGTGGTGGGATTTTTGCCGTTTTTGTCCACAGCCGCCGCCACGGTTACGGATTTCACACGGCCCCGGAACACACGATCCTCAAAGGGGTCTGTCACTTCCACAAGATCACAGACCTGCATGAGACGGGGCCGGATACCGCTGTCTTGTGGAGGCAGGGCCGCCGTGTAGCTGTGTTCGATCCTGTCATAGCCCTGCGCCGCCAGCAGGGTGCGTCCGTTCTCCTGATTCACCCAGGGGGCCGTGATGTTTTCTCCGGCCACATCCGGAGCGGGTCTGTCTCCTGCCGTGCCGGATCTTACAATCCGCATGACCTGTCCGCTATGCACACCGGATACCAGCACGGCGTTGTACCGTGGCGACCGCACCCTGCGCGATGCGGACGACAGCAGCCCCTGATGCAGCCAGTCGTCCGGGATCTGGGTACCGAACTTTGAGGGCGATACCGGGTACCCGGACATCAGGATCAGGGTGCGTTCATAGGGGTGGGTCTGGATGATGCCGCCTGCGTCCCGTATCAGGCCCGCCAGCATGTCCATGGCCGTGGCATCCCGCACAGAATATCCCGTTATCGGCCAGAGATTTTCAGGAAGCTGCCAGTCCCAGCTCCAGCCCGTGTCCCTGAGGATCTCCGCCACCACCTGCCGGGCGGGCAGATCCGCAAACACCCGGCTGGATTTCGGGGCACCGTCTCCACCGAGAACAACGGACGGCGATGCCCCGGAAAAAGAATACACACCCTGACCCCATGTGTGCCGGGAGGTGACATCATCCACCAGACAGCGGAACCGGTAGCCGGACACGGTGATTTCCACCTCCACCTCTCCGTACGGGCCGGGCCGCAGTCTGGCAGCAGCATCCGCCCCGAGAATCACACCCTGAAAATCTATGGCCCATGAACTGTCATCCATGGAGCAGGATACGGAGAGGGTGGGGATGACGGCCCCATCGGATACGCGCACCACTGAAAACTGCTGAGGATACATGATCACACTCGCTGTCGTAAGATAGGATAATTGCCATTCCCGCCGTGCCTCGATCCATGCCCCCGGCAGAGGGGGGATTTCCGGATCCGGGAAACCCGTTCCCCAGGGGAATGCCATGGCCCTGTCCGCCTGCCTGCCTTCGGCAAAGGCCAGATCCTGCGACCCGTCCGCAAAACGTCCCATGCGCCAGCGCAGATCCCGTTCCGCATCCAGAGCGGCGGCCATATCCCAGATCAGGGCCTGATGCCGTTCCACACCCAGGGCAGGGGCATAGGCCAGATGCAGGATCTCATCGGCGGACAGAATCCCGTCCCAGGCCATGGGATGCTCCCGGTCAGAAACCGCCACCTCCCCCCAGGTTAGCTCCGGAGTCTCGTCCGCATGGCCAGCGTCCTTCCAGTACAGAAGGTTTTCCGGGTTTACCTTTTCCGGTACAGACCAGAGAAGGGATGCCAGCATGTCCGCACTCCGGGCATCCGCCCACAGAAACTCCCACACCATGTCCAGGAAGCTGTTGTTCAGGCCATCGGCGTAAGACCATGACAACATTCCGTGGGTATCTACAGGGTTTCCTGATACACGCCATCCAATAATCAGCCCTGCACGTATTGCTGTATAAACCGGTATGTCATTGGAAAGAAGCGGCGGCAGAACAATTCCGCAGAACTCCGCAAGCAAATACTCATCTGTTCCAACAGCCAGGGGATGGATATTGTATGTCATCTGCGGGGCCTTACATGCAGGTACGGATGGCCGTCGCACAACGGAACACCCCATTTATGACACAGATATCCTTCTATCCTCTGCCTGACAGCAGTGTCGGTATTGGAAGCAATCAGAATTACTTCATGGATATCACCAGAGAAATCATATGTGCTTGAAGCGTCTCCACCGGCATAAACACGCCCTGCTGGCTGATTTGCAGTTTTTCCAGGGGTTTGAAAAGAGGCAGAACTAAACAGACCGTTCAGCCCATATCCCAGAACGGCCTCTGCAAATCCATACACAGCAGAGGCCACAAACCTTCCTCCTGCGTAAGCCTTGCTGTATGACTTAAACGCATCGGTGCTTAACCGCCTTCCACCAAACAGGATTGCGCTGTCGTTGGGTCTGTGCTCAACAGTCACCAGCATCCTGGAGTTATCAGGCACCGAAGCATGAAAAATTCTTGCCGCGACACTACCCGGTACGGCAGACCCTGCGATAAACAGGCTGATATAACTTTTATCCTGAAAGAGAGCCGCGCATGTTGCTGTAAAATCCAGAAGCTCCCACTTTCCTGCGGCAAAGGACAGGGATGGGTATGCTTCCGGCTCTGCTTTTTGTGGCTGATACAAACTGGTGTGCTGGACACCAAACCGTCCTGTACCACTCTGGTCTGGCCATAGAGGAATCCTGTTTTGGCCGGATTTTTTTTCGAAAAATACGTTTTCAGCAGACAACCACAGATCTGTCTGTATCTGGCCCGGAGACCAGTATGCGCTATCGGGTGGAATCCCCCATGGAGGAATACCGGTTTTTACAAACCTGTCACCAATTTTATAAAAACCCATCAGGCCATATCTCCATTACCGTCCACAGCCACGTCTGTCTGGTCAGACGTAATCATCAGGCGATCCCCCCCGGTAAAAACCATTTTTGTATCCAGCACCAGAGGGCTTTCTCCCGGAGCCATGTCTATGGCCCACTGGAAGCGTATGGCCCCGTCTGATCCAACACGGGCTACCGTGATATGGGCACTCTGGGCACTGTTGTTGCTTACCATCAGACACAGCAGCAGAATGGTTCCAATCCCGCTGTCAAGAAGCGTGATGGCTTCACCAGGAACTGCAAATTGTGAAATACTCCATGATTTAAGAGCCATCTCCCATCCTTTTAAGTCAGGTCGCAACATCCCCAAAAACGCCGATGGTCGCAGAATCATCTTTCTGATCCGATGCACGGGCATTCACACACCGGGCCGCCCACAGCCCGATTTCCGTCCCCTGCGTCCGGAACCGCAGGCAGTTCCCGAACTGCCATCCTGCCCCCCAGCCCTCAGCCGCCAGAGACCAGTAGGGGAGGTTCAGCATGGGATTGACCGGCGCAATCGCTGCGGACACGGGCAGATTTTCCGCAATCAGACCCAGACGTTTTCCGATGACATTCACCCGCACGGGATCCGTGGCCACAACCAGCAGGCACCAGTCCTCATCCACAGCGCCCTTGTTGCTCAGGGTCAGGGGGTGATCCGTGAAATTGTAGGTGTCGGATGCAGAAGAACCGCTGTAGTCCGTGGAGGGTGTCCAGATATTGGCCCAGGACTGCTGGGTATGCCAGCCGTCCATCTGGGCAAACTTTTCCCCGGTACGGATCACGGAAGCCACCACGGCCCCTGCCGTAAAACCAGCGGCCATGGCATTGGCTGTATAAAAATCTTTCCCCAGCACCTCGGATACCGGCACCCGCTCCATGCGCCGGTCTTCAGGGTGAAGATCCACAAAGGTGCCCGCCGGATACGCCGCAGCCACGGTTCCCCCATGGCCACGGGCCACGGTCAGCACCCCGTCCACAATGCCGGATGCCAGCACCACCTCATCCCGGATCATAAACCGCAGGCCAGCACCAAAATCCGGCGGCAGGCCCGTTCCTGGATGAATACGGATCGCCGTTGTCCCTTCTTCCACAGCCACGGAAAGCTGGTGCCGACCGCGATCCGTCACCAGCAGGACATCCCCGCGTTTGAATACAGGCACCTTGCCGGACAGGGGCAGGCTGCGAGTATCCATATCTTTGAATTCCGAATGGAAGACCGTGTTGTAGGCATAATCCGCCTCCACGGAATCCGGAACAATGTGACCTGAGAAGGTACAAAGGGCATAGCCCTTTTCCCGGTACACAGAACCGGAAGCCTCTCCAGACAAAACCTGATTTACGTCAGAGGCTTCCAGAACCTCCCCGCTGAGGCTTTTTGCCCGGATCTTAAACGATCCCGGCAGCAGGGGAGCTGCCCCCCAGGTGTGGACGGCGGCCCTGTTGAATCCCATGGTTTCAAAAGCTGCCAGACAGACGCCACCCACAGGAGGAAGGCCTCTTGTGATTGCCCCTTTCCCGGCAGATGCGTCCCAGGTACCCACTTCCCGGACAGGATTTCCTCCAGCGTCGTTCATCTGCTGGATTTCAGCGGAAAGCACGTCGATCTTGGCCACACCCGTCTGCCATCCCGTGACAAACCATTTGCCCTCCCCGCCGTAATGCACACAGGTATCCGCGTAAACGTTGTCCGATGTTCCCACACTCCAGGTCACGCCGCCATCCAGAGACTGTGCCAGTTCTCCCGCACTGCTGATGGCAACGCATTTTGTTCCATCCGTATCAAATGTTTCCACTGTTCCGGTAAACGGGATTTCTCCAACCTTCGTGAAGGTCTCCCCATCACTGCTGTTAACGACAATGCCGTTACGGCAGGCTGCCCAGCAGACCCCATTGAGTACAGAGGCAAACAAAGGCCTGCCAGATAGCCGTGTCACCACGGAGTCCCAGCTTTCGGGCGTTATAAAACGGTTTTTTGTAAACGGGGCGGACAGCGTGTAGGCCAGACCGCCGTCGCAGAACAGCAGTACCTTTTCACTGCCAATGACCCCACGGCATCCCCTGTAAACAGGATTTGAAAAATACATACTTGGACTGGAACTCATACTGCCGGATAACGTCATAACCGTTGTTTTTGTTGTTGAAAAAATTATTCTGTCATCACTGTCGCTGGCCTCATCCACCCAGGTGGGCGGACTGTCTATATAGTAACGGTGTGTAAAAGCAGAGGCTATGTCAGGTGCGATATAGAGACTGTACTGGAATGCAACGACGATTGCCTGACTCACGGGAAGAATACGTATCTGTGTCCCTTTAGAAGGTGGCCCCGCACTACTTGTCGAAAGACTGGAACAGCGCGTCCATACTTTGCCATCCAGGGAACGATAGATCCAGGCATCTGCATTAGGGTTAATGTTTGTCCCCCCCCAAGCCATGACGAAAAAATCCCCAACCTTTGCCATGGCCACCCCGGAAAAGGGCTTGCTTAAATTCATTCCTGTAAAGGGAACCGTCGCCTGCGGTTCAAAATTCACCGTTGCCTTGTCAGACAGCATCAGCTTCCCCGCCCCGTCATCCTGAGCCAGCCATGCCAGTGTGCCGCTGCCTCCGGGTTTGGCCGTCCAGTACCGGAACAGGGACGCACCGGGGACAACATTCTGAACAGGCAGGGTGATCGGTGCGGAAAAGGCCTCCCGCATGACGTTCTTCATCCCGGAGCCAGAGATCCGGAGGGGGATGGCCTCTCCGGGTGTAAGCCCCGGAGCCTCCACAAACACCTGGGCTGTGGCATGGGAGACAGAGCCTGTCCATCCGGCAAGGCCCGACATCAGGCTTCCCCCCGTATCTGCCAGCACCTGCGTCCAGCTTCCGTTCTCCTGCTTTTCCACAATCAGAGTCCCGGCCTCGATGGAGGTGTAATATTGCTGCTGCGCCAGATCCAGGGTCAGGGGCGCATAGCGTCCGCCCAGAGACAAATCCCCGTAAGAGATCGCATTCGATGCAAACAGATAATGCCCCGAAAAAGTCAGGTAGGTCATTGCAAAATCCACCCCCACCAGACTTTCACCGGACAGCCACACGCCTCCGCCTGCCCCCTGGGTGAACCCCATGCGGAACCGCGCCAGACCTCCCGCATCCTGGGCCACATACTCCCCTGCGGTGGTGGAAGATTTCGCAAATTCGGCAGAATAGCTGTTCCCGGCAGGGTCTTTAAAACCAACCCGGCACCACCCCCCGGAACTGCTATGACCAGAGAGTTGCGGAACCTCAAAATATACGGAACCCTCACTGATTTTTTTGTTCACAGAAAAGCTGTGATACCCGCTGCTGAGGTTGCCATAGGAATCTACGGCCAGATTCCCGCCCTTATAGAAAACAGCGGCCTGACATGAAGCGTCAAAGGCTGGGGTTCCGGGCAGACAGGTCAGGGTCAGGCGGGCCAGAGGCCGTTCCAGCGTCGGATTGGGCGGGTGATACGCCATTGTCCCGGTATAGCCGTTTCCTGCCAGATTCGGGAAATCCGCAGTGTCCCATGCGGCAAGCTGCCAGGTCTGCCCCACATCCCGCGACACATACACCTTTACCCTTCCCCAGAAGACGGAGTTATGGGGAAGGGTAATGTCCCAGGTGCTTGCAGCATCTCCCGTAAAGTTCCGCGCCACGCCATAGTTCGGTGCCTGGGGTTCCAGCGAAGCTTCGGCCACAAAGGCTTCCTGCCGGACTTCTCCCGTAGGCTCCATCCCCCCTGTGACCGCCCCCACCACATCCGGGATATTCCTGTGTTCCGTGCAGGCATGGAGAAGCTGATAGAAAAAGAGAATATGGGTACCGGGATCCACAGCCTCATTCACGGCAAAGCTTGCCACCATCCCGTTCACCGTCCCGTACCCCGCACCAGATAGCGTTCCACTGGTGTCCGTCTCTTCAATGACCTGCCACCGGGCGCTGTTCAGGTACATGATTTTCATGGTGCCGGGTTTTGGCTGGCCCTGGGTCAGGGTGTGGGTGTAGAGGGTTTCCGTGGCCGATGCCAGCCATTCGGAGACAAAGGGCTGGGAGACGTTCAGAGGGATATCCCCATACTCCGTTTCTACCAGCACCTCCCCGAGGCTGGGAGGCGGGAAGAGCTTCATCCCCTCCACACGGGTCTCCCGCTGGATAACCGGAGCCAGCCGCACTTCATGATCCACCACCCGCAGCCTGTCCTGACCCGCCGTCACATCCTCGGCCAGCAGGGCCGCACCATAGGCCCGCCAGCCCGGATCCACCACCATCGTCCTTGGGGTCACCCCCGCCTCATGGTTCCGCAGCAAAGGAGCCGCCACCGTCACCAGCATGAAACGCAGGTGGTATTCGTTCCGTGCTTCCGCACCCGCAAGACGTTCTTCCCGGATTTCTATGCGTTCAATCTGGATGGTTTCATCATTCTCATGCTCCGACACCCCTGCCATGCCGGGCAGCAGCATCCTGTCCCCCACATTCAGGTTCAGGGCGTAATGCACATCCACCTTCCGCACCCAGTCCAGACTGCCATCCTCTTTGTACGAGGGGGTATATTCCTTGTGCCGGAGCGTGAACACAAGCTGCCGGTCTCCGGGTTTTACCGGGTAACGCAGGGGCGCGTTTCCCGCACCTCCCAGAGGCGTATAAAAACCCTCAATGCGATCCACCATGGAGGGCCGTTTTTCGTCCGGTTCCTGGGAAGGGAACAGGACAAAACTCACCTCCGGGTCGATGGGCGGATCCGTGAGCGCCACATGGGAGCCTGCATACAGGGCCGTATTGTCCGTCATCACCCTTGCGCCCATCCGCAGCAGCTCCACGGAGCCATACACCCGCTGGATGCGGGCAATCTGCTTGAAGGCATTGTTCATCTGCCCGGAGACGATTTCATTCCCGGTCAGCCAGCCGCCGCCGTGTTCCGTCTGATCCATGCGTTCGGAGGCAAAGAATTTTACGTCCTCCGGGAAAATCTGCTGTGCCATGTTCTCTCCTATAACGCCCTGCGGCGGGCTCTTCCCAGAGCCTCCACCAGCCGTCTTTCATTGTCCATGTCGAACATCCCCACAGCACTCTCACCACCGGGGAACTCAAACCGCACGATGCGATCCGGAGCGGGAGAGGGGGAGGGGGAGACAGCAGCCTCCACCCGACCACCCAGGGCCATTTTGGGCGGCTCCCATGCGGGAAGACGGGGCATCCGCGCCATCTGTGCGGCCAGCACCCGGCCTCCTTCAGCGGCAAAGGCGGGGCCGCTCCACTGGCGCTTTACCAGGGCTTCCGTCGCCCATACGGGAATCCCCCCGGAGTTCAGCAGATTCAGGAAGGCAAAGCCGTGACGCAGGGCATCCCGTCTGTTGATGATGTACTCATCCTTCTCAGCCTCAATGATCGTCCCGCCTGCGGAATGGGGTCTGCCGCCAATGAGGCCGCCGTCTGAGAATTTTTGTGTCTGGCTGGTAAGGCTTCTGTGCTTCAGAAGGGCGGCATTGTCTGCGAATTTCAGAAAGGTTTCCAGTGTTGCATTGTCCCATGTGTGCATCCCGGCAAGGGGAGGAAAAGCACTGTTCAGCACCTCCATGGTTTCGCCAAGGGACACCAGTTCCTGACGGGTCGCCCGGACAGCATCCGCAACCTGGCCCTGATGGTTTTTAAGTCCCTCCTGCTGCTGCAACAGCGCCCCGGTTGCGCCGTCTGAGGCCTGCTGCATCAGCTCAATGGCCGTCCGGGTGTTCTGTTCCAGACTGCTCACCACCTCACCCTGCTGATTTTTCACCTCCGCCGACAGGGATGAGGCAAGGGTCTCAGCCTGTTTGAACAGCTCTGCGGCCTGTTCTGCTCTGCCCTCCGCCATGGCCCGGACAGCGGCATCAAAGGTTTCCTCATATTCCAGACGACGATCCTGCCATGCGGCCTCATCATCCATGGTCTTTCTGCGCAGCTCCCGGATCTTCTCCTGAGTCGATTCCTGAATGGAGAGGATCTGGCTCTCAATGGCCTCAATCTCACCCGCAAGACGCTCCCAGTCCGCAATCAGGTCATCCACGGTCTTTTTGCCTGCGGCATAAATCTCCTCCATCATGGAAACGGCGTCCTCCGTCGCCTGCCGCAGGGAATCCGCATCCACCCACGCCATGCTCTCCAGCTCCCGGATCTTTTCCGTAAGCTCCGCAACGCCGTCCCGTGCAGCCGCAAACCCCTTCAGCGCCTGCTGCATGGCATTCTCAGACCTGACTGCCGTGTCCTCAGAGCCGCTTGCCACGGCATCAAGCCATACCCTGGCTGTGCCGGTGATCTCTTCCAGTGTCCTGTCCGTCCGATCCAGTTCCTCCCGGTATTTCCGTAAGACCCCGACCATTTCCACAGCCACGGCAGCTCCCTGCTCCAGCGTCATGTTCCCCATGTCCATCTGCACGCCGAAGGTACCCAACATGCCGTTCAGGGCCTCGAACTGACGCTCCATGTCCCGGAGTTCATGGGAAAAACTTTTTACCCACACCTCCAGCCTGCCAAAGCCCGTTTCTCCGGTTTCATGAAACAGACGGTTCATCTCACGGGCCTTTTCCGCCACAAGATCAAAACTGCTGGTTACATCCCCCAGGGTCTGGGTACCGAGATCCGTGATTTTTGCCTTAAATTCCTTCAGATCGGAAATCAGCAGTTGCAGAGGATGCTGGCTGTTGCCCAGAGATATGGCCAGACCGTCAACCGCTTTGGAGGCTTCTTTTGTTGCTTTTGCACCTTCTTTGGCAGCCTCTGCGCCCTCTTTGGCAGCTTCCGTGCCTTCCCTGGCAGCCTTGTTGATCTCCTGCTGACCCGCAACGGCCCGGCTCTGTACCTCCATAAGCCCCGCTTCCGCAGCCAGCCTGTCATTCAGGGCACGTTTGTATTCCTCAGACTCACGGCCATAGACTTCTGCCATGGCTGTCAGAACCCGTTCCGCCTTTTCCAGCCGCCATCTGGCAAAGGCGTCTTCGGCCTCCATCTTTTTTTTGATGGCTTCGGCATGGGGCAAAACACCACGCGCTTCCTGTAAGCTGATCTCCGCCAGAGTTTTTTTATACAGCGCATCCCTGTGGGCGGCCTCCGTATCCTGCTGTTTCATGAGATGGTTCAGAGTCTCTTCCGCTTCCCTGCGGACAAGGGCCTCATATTCCCGCACGGCTTTGGTTTTTGCTTTCCGGGTCTCTTCCTCCATTTTTATGGTGGTATCCGACACCCGGCCCGCTGTGGCAATCTCCTGATCCGCCAGAGCCTGCACCTCCCGCAGCCGGTCTTCCAGCAGAGCTGTCTTTTTTTTGAGCATCTCCTTCTGGAGTTCCAGCGTCCGTGTTTCCCCTTCAGCTTCTGTATAAAAACCCTGTTCCACGTATTTTTTTACGGATTCCAGGGCCGTCTTGTAGTGCGTGTCAAGGGCCTGCATCCGTTTCTCCAGCACGTCCAGCGCCTTCTGATGGGACTCTCTTTCACGGCTCACCTGAGCCGCATATTCCCTGGATCCTTCCACCGCCCCATCCATGGCCTTCCGTGTATCCGTCAGCGCCTGAATCACGTTCTCCTGTTTTTTATGGAGTTCCTTCAGCGCCTCCTGTGCGGCCAGGGCTTCCTCCGTCGCCGTTCCGTACCATGTGGTTTCCTGTGCCTTCACAGACAGCTCATTGAGAAGCGCCGTGTTATAGGCACGGGCCTTGGCCAGCTTACCGTGCAGATCTTCCAGCTCCTGCCGGGGCAGCTCCAGAAGATTGCCGGGGATTTTGACATCCGCAAACTCCGCATACCGGGCCTTCAGTTCCGCAGCCCCCTTCAGCATCCGGCTCTGGGCATCATCCGCTTCTCCCATGGCCTCACGCATCTCCAGAAACGCCTGTACAGCCTCATAAATTTTCACCACATCGTAGGCCATCCCCACACCTGCCATGGCAACACCCAAGGCCCTGCCAGCCGTTGCCGCCCCTGTCATGGCTGTGGCAGCCTGCCCGTTGGCAATGGCGGCTTCCCGCGCTGCTGCGTTCTGGCCCTTTAAGCGGAGTGTGGTTTCCTGAGCCACCAGAGCCATGCCGTGTAGCCCCTGCACCACCTGCCGGATGCCCATGTGCCAGGCCAGAAACCCTCCCGTCAGAAGCGCGGTTATGCCCAAAAAAGCCTGCATTGGGCCAGGAAGAGTTTCAATATTCACAGACAGATCCCTGAACTTCTGTGCGAGGGGGAGGGCGGCCTGCGCCAGCAGGCCTCCAATCTCGATATTCAGCTTATCCAGTTCATTGCGGAACAGTTTGATCTGGTTTTCAGGGGTGTCCTTCATTTTGTCAAAGGCGCCATCCATGGCATCAAGCTTTTGTTTTACTCCCCCCAATGACTTCATTAACCCTTCGTGGTTCTGAGTGAGGGCCAGAACCCCTGTACGGGCCTCCTCATCCGGAATCAGAAAACGCATCTGCTCCAGCCCCAGCCCCTTCTGCCAGATGGCATCCAGCGTGGGAAGCAGGCCCTCCCAGGTTATCCCCAGTTCCTCAAATTTCTTTTTTGCTTCCGGTGTAGGGGCTGCCATGGCATTGATAGCCCCTTTGATGGCTGTAAGCGCCTGTGGCGTCCTGATGCCAGCCTTGGTCAGGGTTACGATGGCTGCGGAAAGGTCTTCAAAGGAAACCCCTGCGGCCACAGCTGTAGGCAGGGCCGCCCCAATGGAAGAGGCCAGCTCCGGGAAGGTGGTGACCCCCAGCTTCACGGTCTGAAACAGGGTGTCATACACCCCGCCCAGTGCATCAATGGACATGCCATAGGCGTTGATGACACCCACACCGACATTTACCGCCGTCTTTGTATCGGTCACACCGGCCACGGCGGCTTTTGCAGACAGCTTCAGCACAGACATGGAATCTTCAAGGGCCACCCCTGCGGAAAGAATATCATACTGGGCGGCAGCCAGTTCGGAGCCGGTCTGGGGGACAATGCGGGAGAGATTCAGAATTTCATCGGAAAGGGCCTGATGCTTTTCTGCGGACACATCGAGAAGGGTGTTTACCTCTGCCATACGCTGTGTGTAGTCGGAATAAACGCCAAGGCTTTTATTTGCCGCATACACGGCAGTCGCCATGCCAACCATCCCCGTTTGCGTCAGGGAAAGGGCCTTGGCCCAGCCATTGGTCTCTTCCCTCAGGCGGGCCGTCTGACGCTGTAACGCCTGCTGGGCCTTCAGCATCTCGCTGGAAGAAAGCTGGCCGGAGGCGGACAGGATTTTATACGCCTGATTCAGTCTGGTGACCTCGGCATGAATATCCCTGTGAGACCGCAGCCCCAGGGTCTGGTAGGCCTTCAGCATATCTGTCTGAAGATGTAGTGTGCTGCGGGTCTGATCCATGCCCTCCTTCAGGCGGGCTTCTTCCATCCGGACTTTCGAGGTATCCACCCCCGCACCGCGCAGTTCCTTTCTCAGGCGCCCCAATTTTTCCCCGTTCTGGACATACTGGGTTTCCAGCCCTTCCAGGGAACGGACGGCCTGATGGTATTCCGCACGGGTTCTCGCCGTGGCGGCACCATTTTCATTCATTCCGGTTTCCAGCTCTTTGACAACCCGGCGACTTTCCCGGATCGTTATCCCTAAATCCTTCTGCTGGTCTTGAAAGTTCACAATTTCCGTGGAGGTTTTGTCATATTTTTTTTCGAGCTGATCAAGGCTGCGAACAGCCATCGTATATTCCAGACGGCTGGCCTCCGTAGCGGTGTTTCCATCTCCCATGGCAGTTTCTAATGTTTTCACAACCGTACGGGCCTGCTGCACTTCTTCCTTGTATTCCTGCTGTCTGGATTTCAGCCTTGCTAAAACCTTGTCGCTGGTCTCATACTTACGTTCCAGTCCCTCCAGAGTCCGGGTTGCCTGCATATACTCTGTGCGGGTGGCAGCGGTTGCCTTCTCCCCCTCACCCATGGAGGCTTCCAGCTCCTTCATGGTTTTACGGGTGTTCTGGATAGCCTCCCGGTATTCTTTCTGCCGGGTCTGGGCCTCACGGAAGGCCTCCGCTTTACCCGCTACGGCCTGCATTTTCGTAAGCTCTCCGGAGAGGTTTTTTACTTCCTCTGTCAGGCCCTTTGTTTCTGCTTCACCCTCGGTTTTCATCCGCAGGCGGATGGCTATATCAGCTCCCATTGAAACCCCCGGTCTATCCTGTTATTCTGTAACTGAAAGGAAAAACGGCCATGAAGATCACCTTCAGAATGTACATGATGATCTGTGCCTGTATTGCCATCCCCCTTTGCGGTCTCGCATGGATGGGGCCGGAACCCCTGGCCAGTACCTCCATGGCCTGGGTGCTCCGTATCGCTGGCTGGATGCTTCTGCTGATTCTGGCGCTCATGATCCTGAGGATCTTCATGACGCTGGTTTATGGATTTCGTGAGTAGCAGGAACCATGGGCAGAACCCGCAGCAGCCGCTGCCAGGGCCAGTGCCAGGGGTCAGGGTATCCTGCCTGAACCAGACGGCTGCACATGCGGTCGATGTCCACGCCGGTCAGGGGTTCTGGAGTTGCCCCATTCTGCTGACCATCGCCGCATAGATAGGGTTTGCCGCCACCACACCGTCCAGAATCTTCTCCAGTTCTGAGGGCGGAAAAGCTTCCAGACCTCCCGTACCGAACAGGGGAAGACCCGTTGACAGAGAAACGGCCAGTCCCGGAACCTGACCGGGGAACAGCATATCCAGAAGACTTACGCCGGAACGCAGGCTGTCATAACTTTTCAGCATATCGAGGAGAGATTCGGCATGGGTCTCTCCTCCCGCCTCCCGCTCACGCCTCTCCCGATCCTGCACAGCCGCCAGCATCCGTCTCCGGCCATCCAGCTCATCCATGATTTCCCGGATTTCCTCCACCGTCAGCTCCCTCGCTGTCAGCATCCGGTCTTCCAGCTTTATCGTCACCCTCGGCATACTCTCTCCTTCCGTGGGGCGGTCTCCCGCCCCGGATTCCCGTTAATCCAGCATCTGCACCACATAGGGCGTGGATTTCCCCGAAGGTGTCAGCATGGTGCCGCTCATCTCCATGGCGGAAAAATCCTGACTCAGGAAATCCACCGGGCTGTCCGGCTTGATCTGGGCCATGAACACCTCCACCCGGCAGGGCTTGCCATTGGTCTCGTTTTTGCCGTCCAGCACAAAACGGGCGCGGATGCTGGGCTGTGTGGCTCCGGAAATTTCCTTGCCCGATACCGCCCCATGGGCAAACCCGATTTTTGCCGCACCGCCGGAAGCCAGCAGACCTTCGGGCAGGGCGCGAACCCATCCCATGCGGTAATGCACCTCATAGTCCGTACCTTCCGCATAGGCCACATCCCCTGCGGTATTGGTCAGCACCACGGACTCCGCCGTGATGTTGCCCTTGCCCAGATCCACAAACCGCCCCCCGGCCAGCAGGGTCACGGCCTGATCCGTTACCGTTCCACCGCCCTGATTGATGGTTTTTACCTCTCCAAGAAAGGCCATGGCCATGACTTCCGGAGAAAGCTGATCCAGGGTAATGGCCAGGGTCGAGGGTTTGGGCAGGTTTGCGGAAGCGATCACCTGCCCGTAGGTGGAACGGCCACGGGAGGTCTGTTCCTTCACCTCGCTCTGGGACTGGATGGCAAAACGCACCGCATTGCCTGCGGCCATCAGGCCCGTGGAAGATCCGTCTTCATTCAGACGATCAATATAAAGGTCTCCTGACCCCAGAAAACTGTCTGCCTGTACATTTCCACTCATGGTATGTTCTCCTTATTGCTGTATGGTCACCATAAACGCCGTTACCGCCACAGGGCCGATGCTGTCCTGCCCCGCATGTTCCTGTACCTCCACCTTGCCGATGGAGGCACCCGTGAGGGCGGAAGCCACCTGTTCCCTAAAAATCTCCACCTCCCGGATGCCGGGCATTTCCCTGCACCGCCCGTCCGTCACAGGCTCCCCCGCCACGACCCCCAGAGAGATCCACACTTCATAAACTGGCCTGCGGGCATTGCCCTGACGCTCCCCTGCACAGCGCACCTCCAGAATGAGGATCATGGGATAGGATTCCAGCGGGGGCGGAGAAATCCCCACTCCGATCTGCACCTCAGGCAGCCTGCCATACCGGGTCTGACACCAGTCATTGATTCCCGTATCCGACAGGAGCACATCCCGCACACGATCCAGCACACACCCCACGCTCATGATTTCCCACCTCCTATATAATGATGGAGTCTTTCAAAAACCTGCCTCTCCAGATTGTTCCGGATGGTCGTCTGTTCCGCAGCAAACACAGGCCCGATCAGAGGCCGAGGAGGGGTGACCAGCTGAGAGGTGCTTTTTTTCAGCGGGAAACCCAGAGCAAAAGACCGTCTGCGGGTGCGGTCTGTGACCGGCGTTGCATATCCGGCCATCTGCCGCTGCAACATCTCCCGAAATTGAAAGCTGGCCCGGACAAATCCCACAGACAGCAGACCGGAACTGTCATCGTACTCATAACGGATGGCGCCTGCGAATTTGGACATGGGGTTCCGCCGTTGAGCGATGTCTGTTTCCATGCCGCTTTTTTCTGAAGACCGGCCACCGCCCCGCTGACGGGTGGCGGTCTTATACTCCCAGTATTCCCGGCCCCTGTGTTTCTTTCCGGTCTTCCGGTCTGTCCGCCACACGGATTTCCAGTTTTTCAGCCAGCGTTTTTTGCCCCGGTTCAGGACGGCCGTATGGGGATTCAGCTCCGGCCAGGGTGCATTTTCCGGCCCGTTCTGACGGATGGCGTTTTTGAGGATGTGTTGCAGACGCCAGCCCTCGGATCTGAGGGCCGACGCCGCTGCTCTTTCCGCATGTTCCGGAAATTTTGCGAGCAGTTCTTCCAGATTTTCCAGGGCAATTTCCCCCCTGTTGTCCACATACAGTTCCAGCATGGGTCACCTGTACGTCGGCAGGCGGGTTGAAATCACCTCCAGAGACCACTCCATCCCGGCGCTGACCGTTTCCATGTCGTCCATTCTCAGCTCTGCGGGAGCGACTTCCCAGAGTTCCCCCCCGATCCGGATACGATCCCCGAAATCCGGCGTCGCGATGGTCTCCGCGAGAAGGAAAACCCGCATTCCTTCCACAAACCGTCCCCGGTGCTCAAAGCGCCGACGTTTCCCACGCCTCAGGCGCAGGGGAAGAGAACCGCCGCCCTTGGGCAGGTATTCCGCAGATTCTCCCAGATCCTCATACATATGGGCCAGATCCGAACGGATCAGGGCCTCCAGTTCCTTCATCATCTGCGCATCCTTTCCCGTATCCATTCCCCGGCTTTACGGCCCAGACGAAACACCAGCCCGGCCACGGAGCTGTCCGGCAGGGGGCTTTCTCCGATGATGTCCGAGGCCAGCCCGTAGCCAAGGCCGATAACCGCCAGAGCGATAAGGGTTCCGGGTTCCATTGTTACGATGTCCATTTTCCCTCCATGGAAAGCCGCAGGGCTTCCTTGAAATATCCGTTCCAGGTTTCCGGCCTGGGATCTCCGGGTCTCCATGCAGCAAGGTACTGACGCCAGCCTTCCTCCGGCTCATCCGGCCCTGGAAGGGGTTCCGGGATGGGCCAGAGCAGCAGCCGCGCATAGCAGCAGGCCAGGGCGTCGTTGTGCTGGATGGCGGCATGGCTTTCCTCCACGCTCACGCGGTAGCGCAGCCTTATCAGAATCCGGCGGATGATGATGGCCGTGGCGGGGTGGTTCAGCACCCCAGCAATGCCAGCCTTTTCAAATTGCCAGAAGCCCCGCGCAGGCCCCCGGATCTGACGACGGTGAAGGAAGCGGGATTCCTGCATCCCAATGGCGTAGAGCATGGCCATGGCCGCAGGGCTTTGCATGGCTTCTGGCAGCAGGGCAAAGCCTGCGCTCATGAAGGGGTGCATCATTTTCCCCTTTCTGCCACGGCCCGCAGCACTCTCTTTTCCAGAAGACCCAGGATCTGGGCGGAGGAATAGCCGCTCACGCCACAGACAGCGGCCCGGAAGTTGGGGGACACGGCCTCGGCATCGGCAATGAGAAGAAAGACGAGGATGCCCACAAAGGCGCTCATGAGCAGCCCGCCGAAAAACCAGCACCACGAAAAGGCTTTGGGGTTTTGCAGCATCCTCACCATCCCTCCCAGCATGGCCAGCAGAACAGCGGGTGCGACTTCCATGCAGGCTTTAAAAAGTTCTTCCGGTATCCGCACGCCGCGTCTCCTTTGTTGTCTGGCCCTCACCCCGGCCCTCTCCCAGGGGGGGGAGGGGGCTTTGACCCTCATCCCGATCCTCACCAAAGAGGGCTATTTGATTCCACCGATGAGGTAACAGCACTTGCCGGACACATCCGTGCGGATGCGGCCATCATCGTAGTAGGAGCGCAGGTAGGCTTCATCCACGTCATGCCGCACCCGGATGATCTCTGAGCGCAGGGCCTCTTCCCGGTACTGCTCCACAAGAGGCTCCGAGCTGGCATCTTTGGCATAGACAAAGGTGCGGCCCACACAGGGTTCCGTGATGTCGTAGCTGGCAGAAATCTTTACCAGCGCGGCGTGGGTGTCCGTCCAGATGTCTTCAAAGACCAGCCGCTTGCCCTTGGGCGAGGCATTGCGCATCCCACCCGCCACCAGCACGGTCTTCACGTTCAGGATCTGGGCCAGCTGATCCGCCGTAAGGCGGTTTAAGTCAATGCCGGGGAAGGTGAATTTGAGCTGCTCCCGGATCTCGCCATTGGCCTTCAGCCATTCCGCCACCTGCCAGGAGAGCACCAGCGCATCCGGCTCCATGCCGCACTGCTGGCGGAAGGCGGCTTTGCCGTCCCGGATATCCTGCACCGGCGTTCCTTCCGCCGGGTTGCTCCATTTTTTGGCCACGTTGTGGGGTGTAAATACCGAAGGGTTCATCACCCGGGCGGCAATGCGCTTTTCCTGCGCCCGGAGGATGATGGCCATGGTGCGGCGGGTGGCGATTTCCTCGGCCAGTCCGGCCCGCTGGTTTTCCAGCTCTTCCCATTCCACATCATCTAAAGCTTCTTCGTGGCCCTTTTCCGACACCGCATATTTCCCCCGCTCGTACTCCCATTCCGACCTGTGGTACCGGCCCCTGGGGGAGCGGTCCACGTCTTCATCGGAAAAGAGCACTTCCGCAGGAATCACGGGATAGGTGTCGCCTCTGGCCATGACCTTATGCACAGGCATGACCGAAAGGCCGATATAGCCCTCCGAGGGATCGCGGAGGGTTTCGAGTACGGTAGCGCCCAGATCGGGACGCCAGATAAGACTGCCGTTGGTGGCGCGCATGGTATTTCCTTTCCTTTAACCCCCTCTCCCTCAGGGAGAGGGCCGGGGTGAGGGCCTCTAAACGCTTACGCTGGCATGAAAATCATAGGGCAGCACCTCGATGATCTCCCCTTCACCCGCCGCCCCTTTCAGGGCAATGCCGATCTTCCGGTACGTCCCGGCGCTTGCGGGAAGGGCCTGAATCCGCCCCTGATCCGCCGCAAAAACAAAGCCCCCGGCGGTAACGGCTCCGGCGGTTTCCAGCTCCCAGGTGCCGTCCACCCCAAGATGCTGCACGGACACCCGTTCCCCTTCCAGCGCATAGGTGGTGGCAAAGCCGATGGGTGTTCCGGCTGCGCTGTTCAGAATCACCTTGTCCCCGTCAAACTGCACAATGCGGAAAGACTCCACACCGCCTGTTCCCACTTCGTAGGATCTGGGCCCGAGAACGAAACTCATGCGGCACCGCCTTTCTGAAGGCTGAGGATGTAGGCTTTATGGGCTTCCGGATGCTTGGCCTGCATCTCCCGCATGGCCTCGCCTCTGGAACAGGCCTTGGCCGCCATGTGGCCTTCCACCAGCGTCAGGAAATCCGGGCCGCTTCCGGGAAGGGCCGCTGCACCCGCAGGTGATCCCCCCACAGCAACGGCGGGAGGTGTGGCCGCCTGCAAGGCCGCGAGAATCTGGGCCGGGGTGGGGCCTGCCATTGGGTTCTGAGCCGGGGCAGCAGGGGCGGGTGTCTGGGGATTGGCCTGCGCCCCCAGAGCCAGAAGCCCGGCATCGGCCATGGCTTTGATCTGATCCGCCTTCAGCCCCAGCCCCTGAAGGGTGCGGATTTTGCCCGAAACTTCCGGCCCCGCCACCATGGCCACCATGGAAAGGATATCCTCCCCGGCCGCGCTGATTTTGGGTGCCAGTTCCGCACGCACCGCATCCCCGCCCTCGGCCTTGATCTGGGCGTAAAGGGCGGGGTGCTCCGCTTTGAGTTTGTTCACATCCATGTTTTCCTCCCTGAGTGCTGCCATAAAGGGTTCGAGGCCGGGGGTGATGCGATCCACCAGCCCTTCTTTGAGGGCGTCTTCCGCCAGATAGATCCGGGCATCCGTGGCCCGGATGGCTTCCGGAGAAAGCCCCCGGAGGCTGGCGTAGGATTCCGTGAAAATAGCGTAGAGCCTGTCCAGACGTTCCTGAACATAGGCCCGGCCCGTGTCGTTGAGGGGGGTGTCCGCATTGGGCAGGGCCTTGAAGCTTCCCGCCGAAAGATAGGAAAAGGTGATGCCCGTTTTTTCGTTGAAGCGGCTCCAGTCCGCATGGATCTGCAACACGCCGATGCTGCCCACCAAGGCCGTGGCCGGGGCGGCGACTTCATCGCAGACCGATGAAAGCCACAGAGCCGCAGACATGCAGGCTCCGTCCACATAGCCCACCACCCGTTTGCCCGATGCAGCCTTGGCCGAAGCCATGTGATCCACCAGCTCTTTGCAGCCCTGCACCGTGCCGCCGGGGGAGTTGAAACAGAGCAGCAGGGTATGGATGCCGGGGTCTGCCATGGCGAGATCAAACTGCTGGCGCAGGCCTTTGTATCCCGTGCGAAGGGGGGCAAAGGCCCCGGCATAGCCGTAATCCGGAGACAGGGTTCCCGTGACCGGGAGAAGGGCAATGCCGCCGGAACGGGTGAACGGCTCCGGATCAGGGGCCTGGGAAGAAGGGGCAGCGGTGGGGTGTCGCAGGGCCGAAGCCAGGGCATCCAGAGCCGAAGGCGCAGCGGCCCAGATTTCTGTTTTGAGAAGTTCCAGCATCCGGAAGGGCATAGCATCCTCGCCTTGGGGAAAGACGGGGAAAAGTCCCCGCAGAAAAACGGACAATTTCTGCGGGGAGTATAGGGCCGGGATGGGGGGCGTTTTTTATGGGGTGCTCAGATGTGCGTGGATGGGGGGGCTTTTTTGCTGAATGGGGTTTGATTTTGCTTGACGGGGGGTGGAGGGTGTAAGGCATAAAAACCTTGTCATGATCTGCGGGAATGGCTACCACTGATCCGGATAAACGAGCAGGCATTGCTCCTGCCGTCTATCATGCTATACTGCTGCCAGCAGATTTTTTTACGTGCAATAAACCATCCGTGTTCCGGAGGGCATATGTATTTGAACACATACGGACAGTCAGGGAAGCATCCTTTTGTCTCCATGGCTTTCCATGAAGACAGAAGCGACACCCTTGCTCAGGCCCGGCGCACCGCTTTTCAGAATCTCATCCGGTATATAGTACGTCTCCGCAATGAAGGCCATATGGATGATCAGGCCTTTGAAGCCCTTGTCCGGCAGGCCGCTGCATCCTACTCAGGTGCAGAAATATCCGAACGCATTGAAAAGGTGCTGGTCAGTAAAATCAGCTCAGGCCGCCTTCGGGAGTTGCTGCAATGACGGATACGGAAACAAACACAAAGGATACCGCCCCAGAAGAAGGCAAGGGGTATTCTGAAAAAAATGACGTGGGTTTTGTGGAGCCGGAGATGCTTAAAGGGCTTCCCCCGGAAGCAAGGAAGGTTCTGGAAATCGGGATGTCCATGCACAGGCTGGGGCCGGTTCCCCATCCCCTTGTGGACAAAATCAATGAAACCCACATCACCAGAATTCTCGAACTTGCCGAAAAAGATGATGAAAGGTCTTTCAGGGATGCAGCAGAAAACAGAAAATACACCCTGATATACGTTCTTGTCTTTGCCGTTCTGTTCATATTCGCCACCGTTTTTCTGGTCGGCTCAGACAAGGAACTGTACCGGGAGGTCATCAAGCTTTTTGCCGTGTTCCTTGGCGGCCTTGGCAGCGGGTTTGGCATTAGAAGCTATATGGACAGAAACAAATAGAGACTGAGAAAAGGGCCTGCCCGACCTTTCTCCAGTTCCTGTTTTTCCACATCATTTGATGTGGAAAAATGAGAACACTGCCTGCCCCAGGGCGCCACTGACCTCCAGACGCAAAAAGCCCCCGCACCGAAAAGGATGCAGGGGCTTTGTTTATGGATCAGGGCCGGGCTTCCGGGCATCAGAAAAACCCCTTCCTACACCCTCACCAGCCGCATCAGAGGTTCAAAGGCATAAACAGCAGGTTTTCTTCCGCTTGCCTCCCTCACTTTACGGATCAGATCCTTTTCCAGCAGCAAGGTGGTGAACCGGGCGGAGCTTGCAGCGGGAACACCGCTTTTTTCTTTGAATCGGCTGACCGTGAAAACCGGGAAGGTGAAAACAAAATCCAGCGCCTCGATGGACCACTTTGACGAAAGCACTTCCGCAAAAACCCGTTTCATTTCATCGTAAAGGGAGCGGATCTGGTCTGCGGTATCGAGATTCCTTCCCGCCTGCACCGCCAGCGCCTTCATGAAAAACCGACACCAGTCCTCCCAGTCTCCCTTTTCTGAAACCCGGCGCATGGCGTCGATGTAGGTATCCCGGTTTTCCTCAAAATAGCCGCTGATGTAAAAATGTGGTGCGGATATGATCCCCGAAGACCAGAGCATCAGGGTAATGAGCATTCTGCCGATCCGCCCGTTACCATCCTTGAAGGGGTGCAGGGCCTCAAACTCCACATGGGCCAAAGCGGTTTTGATGAGGGCGGGATGCCTGCTTTCTCCGATATAGGCAAAGAGCCTGTCCATGCCCTCCGGCAGGCGTTCCGGGCTGATGGGAACAAAGAGGATGTTACGGCTCATTTTGTCTGCCAGATAGTTCTGCTCTTTCTTAAACTCTCCGGGAGATTTGGCCGCTCCCCTTCCAAAGGAAAGCAGGGTCTGGTGAACTCCCCGGATGAGCAACTGGGACAGGGGATACCCGTCTTCCATCGCCTGCTGCGCCCCGCGTAAAGCCCGCTGATACAGGGCGGTTTCAATGACATCGGACCGGGTTTCAGAAGTGTTTCTGTCCGAGCCGTCGGATTCCGCCTCATACATCAGCACTTCATCCATGGTGCTGATGGTGCCTTCGATGCGGGAAGAAAGCACCGCTTCCTGACTCCGCAGGGGAGCAAGAAGAATTTCGCTGTTGTGCATGGTCTTCAGCATCTGATCATAGCGGGCCATGGCGGCGGTGGCATCCAGAAGCTCTTCCAGAAAGCGTCCCGTATCAAGGCGCTCCGGTGGAAAGGCATCGTAATGATAATGAACCGCCTGATCCAGATTCAGGGACATCGTCTGCTCCTCAGGGATTTTTTAGGAAATGACGGACAGGCCTTTGCTTCCCATCCCTTCCGCACAAGGGCGTTTGTTGCTCAGATTTGCGAGAATATGAGAAGCAAGACCCTTTGTTTCTAATCTATGCAAAACAAAGAAGCTTGTCTCTCATTTTTTAAAGAATATGAGCAACAAAATTTTCTGCCCGGCTCCCGGACAAGAAAAAGCCCCCGCACCGAAAAGGATGCAGGGGCTTTTTTATCTGACAGGAAGCTTCCGGGGTCTCTCCACCCGGAGCTTACTTTGATTTTTTGCCCGTAATGAAAATATAGGCCAGACCCGTCATCGGATCACCGCTGTCCATGCCCCGCCCCTTCTCCCTTATGATGATGCTTTGCCCAGGAATCCCAGAGTGCGGCTCCCACATTCCGCCAGTCCGATGCCAGGGCTTCCCCTGCGCTTTTTGGGATACCTGCGGCATCCAGATAGTCCTGTGCCGTGCGGGAGGGCAGCATGTTCAGCGCGGCCATGTGGCGGCGGATTTCTTCTGTGAGGGAAGGCTTTTCTTTTTCGGCGGAAAGGGCTTCAGGGCTTTTGCCCTGTTCAAGATAGGCGTTCAGGGCCTTGCGGAGGGCATCGTGGGAGGGGGCTTTCCCGGACGGGCCATGGAGAAGGGAAAGCTCCGCCTTCAGCTTTTCAACCAGCGCCTGACGTTTTGCGGCCTTGTCCTGTAAATCCTGCAATCTGGAAATCACCCGGCTTTCACCCATACATCACCTCATAAAGGAAAGAAAAAGGGCAAAAGCCCCTTTCGAAGCTTCCACCCTATAAAATGGCGGAAAAAAGATCAATCCCGGACAAGAAAAAGCCCCCACACCGAAAAGGATGCAGGGGCTTTGTTTATGGATCAGTTCCGGGGTTTCGCTGCGGAGTCATAATCCCGGAGGGACTGGAGATAAAGCGAAAAGGGTTCTGATCCCTTTTATAAAAACGGTACAGACCGGTGCAGGATGTGTCAGCACCCATCACGGCTCCTGAGACGTCCCCATGGTCAGGGTCATGAGAAGATCCTCAAAGGCATCCTCATAATACATGGGCTGGGTTTCTCCGGGGTTTTGCGGGGAAACCATATTCTCGCCGAAAGCCAGACCCAGATCCGTGAGGTTCTTGAATTTTCTGACCGCCCCACTGGCTCCGGTGCGCTCCCGCTCCTTCAGCATCCCATTGTTCACCATGAGCTGATTAAATCTGATGGTGCTCATGTCCACGTTGTGTTTTTTTAAAAGGGCCGATGCGGACATGCGCGGACGGGGTGCTTCCGAGTACTGGGGCAGTACAGATTTATCCAGACCATGGCGGTCATAGATGGCATAACAAAGGGCCAGCCGGGAGTCATCGGAAACCCGGAGCATGTCGGCAACACATTCCGCTGCCCAAAAATCCTTCTGGATCAGGATTTTGAGGGGGTGGTCGTTGCGGGGGATCTGATATGCCCCGGTGCGCCGGATGGAGGGGAGGATATCCCCGTGAATCCACCTGTTCAGCTTTTTTGCCGTTTCGGTACGGCTCTGGGCCACAAGGTAGGTCATGGCGGGCTCGCTGATGATGGTGGACTCCTGGATTCTTCCGAGGGCATCCGGGATGGGGGTAACAGCAATTCCCCCATCTCCGAAAACCTCTGACAGGGATGCCTTTGCAACATGCGGCGGCGTGCTTGTGTCTATGGCCCTCAGTATGTCCGCCAGAACAAACCAGTTTTCCCCGTGGATGTCCTTAATCCTTACCTGCCCAAACTCCCGATTTTCAAAAACCTGTACCGTTGTATCCATGTCCCGCTTCCTTTTTTCATAAAAGGGGTCAGACCTCTTTCAGGTGATAATTTCTGCGGGGAGTATAGGGCCGGGATGGGGGGTGTTTTTTATGGGCTGCTCAGATGTGCGTGGAGGGGTGTTCTTTTTTGCTGAATGGGGCTTGATTTTGTTTGACGGGGGTTGGGGGCTTGGCTGGATAAAACAAAAACCCCCGCACCGAAAAGGATGCAGGGGCTTTCTTTATGGATCAGTTCCGGGGTTTTGCTGCGGTATCATGATTCCGGAGGGACTGGAGTAAGGCTTCGTGGTGGATATCCGGGTTGAGGACGCAGAGGGCACGGAGGATCTCATTTACGGAAACGCCCATATCCTGATACAGGCGGCCAAGGGTGGGAAGATCCCGGAGGATGGCGTTCACCTGCGTCACGAGCTTGCGGGCAAGGCGGATCTGGTCTTCCCTGTCCGGGGCTTCCGTGGCAAGGGCCGGAGCCGTCACCGAGAAACGGCCTGTTTTGCGGATGGCGGGAAGCACTTCCGAGACCACCCAGTTGGTGAAGTCTTCGGCGGCGGGTTTGTTGGAACGGAAGGCCAGCTTGTACAGGGCGGGTTCGTTGATGGTGACGAACTCCTGTTCCTGTTCGCCGTACACCCCGTGCTGGTTCTGGAGGGGGGTGCGGAAACTCCGCATCCCCCTCCAGTTTTCCGGAATACTGTCCAGTGTGTTGCCCCTCCACGAAATGCCCAGGGCATCGCAAACATCTCTGGCAACAAACCAGAGGCTTCCGTTTTCTTCGGTGAGGGTTCTTACGGTGTGATCCTGAAAAGTGAAAGCAGTGGTGGGCAGGTTCTGTGTCATGACGGTCTCCTTTGCTGGTGATAGCTGGGAATCCGCCGCCCTTGTGCGAAAAGGGAGACGGAGCTGAGCGGGTTCGCACTACCGGGCAAAGGAGAACCGGCGCTTCCGAAGAAGCCCCGCACAGCTCCGCCATAAGGGTGAGCAAGGGCGCAAAAAATGCGCCTGCATTTCTTTCATGGTGGAGGGCGCTAGCTCCTCTGCTTTCGGGGGTGCGAATCCCGACTGCGGTTTTTTGCCGCAGCATGAAAACAGTACCCAGACCGGAATGGAATGTCAAGACGCTGTTGCGGATGGGGGAAAAAGGCGGAAAACTACGGAAAACGGACGCAAGGGCTTGTCAGGGGCGGATGGGTGGGATATGGAAAAGGATCGCTTTTTTGAGGGTGAATTAAAAAAGTTTATGCCTCTTCATTCAAATTTTATGGACAAATTATGATACTTGACTTGGATCTTCGACTTATAGATATAAAGCTTGAGCTAAGCGCCTTGAATGATCAATTTTATATTATTGAAAGTAATGTAAAACGATTGATTGACGAAGAGCATAGTAAGCTTGAAGAAAAAAGGGGAAAAGGGTTTTTCAGGGATGAGGAGGATCTAATATCTGAACTGCAAGAAGTGCATCACAAAATCGATATTTTTTATCCAAGGATTTTTTGGTCTCCATTCATAGTTTCAGTGTATTCAGTTTTTGAGGCCTCAATGCTGGAGATCGCTGACGAATTAAAAGATAAGAAAAAGGTCAAGTTAGGGATAGATGACTTAAGTGGAAACTTGCTAGATAAAGCAAAAAAATATTTTGAACATATTCTCAATTTTCCTTTGGTAGTAGAAAATGAACAATGGAGCAAGCTAAAAAATCTTGCAGTTGTACGTAATGCTATTGCACATACTAACGGTAGAATAGACAGATTAAAAAAAACAAATAAAGATAAAATTTATGAGTTAGAAGAAAAAAATATTGGGATATCAGGCTGGATGAATTTATTGGTTATTGAACCAGTTTTTGCAAAAACTTGTCTTGATGTGGTTTCGGTTACTGTTAATGACCTATGTGTAAGATATAAATCTTATGATAATTCAACCCGCTTAAGGCTAAAAGAGGTCTGACCTCTTTTTTTGACCCCTTTTTTTGTAAGAGAAGAAAGACGTGATAGAAACAATAAAGATCTTGAAAAAAATTATACATTCAAATTTGACAGCACTAATTTTTAGTGTTGGTGCAGTGGGAATCGCACTATGGCATAATGAAATTAGTATTTATTTCGTAGTCTCATATATTGCTATTATCCTTATTTATTTGCTATTAGCCACTATTTACAGATTGATTGACAGATGGCAAAAAATAAACTGGATAGACAGAAATACGGAGAAACCTATATACCAGAATATTGAACATGAGTGGAGGATAAGCGAGACTGGTGATTGCATAATGAGGAGCGTTTATGAAGTCACTAACATAGGTAATACTCCTGTTAAGACGATACCATTTGATAATTTTGGTTGGTTTGTAGAACCAGATAAAATAAAATTTAATTACTCTGTTGTTGACAAAAAAAGTGAAAGAAAAATGACAGACTCAAGGTCTAGCATATACAAAATGGGACTTAGTTTTTTTTCAAAAAGAATCAGAATGATCTCATGGTCAAGCGTCATTGACCCTCCTCTTTTAAAAAAAGAAAGTTTTTTGTATGAGATCAGAATAGACACTTCAGAAACTGAAAAAGATGCATTCTCTGACAATGGTACATATGTAGGAATTCCAGCAAATTTACCTGTACAAAAAGCGAATCTTAAATTTATTGCTCCAGGTGGGTATAAATTCATAATAATGACCCCTAAAATTGTACTAGATAACGCTGGTGTTGTTAACAGAACTGAGATTGCTCGAATAGCAAACCCTGAACTCTCGGCATCTCAAGGAATAATATCCTGGAATATTAATAATCTCATTTTAGGTAATAGGTATATATTAAAGTATAGACTTGTTAAAGAATAGTAGACTGCGAGAGGAAACAAACCATGGCATACTGCAATTTATGTGGAGACTGTTGTAAAAACTTTTCTAATCAAAATGGTGTGATCCTATTCCCTGAAGACATTAAAAGAATCTCTCACAAGCTAGGGCTAACAAATAAAGAGTTTATTCACAATTATTCATATGAAGAGCTTTTAGATACTGAACTTGGAGAAATAACAGTTTTTTTTTTAAAAGATATAAAGGGACAGTGCGTTTTTCTTTCACAGGATAATCAATGTACAATCCATGAGATTAAACCCGCACAGTGCGAAGGTTGGCCTCGTAGCGATATTTTAAATGTGAGTGAGTTGGATAATAAAAAAAATACAAATGCTTAGACTCATCTTCTGGCGAGCAGTTTTTGTCAGGAGAAGTAAATGTTTTCACTGATTATCTTATCGCATCTTTGTTTATTAACAATCTTACTGAGCGAGATTGAATTATTAACATTCTAAGGAGGTACAATGCCAATTGTAAAGAAAGAGGCTGTTTTAAGCCTAATTAAAAACTTTGCTAAAAAAGAAATTCATTGCACGTTAATATCAACCAATACGAAACAAAAGGAGAGTAAATCACAGCACATTACTAAATGAAGCGTGACTTGAACCGAACAACATGATTGACCTGAAAATGGCCACTGCAAATTTATTTAATTTTATCAATTTGTTAATGGTTTTTATTTTTCAAATGCATCGTCGTGGTCATGTCAGGTTCTCATAGACGTTTCCCCTCACGCAGCACCCCGCCCAATCCTCTCCCGCCGCCATTCATCCACAAGCTGCATGTCCGACTGCCACTCCGTTCCGATGAGCTGCTTTGCAGGAAAGCCGTGCACCTGAATGGCAATCTTCAGCCTCGGTGCACTCATCCGCGCATAAGCACAAATTTCTTTTAAGCCCACAAGGGCCGTAGGGCTGGGTTTCATGCTGCCTCCTTTATGCTGTCCGTTGTAAAAAATTCCATGGTTCACATCCTGTCCCGCCAGCCGGGAAGTTTGCGCCCCTTCTCCGGCCTTTCCCCCTTCGGCCTCCGGGGCGGAGGCGGCGGGGCGGCTTCTTCCACCACATTCACCCGATCCTGAAGAAGGTTCACGCCGCCGCCGGGCCATTCCCAGAGGGCCTGAGCCAGGGCGATGCACTCACAATCCAGAAAATGATTGTCCTTTCGAAGCTGCACCCAGACCTGCCGCCCCGCCTCTTCCCGAAGCTCTTCCGCCGTGATCTGGCGCAGATAGTCCGATCCTTCGGCCACACCTTCATGGAGATAGCCCGCATGGCCACGGCCCTGAATGGCGTTTTCCAGACGCTCGAAAAAGGAGGTCTTGAGCCGGTTGGGATCCAGCAGCATGAGGCGCGCGCCGGAGCGCAGCT